>JBEIQG010000033.1:0-22187 GCA_040376625.1 Nitrospira sp. | reverse complement strand
GCCGGGTTGACGTACCGTCACCTGCGGAATCAGCGATGCCCCTGAGAGCTGAACGCCGGTCGGCAGGATCGGGCAGCTGAGGACCATGCCTCGGCTATCGATGAGCATTACATGGCCCGTCTTGCCGAACCGGATGGGGTGAGTTGATGGAGAAAAGAACTCCTTGGCATCGATGACCCGGTGGAGCACGCCCACGACTTCATACCGGAGGCTGTCCATGATCGGGAGGGAAATACTGAAGACATAGGCATTGGCCTGTTCGTCGAAGTGAAGATCTTCGATATAGAGCTGGCCGACTCCTCTGTTGAACGAGCCTTTCCACCAGGGACTGTCGGCATGGGAAAAGCCGGCTTTGGTCGTCAGGGCGGCGAAGAGGTTCCCCTGCACATCCGTGATGAACAGCTTCTTGGTGGCGGCGCGTACGACTTGTGGCAGCAGTTGATCCGGTTCGCTCTGCGAGCCGGCGTAAAAACTTTGCAGGAGAAGGGCGGTAGAGTTTCCCGTGATCGCTTTGACCGCTGCCGGGTCTCTTTCCGCCCAGCGAGCTCGTTGCTGTACCAGAGCAGGCAAGGCCGTCTTCTGCTCCGAGGCATGGAGCGTGTCGCGACGCTGTTCCAGAGCACGCACGATATCGGGGTGGACCGCGATGCGGGAGGTTCTGGCCACCTCTTCCGCCACGAGCAGGTCCAACTTGCGGGCCGCCTCCGTGGCCAGAGCCTGAAAGCTTTCCCCGCTGACGACCTGGATTTCCTTCGATCCTTGCAGAAAGGCCAGGCTGAGGCCGAGCAGGAGGGGAACCACGCCGACCATCAGCATGGACACGATGAGCTTGCGTTTCAGGCCCCACCCCGGGGCCTTCGAAAAAGAGGCCGATGGATTCGTCATAGTGGCGCGCATGATATGGTCGGCTGCACCTGTGGAAATTCGATGCGGAAGGTCGTGCCAACACCCACGTCGCTTTCGACGCAAATGTGACCTTCCATTTTCGAGATCACCGACAGCACATTGTACAGCCCCAACCCGGTGCCTTTCCCGGGTGGTTTAGTGGTATAGAGCGGCTCGAAGATTTTAGAGTAGGCTTCTTTGGGGATGCCGCACCCCGTGTCGCTGACGGAAGCGCTGACGAGTCCATCCGGTCCGACAGTGGTTTGGAGGGTCAACGTGCCGCGATCCTTGATAGCTTGGACTGCGTTGGTGATCAAATTGACGAAGACATGCAGGAGTTCGTCGGGATTACCCATCACGCTGGCTTCTTCCGCATACCGCTTAATAACGGTGACGTCTTGCAGCGTCACGGCATAACGGGCGATTCTCAGTGCTTCGTCCAGTTTGGTGTTGAGGTTGACCATGACCTCCTCGCCGGCGCCATTGCGTCTGGCGTAGCGGGTCAGGTCGCGACAGATGGCGCTGGTGCGTTTGACGGCCTGCGTGATGTCGCGAGCCTGCTCGTGGACGACTGCGAGGTCCTGCTCTTCTTCCAGATTTTCGGCCAGTCCGAGAATCAACTGCAGCGGATTGTTGATGTCGTGCGCGATGCCGGCCGCGAAAGAACCCAGCCCGGCGAGCTTGTCGGCCTGGAACAATTCGGCTTCCAATTTCGACTGGTGTTGGACGAGCTTCCAGAGCAGCCTGGTGGCGGCCCCGCTCAGGACCTCGGCGCCGGGACGCTTCAGGGAGTGGATGAGCGGTTCCATGGAGGGATCGCCCGTGACATCCATGATCAGATTGACACCATGATTCTGGATGAGATCCTGCACCCGTTCCGCGACCAGCACATTCAGGTCTCTCGCCCGCTTGAGTCCAGGAGCGGTCGAATCCTTGTCCGCAATGCCGACGATCTCCACGTCCGGGATTTGATGAAGGAGATCCAGGATCGCGGTCCCTCCTTTTCCGGCACCGATGATGGCAATTCTCGTCGCGCAGAGTTTCATGGTCGCATTCCGTAGTGTGTTGCAAGGTCCGGACGGCAGTGGGCCTCACTCACTCGCACCTGTTCGTCGGAGAGGCCCGGGAGACCTCCCCGACGAAAGGTGTGGCGCTGCCTGGCGGTATGGACGGCACTAGAGCTGGGCAAGCTCCCGCTGTTCCATGGCCCTGGCCACGGCCGTTCGTAATTTCTCTCCTTCGACCGGTTTCACTAGATAGTCGACCACGCCGCTTCGCAAAAAGGAGGTGGCCATGTCGGTGTCGGGGAAGCCGGTCAGCACAATGATCGGGACCCGCGGCCATTCCTGTTGGAAGTAGGCAATAGCCTCAACTCCGTTGATCTTCGGCATGCGGATGTCGCAGATAAGGACGTCCAGCAGCAACCGGTTTTCTCCGGTGTTGATAGCTTCGATGGCTTTTTCGCCGTTCTCTGCCTCAATGACCTCATACCCGGCCTTCTGCAGCGTCATTCGAACGACCTTGCGAATGTCCGGTTCATCGTCGACCACGAGCACCCGTCCGTTGCAGGCGGACTCACTCATAAAGAAACCCGATTTAAATTCTGTCATGGTCCCCTCCTTGATAGTAGTGTCGATGATTGATGCCGTCTTCCGTACTTGCCATTGGATAACAGCAACAGGCATGCCAGTTGGGCGTCGAAGAAGACACACGCGATTTCAATCACATATGGAAAGTTGGCGAGGAGCGACTCCGGCCTGGTGGCTGGAATCCACCAGGCCGGGTGAAATGCACCACCGGCTGCTCGATCAGACGGGGGACCGGAACGATTCAGCAGGCCGGTCGTTGCGGAGTGGACCGATCGAAACCGATCCCTGAATAGAGGAGCTATTTAGCCTGGATGTTGCCGAAGAAATGTAAGTCTTTCTCGCCCCGGAGATGTGCGGGAGTGACGACATATTCACCGCCAAGAGAGGGGCTCCAGATTTTTTCGGCTGTCACCTTGTCCCCACCGCTGAAGATAAACCCTACTCCCCCGGCGACTGCGCCGAGCACGGCGACAGCCATTTTAATGCCGCCATACGGCAGCGTCAGAAAATAACTCCCCAAGCCTTGAATCGCTTCCGATCCGGCCCCTGCGGCCGCAGCTGTTCGCGCGGTGAGGGTCGATTGGCATCCGAGAATAATCAGTAAGATGCAGAGAGCGAGCCTGGACAGGCGGGTGGGGGCGGCGTGAATTCGGCTGGACCACGAGTCTTCTCTTTTCAACCTGTGTGGGTACCGGGTCCGAGTGTATTGACGCAAGAGCCCACTCTAGCGGGCTGTCTTACAAATATCCATGTAGTCCAGACGCAAGCTATTCCGTTTAACGATGGAAGCGGGGACCCGTGAGATTGCCTTCGGAGTCCCGTATGCGTTATTCTCCAGGAAGATGATTACCCCCGAGGCCGTGACCGCATTCATTCGCCAGGTGTTTCCTGATGCTGCCGTGACCGTGATCGATAAGACCGGCACCCAGGACCATTTGATCGTACGGGTGACCTCGGGCGGATTTCTCGGCAAGAATCTTCTGGACCGACATCGGATGGTCTACCAGGCGTTGGCCGCCCCGATGAAGGACGGACGTATCCATGCCCTTGAGATTACGGCCAAGACACCGGAAGAAATGAACACATAGTAGTAGAGGAGGGACAGATGGCTGACCCGATCGAAGAAGAGATTCAGCAGGAAATCAAGGCGAACAAAATACTGATTTACGGCAAGGGCACCAAAGCCATGCCGATGTGCGGGTTCACGAGGGAGACCATGCACTTCTTCGAGAAATACGGCTATCCTTACGAACTCATCGATGTGTTGTCCCAGCCTGCCAAACGCGACGCATTGACCAAGTTGACGAACTGGCCGACCCTGCCGAAGGTGTTCATCGACGGACAGTTTTACGGCGACACGGATATTCTGGACCCCATGGAAGCCAAGGGCGAAGTGATGCCGCTGTTGAAGAAGGCATTCGGGGCCGAATAAGCGCGCAGCCTCGGTCGCACCCATCACCGGCATTCACGGGCGACAGGGTCAATCTCCATCTCCTGTACGAGAGCTTCACTCCCGTGAAGTTCATCGTAAGTGCTTGCCCAGATTCTTCCTTGCCGATAGAATTCCTTCTGCGACCCATGGGTGAGGATTTCCACGCAAAAAGTCCGCTTTGTGTCGATCTTGATGGCACGCTCATCAGGACCGATCTTCTGTGGGAATCGCTGCTGGCGCTGCTCAAGCAGAATCCGCTGTCGATCTTTCAGCTTCCTTTCTGGTTGCTGAAGGGCAAGGCGGCATTCAAGCATGAAATTGCCCGCCGGGTGACGCTCGACGCGAGCACGCTCCCCTACGACCCAGCGCTGCTCGAGTTTCTCTCCAATGAACGTAAAGCGGGCCGGGAACTGGTCTTGGCCACCGCCAGTCATGAGAGTTTTGCCCGCGCCGTGGAGTCCCATCTTGCGCTGTTCGATGAGCGCGTGTTCGGTAGTGATGCCTCGACCAACCTCAAAGGCGCACGCAAAGTCGCTCTCCTGGTCGAACGGTACGGGGCCCGCGGTTTTGCCTATGCGGGAAACTCCACTGCCGATTTGCCCGTGTGGGCTGAGGCGAACGAAGCCATCGTCGTGAATGCCTCTGCCCGATTAGCGCGGCGCGCGCAATCGCTGACCCCGGTCAGTCGGGTGTTCAGCGAGCCCGTAAAAGGGTTGAAGCAGGTGGCCAGGGCCTTGCGCGTGCATCAGTGGGCGAAGAACGTGCTGGTGTTTATCCCGGTGGTGGCTTCGCATCAAATCACCAATCGGGCCCTGATGGTGCAGGCGGGCCTTGCGTTCCTGTCGTTCAGTCTCTCCGCGTCTTCGGTCTATATCGTCAATGACTGTCTCGATCTCCCTTCCGACCGCCGGCATCCCCGGAAAAAAAATCGTCCCTTTGCATCCGGCAGTCTTTCGATTCCCTTCGGGCTCCTTCTGGCTGCCGGTTGTCTGATCGGAGGAATTCTCCTGGCCCTGGCCCTGCCCTCGACATTTCTGCTGGTGTTGGCGGCCTATCTGGTGCTGACAACGGGGTATTCCTTCTATCTGAAACAGTTTGTGTTGCTGGATGTGATTGTGCTGGCCCAGCTCTACACCGTGCGGGTGTATGGAGGCGGGGCGGCAACGGGAGTGGCGCCTTCGCACTGGCTGCTGACGTTCTCGTTATTTCTCTTTCTGAGTCTTGCGTTGGTGAAGCGATTTACCGAACTTCGGCTCACCGGGGAGGCCGAAGGCAAGGAACTGCACGGGCGAGGGTACTGGGTAACGGATCTGGAACATGTATCGAGCATCGGGACGGCAAGCGGATTGCTGGCGGTGCTGGTGCTGGCGCTCTATATCAGCAGCAAAGAAGTGCTGCTGCTGTATACGCATGCGGACGTATTATGGCTGGTCTGTCCGGTCATGCTCTACTGGATCAGTCGGGTCTGGATGCTGGCTTACCGGAATCGAATGGACGACGATCCGGTCGTGTTCGCGGTGAAGGATTCCAAAAGTTATCTCATGGCGGCGATCATCGGCGCCATTCTCTTCTTTGCCAGGTAAACCGTGAGTCAGATGCCCCATCCGCCGCTGAGGTGCAGGTTGGCGCCGTTGACGTAGCGCGCCTCCTCGCTGAGCAGGTATCGCACCGCCGCAACCGTATCTCCCACGCTCCCGATGTATCCGGCTGGAATTCGTTTGACCACACCAGCGAGTTCCTCTGGTGGCGCGCTGCCTGAATCGATGAAGCCGGGGGAGATGGCGTTGACGGTAATGCCGTAGGGGGCGAGCAGTTTTGCCAGGGTCCTGGTGAGAATCAATACGCCGGCTTTGGCGATGTAGTGCCCCGTCACCTCAGGCTGGGCCACCATCTGATCCGCGTTGGCCATGCTGAAGTTGATGATGCGTCCTTGCTTCCGTGCCTTCATCCCGGGCGCGACCGCTTGCCCGAGATAAAAAATCGGGTGTAAATTCCCCTCGAACATGTCACGCCAGCCCGTGGGCGTCTCGTCGAAGAGATTGACGCGGTGATAGGGGCCGGCGCCATTGATCAGCGCGTCGATCCTACCCCAGCGCTGTTCCACCTGTGAGACCAAGTCGGCGGCGGCCTGCGGGTCGGACACGTCGCATTGTACCGCCAAGGCTTGCCCGCCGTGCGACACGATGGCCGTGCTGGTTTCATCCGCGGCTGCTTTACTGGTGCGGTAGCAGATTGCCACGGACCATTGTTGCGTGGCGAGATCCAGTGCAAGGGCGCGGCCGATTCCCTTGGCGCCGCCGGTGATGAGAGCAACTTTATTGGTCATAGAGACTCCGTGAGCAGGCTGTTGAGAAAGACCGCCAGCGGCGTTCTTGCATCGCGCCGAGGCTCAGTGCATGGCACGAGTAGGATCCGCCTCCTCGCTTGCTGCGGCCTCGCTGGAAGGCCTTTCCGAACAGTCTGCGGGGTGTTCCGCTGCTGTCTATGCATGAGGGCACAACTCCATTTTCGGGATCGTGACTTAGTTTGTCGACAACTGTGAGGCCTCACGCGTGCGCAAGCGTTTCGCGAGCAACTCCAGCGTGCCGGCCGTTCGTTGCGAATACACTCGTTCCTGTTTGGGGCGCTTTTTATCCGCTGCGCAGTCGACGATTAAGGCGTGAAGATCGTCGAGGGTGTCCACATCACTCCAAACGGGCAGGAGCGCGGTCTTTAATCCCGCCGCCGCCGCCTTCTGTTGCGTGAGCGTCATGACCTGTTCCGTCGACCAGGGAATGCCTGCGAAAAGGTCCGGGTGTGGCGACGTCATCCCGATCAGGTAGTATCCGCCGTCTTTCGCCGGACCGAGGATCAGCTCGTGTCGGGTGAGTGACTGTACGGCATCGCGATAATGTGTCAGGGGCAGAGACGGGACGTCGGTTCCCACCAGGAAAACGTGCCGGTACCCACGGGTAAAAAGTGTGCTGAACGCCTGCGCCATTCTGTCCCCCAGGTTGTCTCCTTGTTGATCGAGGAGCGTGACGCCGTGGCGCGCCTCCATGATTCTGAAAAAGACATGGGTGCTTGAGGGCGCACAGGCCAGAAAGCGATCGAGCGGAAGTTTGAACTGATGCACCGCTGCTTTGGTGCGCTCGAGGGTGTCGAGGACGAAGCTCCCGTGCAGTGTGGCGGCCTCGTCTTCAGTCAGGTCCGGGCAGAGGCGCGTTTTGACCTGTCCTGGAATCGGCGCTTTAGCGAAAATCACCAGGGCTGCCGAGGCGGGTGGTTTGCGATCCGACGATGGAGCTCTCATGGATTCATCTCACAATGCGGTAAAAATGTTGCAGTCGATGCGGGCTGACTCCGATCCAGTACAGGAAGCGGAGGGTCCACATCAACAGAATTGTGCGGACGGGGCCGTTCCGTTCCCATCGACGGAAGGCGGTGACGACTTGATGGCGCAGCGGGGCGAGGCGTCCTGCCCGTTTGAGGCGACGGGAGAATTCGATGTCTTCCATCAGGGGGATCTCTGCAAACCGTCCGATCCGCTCGAAGACATCCCGTCGGACGAACAGGGCTTGGTCGCCTGTGGCAATCCCGCTCCAGCGGGAACGCAGGCTCATCATGCTTCCAATGAGTCGGGCTATGGGACGAGAGGAGTCAAAGCGGACGTCGAAGCGGCCTCCGACGCAGGCCTCGTCGGACAGCGCGGTGGCGATGGCCTGACGGGCATTGAAGGGGAGTTGGGTATCGGCGTGAAGGAACAGGAGCACCTCGCACCGGCTACCGGCTGCACCTACATTGAGCTGGCTCGCGCGTCCCGCCGGAGCCTTCAGGAGGTGAAGAGTCGGCGAGGCCGGTGCGGGGCTTGAGCCGGGCCCGGTTCGAAGTCGGTCGCCGAACGCCTCGACGACGGCACAGGTCTGGTCCGAACTGCCGCCGTCCACGATAACAAGATCGTCGAATCCGAGCATGGCCGTACGTGAGAGGGTCTGCCCGATACCGCGGGCTTCGTTGAGAACCGGGATGATGACGGCAATGGTCATCGGCGCGGAAGGAGGAGCGGTGAATTTACCGGCCTGATCCAGGAGGTCTACGGCATGTGGTGCTTCAGGTTGCCTGTTTCGGCTCGTTGAACATGAAATACATCACGACGACGACGGTCGACCAGAACACCACCTGCTTGTGCCAGAATAACACTTCACCATAGTGAAAAAATGCCAGGCTGATCAGGACCGATCCCGCCATCAAGGAATAACGAATCGTCGGATTTTCGACCACGGCATTGGCCCAGACCGCGATGCCGCTGAAGTAAATCAGCAGAGGCACGACGTTGATTTCAAACCCTCCGCTGATGGAGAGGAACACGTCGAGAAAGCCGATGAACATCAAGGCTGTGCCGATCATCATTCCGGCGACGTGCGCCTGGCGGTCGGAGCTGCTTTCCTCCTCAGGGCCTTCCTGGTTCGATAAGGGCCTGGACGAACGGGTCGAAGGATCTGGAAGGTCGCTGGGTGGTGCCATGATTAGGCCTTAAAATGCTTGCTGAGGGTGAGGGCTTGCCGTTGGTACGACGAGCCGAGCGCGGTCCCATATACCTGTGTCGGCACCGTGAGCATCCGATCATACACTACTTTGAAGAAGGTTTGCCCGTCATGAATGAGGAACGGGACATCGTGCGGGCGGACTTCCAGGACGACCTGGGTGCCCCGCATCTTGCCGTCTCCGTATCCGAAGCCCGGGTCGAAGAAGCCGGCATAGTGGGTGCGCAGTTCGCCGCAGGCCGCTTCATAGGCGACCATTTCGGCGGCATACCCAGGCGGCACCCGAATGCGCTCTTTCGATGCCAGGATATAAAATTCCTCCGGTTCGAGGAGGAGGCTGTCCAGCCGGTGCCGCTTCAGCGGTTCCCAGAAGTCCAGGGCCGCATAATGTCCGATTTTGGCCAGATCGATGACGTGGCTATTTTTCTTGGCCCGGTAGCCGATGACCGCATCTTCCCGGGCACTTCCGGTAAGGTCGATCCGCAAGAAGAGCCCGCGCTCCGTGCGGAACTCCTTCTGCGGCAGCGGCTTCGCTGGTGAGCCATTATGATAGAGGAGCGGATCGGTCCCGTGCAGTTTCTGCAGGGCGCTGTCGGAGACGGTGGCGTCACCGCGCACGAAACGAATTTGATTCAGAGAGTCTCCCGTGCGTACCTTGATGGCGAAGGAGCGTGGCACCACTTCCAGATAGAGCGGGCCCCGGTAGCCGGATCGGATTTCATCGAAACCGGCATTCAGGTCGGTCACGACACGGGTAAAGACATCCAGCCGCCCTGTGGTGCTTTTGGGATTAGCGCGCGCACGGAGGGAGGTTGGCAGATTCAGCTGCTCGAGGAGCGGGACCAGATACACATGGCCCTTTTCGAGGATGGCGCCCTGCGTGAGGTCCATCTCGTACATGACGAGGTCGGACTGATAGAAGTCGAGCACATTGAGGCGGCTGCTGATGGCCGACAACTCCGGCAGGAAACTGCTGATCAGCCGGTACGCCTTCTTTCCGAGCCGCAAGTCCAGACTGGCCGGTTGGATTTGCCGGTCCTCGATCGGATGGGCCGATGTGATGGATCCATGGGTAATCAGCTGCGTGATGTGCTGGTACGGCAGAATCCCTTTTGAAGAAGCGGCACGGGTCACAGCTGCTCACCCCCTCCGTCGCAAGCGTTTCCTGTGGAGGCCCAGGAGGGATGGGCGCCGACCATCGGCAGTTCACGGCCTGGAGCGGAGCCGGGCTGGGGGTAGTGGAAGGTCCTGTTTTCGTAATTTCTCAACACGGCGCTGTCTTCATCCAGGTTCACCAGGTAATCCGCGGGTAGCAGTGGAATTTTCCCTCCGCCGCCGGGAGCATCGATGACGAAGTGGGGGACGCCCATGCCGCTGGTGTGGCCCTGCAGGGACTTGATGATCTTGAGGCCGGTTTCCACCGACGTCCGGAAATGATTCGTCCCCTTCGTCAGGTCCGCTTGATACAGATAGTAGGGCTTCACGCGTGCCAGTAACAATTGATGCATCAGACGTTTCATGATCTCGGGGTCGTCGTTGACCCCCTTCAGTAACACAGTCTGCGCACCGAGGGGAACCCCGGCATCGGCCAGCATCCCGCAGGCGCGTTTCACTTCCGGAGTCAGTTCGTCCGGATGGTTGAAGTGCAGGTTCATGTAGAACGGATGATATTTTTTGATGATCTCGCAGAGCTTCGGTGTGATGCGCTCCGGCAGGCTGCCTGGTACGCGTGTGCCGATCCGGATCAGTTCCAAATGAGGAATGGTCCGGAGGGATTTGAGGATCCGCTCCAACAGATGATCGGGCAGCAGGAGCGGGTCGCCCCCAGACAGGATCACATCCCGCACTTCCTGATGGTCGCGCAGATAGGCGATCGCCCGGTCCAGTTCCCCTTTTTTGAGGAAGCCCGGTTTGCCGACCAGTCTTTTGCGCGTGCAAAACCGGCAATAGATCGGACACTGATTTGTGACCATCAAGAGGACGCGGTCGGGGTACCGGTGAACCAGGTGGGGCACGGGGCTCATCAGATCTTCTTCGAGCGGATCGTCCTCTGCATCTACATCGGCCATCTCTGCGCGATCAGGCACGACTTGTTTCCAGATTGCATCGCCTTTTTCCTTGATGGTGGCCAGCACGGTCGGCGTAATCCGCATGGGGTATTCCCCCACGATGTCCTCGATTTCCTTCGGGTCGACACCGAGCCGATCCGCCAAATCCTTCGGCTTGACCACGCTCTGAGCCAGAATGCGTCTCCAATCCTCCACGTCTCTATCCTTTCGCTGATACTAGTCTAGTTGGTCGAGCCGTGCGAGCCGGCGCCTGCTTGCGGGATCCGGGCCGGTCCGTGATCAGCGCTCGCCCTGCAGATCCAGGGGGGGGCCTCACCGGCGTGCCTTGTCGTATTGTGCGTCGAGATGGGCAAGAATGTCGTGGGTTTCCGTCAGAACGGTGTCTCCGTCTTTTAGGACCGGTACATAATATTGCCCCGACACTTCGAAGACCTGTTTGCGCATCGGGCGAAAGTCCGGCACGACCACGTCTTCGTAGGAGAGGTTCAGTTCGCCCAGACGGTCCCGAACGACCGCACAATCCGGGCACCATTGGACATGATAGAGCGTGAGAGCCATGAGTACCTATGGGAAAAAAGGTTGAGAAGGAATCTGCAAATGTGCCGGTTGTGCTGCAGCGATCATCAGGTCCCCTTATGATGAAACGAGGTGTGGCGCGCTGGTACAGGGTGCCATGATCGCGTCGACCATACCGTGGATGATTTTCTTGTTGGCAGGGCAAAGGGTCGCGAGAATCCCGCCAAGTTCGGCCTTGTCGCCGACGACGAAATAGTAGGGTGACAAACGGACTCGTCCGGACATCGGCACCACTGTGTCGCGTTGTTCGTCCAAATAGGATAACTCGAACAGACGGCCCTTGTGGAATTCCTGAAGAACATAGGGCGTCGTCGGGAAGGCCTGGAGTGCATGCTCCAATGCCGCGGCCCACTCGACCTGTGGCAGGTCGTGCCCGATGGACACGCCACGACTGCCCCAGGCCAGCTCAGAGAATCCGGATGGCTTGAGCACCAACTGACGTTCCTTTTGGGTAGTCTGGGCTAAGCGCCGAAAGTCCGACACCGCCCGTCCGCTGATCGTGAGGTGCGGGATGATCGCAGAAGGGGGCACTGGTTGTGGGTCGAGGATCCAGGTCCTCGGCAGCAATCGTCGCAAATTGATCGCAGTTTCAGGCCGTAACGCTTGTTCCCAAAACGGAGCCAGTTCCGGATGGTGGAACAGTCCGAACGCCAGCTTTTCTTCAAGGGCGGGTTTGTAAGGCGGCGTGACCGTCACCAGCCCCTTCTTGGCAGCATACATGACGAGTTCAGATTTAGGGATGTTCTTCAAGTCGAACAGTTCGAAGAAACGGTACAGCAAACCGATCGGCCGTGATCCGGTTTCTTCCTGAAGAAACAGGCCCTCCTCCGAGAAATGAATCGCCCGCGGTTCCACGCAGAAGGCCTGATACCCGATCTCGCGCAATCGCTGGGCCATCCAATCCATCTCAGCCCGGTATTCCTTGGCCTCATCGGAGACGACAATCGCAAGGCAGCCTTCCTGGTCGCCTTGCTGGGCGCGCAGCATGGCGGCGAATCCTTGCAACATTCCGTCACGTCCCGCGATCAGAGGAGAACGGTCAGGGGCCAAATCGAGAGACTGGCGCTCGATGGCGAACTGGTCATCATAGGCGCGTGTCAGGCAACCGGTCAGGCCGATGCCGCCCGGTACCGAGTCGAGCTCCGTGATCATCATGCCATCGGCGGTTGGAATCACGTCGGGCCGGATGATGCCGGGAATGAGGTTGCGAAAACGATTCATCCGGCTGTAGGCGATCAGCGATTCCGGCTTGCCCCGGTCGAGGTAGGCCGCCACCCAGGCGGGCTGAGTTCCTCGGGTGCTCTCCTGATACAGACGGTTCAGTGCCCGATAGAATGAAAGGAGGTCCTGCCCCAGTTGCTGAAAAAACGTGACGTCTGATAAGGAGAGCGGGAAGGGCGTTGGCGCCAGGCGGAACCGTGGCGTCGGAATCGAGGAGCCGTTCGTTGCCCCGCCGGCACCGGTGTCGGCCGGGTCGTAGACCCCCGCGCGAACGAGAGCATCACGAATTGCGAGACAACGTCGGCGGGCTTCGTCGGAGTTCAATGGCTCACGTGAATGTTGTGCCAGTGCCAATGCAATATCCTCGAGACTCGCAGCGCAGTCGCATGCCTCGCACTCGCGTTTGGATCCGAGGTGAGCAAATCGTACCATGGCCTCCGACACCGGTACAAGTCAGCCGAGCGCCGGAGCGGTTCGAAAAGCGACTCGTTCCCGCCGCATGGAGTGCGGCACCGCAGGGGTGAAACGGCCCGAACAGTAGGCCGCTCAGTCTGTTAGTGCTACAATGAGCCCACAGCTGATGACGAGTTCATGCGTGCCGATTATCCCGACAAATCCTTTGCCTTCCGGAAGAAACGCTCTCCTGCAGATTGTGCCGAGTGCCACCTGCCTGAGTTGCGATGTCTGTTGCCGCTTTCCGGAGAGGGACAGTTTCCTGCGGCCTTTCTTTACCGCCGAGGAAATCGGAACCGCAATCTCGGCAGGGCTTGCCCCTGCGTTGTTCCCAAACTCCGATGGCTCACAAATCGACCTGGTGCCGAATCCGGGAGGGGACGGGTACGTCTGTCCGGCCTTTGATTCCGCCACGTCGCGCTGTCGCATCTACGAGGTTCGTCCTCTCGAGTGCCGGCTCTACCCGTTTGCCTTGATGTGGGATGCCACGCATGACCAGGTGATGTTGGGATGGGACACGAAATGTCCGTATATGAGGGACCAGTCTTCACCGGTCCTGGCTCAGGCAGCCGAGGAGGTTGCCGGATGGATCGAGCAGGAGGTCAGGGTAGAGACGCTCGTGCGGTATCCCCGGCTCATCGGGCGCTTTCAGGAGGATGTGATCGTGTTGCGGCCGCTCGAACGGGTGACGGAACGGCTGCAACAGGGGCGGATGCGGGTGCGCACGCAGGCCCTCACGCTCGACGATCGGGATCGCATGGAAGCGGCGCTCGCTGTCAGCGCCGGCGTTCAGGGAGCCCCGCTCGCTGCCGCTTCCTTCGCCTATCATTATATCTGGCGGCATCGCGTGACCTATTCCTGGACCGTTCTCCACGACCATCTCTGTTTGTTCGCCGACAGCCCCGATGGCCTGTTCATGGCCCTGCCCCCGCTTGGGGCGGGACCTGTCGCCCGGCCGCTGGCCGAGGCTTTTCATTTCATGCGCGAGCGGAACGGCGATTCGCGCGTAACGCGGGTTGAGAATGTATCCGAGGCCTGTGTCCAAGAGATTCGTGCACTGGGCTACCGTGTGACTGCGAAAGAGCCCGATTATCTCTACGACGCGTCAGCTTTGTCGGACTTGTCCGGCGAGTCATTCAAATCCTCGCGCGCCGCATGTAATCGATTCATGAGGGAGCGCGGCGGGATGCTTGAGCCCTTTGAGCCGCGGGATGAAAGAGCCTGTGTCAGCTTGTTCCATGAATGGCGGGAACAGAAACAGCAAGGCGGTGCCGATGACTGGGCCTGTGCGTTGTTGCAGGATGCCGCCGGCGCACATGAGACGGCATTGTCTGACGCCGCCGAACTCGGGCTGACCGGCGCAGTGGTTCGGGTTGCTGGCCGTATACGCGCCTATACGATGGGCCTCTGGCTCAACCCGTCGGTGTTTTGTGTGTTGCTGGAAGTCGCCGATCGGGATATTGTGGGGCTCGGGCCGTTTATATTTCGTGAATTCTGTCGCCAAGCCCGCGCGAAAGGGGCATGTTGGATCAACACGATGGATGACTCCGGCCTGCCGAGTCTGGCTCGTTCCAAGCGGTGGTATCGTCCCGCGCGTTTGTTAACAAACTACATTGTGACGGAGTCCTGAGTATGGCCGCCTCGCTTCCAGCCGGTTCCCCGCGTCGGTCCTATCCCTGGTTGCCTGTCCTGATCGTCGGCGTGACCATTGTGGCGCTTGTGATCGGCGTGGTGATGCTCCGCTCCATTGAAGTGCGAATGGTCGAGGCGACCGGAGAAAATCTCACCCTGGCCTCCGCTGAAATTGCGGACAAGCTCGATCGGTTGTTGTTCGAGCGTCATGCCGACGTTCGCATGATGGCTCGAGCCTTCTCGAAAACTGCCCTCGACAAAAAATACATCAACGAATACCTGCAGTGGATGAAGGAAACCTATGCACCGGTCTATCTCTGGCTGGGCGTGACGGACGCCCATGGGCAGATGGTGGCGGCGACGGAATCCTCCGTGATCGGCCAGGACTATGGTCGGAGCGGCTGGTTCGACCGGGTTCGACAGACCGGAGCCGTGCAGGTAGATGAAGTCGAGACTTATGGGTCCAATCATAAAATCGAGTCCGTAGCCTTTACGGCCCCTATTTTGAGCGTGGACGGCAAGTTCCTCGGCGCCGTGACCACCCGTGTCGGACTTCCCATGCTGGAGGATGTCCTCATTGAAACAGTCCGTGAAATTCAACATACGGATGGCTCTGCCGGCCCCTTCGAGTATCAATTCCTGACGAAGGCCGGTCTGGTGTTTGTGGATACGGCTTTTTCCGGTGTCGATCGGGTGAATCTCACAGAATTGGGGTTGCCCTCTGCGCTGTTGAGCCGGTCCGGCAAGGCGGGGTATGTCGAAGAAATGCATGCTCGCCGCCACGTCCCGGTCGTCACGGGCTATTCCCAAACCAAGGGATATAGCAACTATTCCGGCTTGCAATGGACGATCCTGCTGCGGATGGATCGTGACCTCATTCTTCTGCCGATTCGAGCCATGATGTGGCGGCTGGGCATGGCCGGCGTCGTCGTGTGGCTTCCGATGGTCGGCCTGTTACTCTGGGCTACGGGGCGATTGCGCGAACAGCATCGGCAGGCGCAGCAGGAAAGTGAATGGGCGCGGGCGGCGGAGGCCGCGTTGTTGCAGAGCCAGGAACGTAACCGGGTTATCGTCGATACGGCGCTGGACGCCGTGATTTCCATGGATGCGGGTGGCATCATTACGGATTGGAATGCGCAGGCGGTGAATATTTTCGGGTGGGAGCGGGAGGAAGCACTCGGACGCCGTGTGTCCGAGACGGTGATTCCGCTTCGCGACCGGGAAGCGCACGAGCGCGGGTTGCGCCACTTCCTGGATACCGGGCAGGGCGCACTCCTCAATCGGCGGATAGAGATGATGGGCTCTCACCGCGACGGCCATGAGTTTCCCGTTGAAATCACCATTTCTCCGGCCCGGCTCGGCGACGCCTACATTTTCAGCGCGTTCATCAGGGATATTACGGCCCGGAAACGGACCGAGCGCCAACTCGCATCTCAGTATGCAGTCACACGCGTCCTGGCGGAATCGCGAACGCTGGAGGAAGCGGGACCGAAGATCCTGCAGGCCATCTGCGAAAGTCTCGAGTGGGAGTTGGGAATATTCTGGCGGCTGGACCGGCAGGGAAGCGTGCTGCGGTGCCTCGATGTCTGGCAGTCGCCTGCGCTGAATGCCGAAGAGTTTGTGGTGGACACCTGGCAATATACCTTTGCGATCGGCAAGGGTCTCCCGGGGCGGATCTGGCAGGCCGGGGAACCGACGTGGATTAAGGACGTGGTTCAGGAGGCCAACTTCCCCCGTGCCGGTGCCGCGAAAAGAGTAGGGTTACACGGGGCGTTCGGATTTCCCGTCCGGGTGGGCACTGAAGTGGAGGGCGTGATCGAGTTGTTCCGGCGTGAGATCAAACAGCCGGACGAGCAGCTGTTGAGAATGGTGGCCGACGTCGGATTGAAAATAGGTCAGTTCGGCGAGCGCGCGCGCGCCGAGGATGCGTTGCGACGCACGGAAGCGCAGCTTCAGCAGTCGCAAAAGATGGAAGCCGTCGGACGACTGGCTGGCGGCGTGGCGCACGACTTCAATAACATGTTGACGGTGATTCGCGGATACAGCGAGCTGGTGTTGAGCCGACTGTCGCCCACTGACGGCTTCCGGAAGGAACTGGAAGAAGTGAAGAAGGCGGCGGATCGCGCTTCCGGTCTCACAGGACAGCTGTTGGCGTTCAGTCGGCGCCAATTCATTGCGCCGAAGGTGTTGGATCTGAATTCGGTGATTCACAATATGGAAGGCATGTTACGGCGGTTGTTGGGCGAGGACATCGTCGAGCTCTGCACGGTGCTGGATCCGGGGTTGGGGCAGTTGAAGGCCGATCCCGGCCAGGTGGAGCAAGTCATCATGAACCTTGCGGTGAATGCCCGCGATGCCATGCCGAACGGCGGCCGCCTCACGGTGGAAACCAGCAATGTCCAGTTCGGGCAACGCAGGAACCGTCCACCGATGGGGGCCGAGCCGGGCTCGTATGTCGCGTTGATCGTGCGCGACACCGGCCACGGCATGGACGAGGATACGCAGTCGCACGTCTTCGAGCCGTTTTTTACGACCAAAGAAAAGGGCAAGGGCACGGGACTCGGTCTTTCGACGGTCTATGGCATCGTCAAGCAGAGCGGGGGCTGTATCGAGGTCGAGAGCAAGCCGGGACGCGGGGCGACCTTTAAGATCTACTTCCCGCGCGTGGAATCGGTCACCACGGAGGCCGATTCGGTGGCTGTCGGAGGGGACTCCGTCAGAGGCCGCGAGACGGTGTTGCTGGTGGAGGACGAGCCGGGTGTCCGGCGGCTGGTCAATGAAACGTTGCGCTTGCATGGATATACGGTGCTCGAGGCCCGGCACGGAATTGAGGCATTGCTCACCGGCGCCAAACATGCCGGTCCGATCCATTTGCTGCTCACCGACGTGGTTATGCCGCAGATGAGCGGGCCGGAAGTCGCCGAGAAACTCGCCACGGTTCGTCCCGAGGTCAAGGTGTTGTACATGTCGGGGTATCCGGATCATCCGGCCTTCTCCAAGGGAGGCATCGACACCGAGCATTCCTTCCTGCAGAAGCCCTTCACGCCCACGACGCTGGCGCAAAAGGTTCGAGAAGTGCTCGATGGGTCCAAGGTCGCCTGACCGCTGCTGCGAAAGCGCAGGGGTTGTCCTCTATCTTCGGCCTGCCGCTTGAACTTCCTGCCGGTTTCCGTTTATCGTGGCCCACCATCCACGTTATTCAATCCAATGTAGGAGTCCCGGAATGAGCGAAGGGCGAGCGGCATCGGTGCCGAAAGGACAGGAACAGGAGATCGACCGGTACCGGATCGCGCGCGAGCCGTTTTACGCCGAGGTTCGGGGCGAGGTGGGGCTGTTCACGATCGCCGCCCAGAGTCGCATGCCGGTGATGCTGAAGGGGCCGACGGGATGCGGAAAGACGCGCTTCGTTCAGCACATGGCCTATCGTCTGGGTCGCCCGCTCATTACCGTGGCCTGTCATGAAGATCTCACGGCCTCCGATCTCGTCGGCCGGTATCTGTTGAAAGGACAGGAGACTGTCTGGATGGACGGCCCGCTGACCCTTGGCGTCAAGCAGGGGGCCATCGTTTACCTGGATGAGATCGTCGAAGCGAGGAAAGACACCACCGTCATCATCCATCCGTTGAGTGACGACCGACGCCTGCTGCCGATCGAGAAGAAGGGGCAGGTCATTGAGGCCGTGGATGATTTCATGCTGGTGATTTCTTACAACCCCGGCTACCAAAGTATTCTGAAAGATCTCAAGCAGAGCACCAAGCAACGGTTTATGGCGATCGAGTTCGACTACCCCCTGCCGGATGTGGAGAGCCGAGTGGTGGCGCATGAAGCCGGGGTGAGCCCCGAGGTTGCGCAGCGTCTCGTCAAAATTGCGGAAAAAGTTCGAAACCTCAAGAATCACGGACTGGAAGAAGGCGTCAGTACTAGACTGCTGATCTATGCGGCGACATTGATCAGGCAAGGCGTGCCGGCCGATCAAGCCTGTGATGTCGCTATTGCCCGTCCTATTACCGATGACCCGGACATGTTGCGCAGCATCATCGAAGTCGTGAAGGCGATATTCTGACGCACCCGCCTGCTGCAACGCGGTGAGGTAATGTCTGCAGGAGCCCGGTGACCAGTCCCACTCCCATGCGAGAAAGCCAGGGCCTCGAACGGGAACAGGCCGTTCGCGCCACATCCGAGGGCGTGACCATTTCAGTTCATGTCCAGCCGAAAGCATCACGCAGTGACTGTGCAGGAATGCATGGCCATGCCGTGAAGATTCGCCTTGCGGCGCCACCGGTTGGCGGAGCGGCCAATGACGAGTTGTGCCGATTTCTTGCCCATACCTGCGAGGTGCCCTTACGTGCGGTCCATATTCTGAGCGGGGCGGGAAGTCGTCGGAAACGGGTGTTGATCGAGGGGCGATCAGTAGAGCAGGTGCGCGCACAACTTCGCCTGGAATGAAATGATCGGCGGGTTGCTCGCGAGGCTCTGCGGTCCTGAGCGGCTGCTGGAGGGAAAAGCATGCGAGGTAATCGGATGACTACGATGGGGCAGACAGATCCGGTTCGGCGCGGACAAACCTGGTGTTCGATACTTCTGGTCGCGATCGGTTTGACGGCTTGTGCCGGGCCGGAGCCCATTTTGAAATCCAACACCCGCGTACAGCTGTACGGCAAAGACCAGGCGGAACGTGATGCGGCTGTCTGCGGAGAGAAGGCGGAACGCACCGGCTTACAACACGGGACAAATCGGAGCGGAAATGCCGGCGCCGGAGCAACGCTGGGTATTGTCGGCGGGGCGGCGGTGGGAGCGTCCACAGGGTTGATCGGGGGGCCTACGGGTATTGCCATTGGGGCGGCGGCAGGCGGCGCGCTCGGGGGGGTGTTGGGTTTGCTTGCCGGGACCTACAAGCCCTTGCAGCCGGATCCGGACTATGCTGCTTTCGTTGAACGTTGTCTCAAAGAGAAAGGATATGAGACGGCAGGTTGGCAATAACGACGTATTGATTTTCTGTGCCTGTTGAGGCCAGATCGCTCAAAAGGTGAAGCAGCCCGAGTAGCCGGCCATCAAGCATTGCACCCGGATTGAGATCCGCTCCAGCCGATCACGGTCCTCCGGCGTCGGCGCTGAATGATCGGCATCCCGCAGCCATTCCGCATCCTGACTCAGTTTGCGCAACGACCATCTCGAGGTGCCTGGAATCCGCGAGTCGTCTCGAACCGCCTGGTTGACGATTTCGCGGAACGTTGCCACTTCATCGGCCCACTCCACACGATCAGCCTGAAATCCGTAGGGCGCCTCATCCTGATCGATCAGCGCGATCAAGTGTCGCAGCCATTCGACAGTAGCGGCCATGCGATCGTAATACAGGGTGCTGGCGACGTCTCCCGCAGTGTGGTACCGCGGAGTGCGTCCTGCGGAGAGAAACAGAAACGGCCGCCCATGGTTGCGGAAGACGTCGTAGTCGCTGAAGGCTTTGTGGCCGATCTCTGGAATCTCTTCGACCAGGTGCATCCCCACAGGGAAGACCGTCAGCGATGGCGACGAGGCTTGTTTGACGCGTCGGTACAGTGCCGGGCTTTTTTCCGCGCCTGCGGCAAAAATCGCATCCTTGAGAGGGGTCCACTGTACGCCCCCCATGAGGTCCATGATAACGACGGCCTGGAGATTCTCGGCCCGGCCGATCTCCGGCGGAAGGTGGTGAAACAAGAACTGCGATCCCATCTCAGCCTTGCCGAAATAGGGGGACTCCTCACTGTTGAAGGCCACAAACAGGATGCCATGGTGTCGGAGGCCTGTCAGATGTCGCGCGGTTTCAATGAGGATGGCAAGGGAGGAAGCATTGTCGTCCGCGCCCAGAAATGGATAACCAAGATGATCGTAGTGGGCGCCGATTACAATCCATCGCGTTGGCGCGGAACCGGCAGTCGGCGGGATGAAACCGAGCAAGTTGTCGCCGATCGTGGACGAAATGGCTTGCCGGTAGCCGCCCAGTGAAGGGAGGGGTTGGAGTCCGGCGTCTCGAAACTGTTCCTCGATATAGCGGGCAGCCTGACGATTCCCGGGTGAGCCAGGCTGCCGTCCTGACAGCTCGGGGCTTGCGAGGAACGACACGTGCTGCAGGAGGCGTTGGCCGGCGGTTGAGGTAACCGGCAAGCCCCTCGGATCGATCGCCTCCATCGTGCGCAGGCACCCGCTAGAAGCCAGGCCGAGCAGGACGGCCAGGGCCGCGAGCATGAGTGCAACGGCAGGATGCCGGCCGGGAGGCATAGACTCGATCACGGTTGCGGGGCGGATTCCGGAGCGGTCGGTGGAGTGGTTTCCTTCGGCGCCATCGGCAGTGCCTTGTGCCGGAGCGCGCGCCCTTTCTCCGGAGTCGGATCGGTGATGAGGCCGTAACACTGGCGGCCTTCGTGGTCTTCCGGCAGATATTCGGTGATCGGCATGCCGTCTTCACGGACGAAGAGCAGGCAGTGGCAGTATTTGTATATCTGCATTTCGTCGCAGGCGCACATCCAGCGTCGGAGCTTGGCTTCGGCCTGTTTGTCGGGGTAGAAGTTGCAGGGGCACAACGGCTTCCCCAACTCGTCGACATGCGCGGCGAGGCCGAGGACCACCGCGTTGGTGACGGCTTCATTCGGGTGCATGGCGGTCCCGCTCTTCTCGGCGAAGCCCTTTACATACTTCCACATCTTGTCGAGGCTTTCTTTGCTCGGTTCAGCCATCCTGTCCCCCGCGTTCCAACTGCCCGGTGAATCGTTGCCTGCGCGCCATCGGCGCCCAGCCCGCTGCGAAGACACAGTTTACAAGCGAAATTGTGTCCTTTACAATCCACAACTTCCCCCAAAACGGATTCTGGCACAATGGCGTCTGGGCGCTCCTCCGAACAACTGTGTGACTTGCTGGTCGAACAACTCGGGCCTGCTGCGGCTGCGGCCGTGGTGAAGGCCATTGCCGATTCGGCTGCCAGGCCGGATGCCGTTGATGGTGTCCTCGTGTTGTTGGACGAGCTGACGGAAGAGGCGCCTAAAGCGGCCAAGGCTGCGATGGATGCGTTGCCCGATATGCAGCGTCGCGGCCTGCTGGCGGATGTCTTGCCATGGGTCGATCTCGGGGTGGCCATCGCGGCAGATTCCGGTGCGTTGGCCACGAGATTTTTTAAGGAGAGTCCGCTGCTACTCGGCCTCCTCGACCCATCCAGTAGGGCGATCGTGCTGGCCGCAGGGTTAGAACTCGCAGACCGTCAGGCCAATGTGGCGGTGGAATTCATCCGGATTGCCCCGGAAGCGGTCGGTGTCTTGTCCCCGGCTGATTGGTCCCTATGGATGGACTTGGCCTGTGACCTTACGGAAACCGATTTTGCCCTGGCGGTAGAATACATCCGGCAGATTCCCTCGATTGCACGCGTGTTGTCGCTCGACGCCGTTCGGGCCTGGGTGCGGTTCGGCAAGAAGCTCATCGTCGAGAATAGTCTCGGCAAACCGGACTACCTGGGAGCCTTGGAATTCTTCAGGACGAGTCCGGCCATTCTGGAAGATATTCCCGGGCCGTCGCACCGCACTCAGGTGATCGGCATCGGCGCGCAGATGGCCGAGCGTTCGCCGGCATCGGGTATTGCGGTATTGGCGGAGGCGCCTGCCCTGCTCCGCCGTCTTCCTTCGGAGGAATGGCGGACTCAGGTGCTCCGTTGTGGGCTGCTGGTCGCTGAACGTGATGCTGATACGGCGCTGGCCTATCTGCGACGCTGTCCTGAATTGATTGCCTTGATCGGGTCCGGTGACGGGGCGCAGGAAAAGTTCCAGTCCTGGTTTGCTTCCGGTAT
>JBEIQG010000247.1:0-4961 GCA_040376625.1 Nitrospira sp. | reverse complement strand
TCTCGAAGGTCCGATCATTCTGAATGGAGGGGCTGTACGGCGCCGACGGTGAGGTGCTGCTGGCATGGCGCATTATACAGAACAGGAGGGGGGCACGCTACAGCGGGATGGGGACCAGCAGGGGACGGGGATGTAGCAATTGAATTCAGCTGGATCGACTGCCTATAATTCCGCCACTGGCAACGATTTGCGGCTGATTACCTGTCGTGCACTTCTTGATCCGGACGACGGATACCCGGGGGACTGTGCTGGCCAATGTTTTAAGTGCAGCGATTGTGGGCGTCGACGCGCATCTGGTCGACGTGGACGTGGATATTTCCGCAGGCCTACCTCAATTCTCCATCGTCGGGCTTCCCGATGCCACGGTGCGTGAAAGTCGTGACCGGGTTCGTGCCGCGCTCAAAAATAGCGGGTTTCACTTTCCCGTGAAAAAAGTCACGGTCAATTTAGCGCCCGCGAACATCAAGAAGGAAGGTGCTGGTCTGGATTTGGCCATTGCCCTGGGCATTCTGGCCGCAGAAGATATCATTCCGCTTGGAGCGGTGAAAGATTTTGTGTTTGTGGGAGAGCTCTCGCTGGACGGTCGCCTGAAGCCTATCCCCGGTGCGCTTTCGATCGGTGCCGTTTGTCGCCATCGTCACCCGGTGCTGGTCTCGGCCGAGAACGCCGGGGAGGCGGCTCTGGTCGAAGGCACCGAGGTCTTCCCGATTCATACCTTGCCGCAGGCCGTGGAATTCTTGCGCGGTGTGTTGACTATCGCGAAGATGTCGGTGTCGCAGGATGGGTCGACCTCTTCCGGGCTTCCGGAGGATGAAGATTTCGCCGATGTGAAGGGGCAGGCGCATGCGAAGCGGGCGATCGAAGTCGCTGCGGCCGGGGGACATAATCTGCTCATGATGGGTCCGCCGGGATCCGGGAAGACCATGCTGGCGCGTCGTCTGCCCGGAATTTTGCCTTTCTTGGCCCAGGAAGAGGCCCTAGAGACCAGTCGCATTCATAGCGTGGTCGGGCAACTGTCTAGCTCCCAGCCGCTCATTCGGCGCCGCCCGTTCCGGGCTCCACATCACAGTATTTCCGAAGCCGGCCTGATCGGGGGCGGAACGATCCCACGACCGGGAGAAGTCTCGTTGGCTCACAACGGGGTGCTGTTTCTGGATGAGGCCGGCGAGTTCGGGCGGGCGACGCTGGACGGACTCAGGCAACCTCTTGAGGACGGGCATGTGACTGTGACGCGGGCCAGTGGTTCGCTTCGATTTCCTGCCCGGTTCATGCTGGTGGCTGCAATGAATCCCTGTCCCTGTGGTTATTATGGGGATCGCACCAAGGACTGCGTGTGTAGCGCCGCGCAGGTACGGAGGTACCGGGGGCGCTTGTCCGGTCCGTTGCTGGATCGTCTTGATCTGCAGATCGAAGTGCCGGCTGTCCCGATTCGCGCGCTTGCCGACGACGTGGCCACGAGCGATTCTTCCGCTGTGATCCGCTCGAGGGTGATGGCTGCGCGGGCGCGCCAGGCAGAACGGTATCGTGGCGACGGAATTTACACCAATGCCCAATTGAAACCGCGCCACCTGAAGCAGTATTGTGCCTTGGACGCGCAGAGCCGTGATCTGCTGGAGCAGGCTATGACCCGGCTGGGATTTTCCGCTCGTGCCCATGGACGCATCCTTCGTGTCGCGCGTACTATTGCCGACCTGGCCGAGTCTGGTAGTATCGGTCCCGCACATCTGGCCGAAGCAATTCAGTACCGGAGTTTTGATCGACGAGTCGAGTTGTGAAGGAATCTCCCGTCATCCATACTGCGCGAGTGTTCGCCTGGTGGTTCCTTGTCGGGGCGACCATGGCGTTAGCGGTGATTCTGTTGCAGGGCGGGATCCGCGAGGCGCTCCAGGCTCAAGGATCGGTGTGGGAGCTCAAGTTAGTCGAGTTGCTGACGACGATTCTCGGTGGAGGATTGTTAGGCGGCTGTATTGCGCTCATTTTGGACCGAATCAAGAAGGCATAACGGGCATCCCTCGGTGCCCATGCAGGATAAGGAGTCGCGGCGATGGATATTGAAGTCGGTTCCAATCTGTATCGGAATTCCAACGGCATCATCGATATTGAAGGGGTGCCACAATTTGAAGTAGCCATCAAGGAACCGGCGCGGACCTTGCTTGTGAACTTTGCGCTGTTCGACGACGTGGGTCGCATGATGGCGAAAGTAGTCGATAGCAATCTCACCTTCAATGAGCGGCGCGCCTATCAGCTCGCCAAGAGTCCGACGACTGTGTCGCTGAAGCACGAAGAGTCGGGGACGGTCGTCTTTACGTTGGAGTTGAAAGAAGGAAACCGGGTTGTGTTTAGCCGGGGTTCCTTCCACACGATCAAGGGGCACCGCCTGGACGTGTCCCAAACCGAATGGCGGATTGATAAGAAACGCTTCAGCGGCAAAGATACGGATACAAAGGGAGGGGCGGTGCTCATCGGATAGCAGGCCGCCCAAGCGTTCCGCCCCTCTGCACTTGCGCAATCGTCGTCTATGGCGCGACCGTCGGGACGATAACAATGTGCCCGTCCTTCAGATCCACCACAGCCGTATCGCCATCCCGTAGCTCGCCTTTGATCAGCTGACGTGCCATAGGGGTTTCGATTTCCTGCTGAATGAGCCGCTTCAGTGGTCTTGCCCCATATACGGGGTCATATCCGCGCCGACCGAGATTCTGCAGCGCATCCGGCGTGACCGTCAGGGTAATCCGCCGTTCTACCAACCGTGCACGCAGTCGCTCCAGCTGGATCTCCACGATCTTCGCCAGGTGTTCATTGCCCAAGGCATGAAAGACCACGATTTCATCGACCCGATTCAGAAATTCCGGCCGGAAGTGCGCCCGTAGTTCACCGGTCACTTGAGCCTTCATCGCTTCATACGAGGCACCGGCCTGTTGCGCTTCCAGGATGTGTTGGCTTCCGATATTCGACGTCATGATCAGCACGGTATTCTTGAAGTCCACGGTTCGGCCTTGGGAATCGGTCAGCCGCCCGTCGTCGAGGACCTGTAGCAGAATGTTAAAGACGTCGTGGTGCGCCTTTTCGATCTCATCGAAGAGGATCACGGAGAATGGATGCCGCCGCACGGCTTCAGTGAGTTGGCCGCCTTCTTCGTACCCGACATAACCGGGAGGGGCACCGATCAGTCGCGCGACTGTGTGCTTCTCCATATACTCCGACATGTCGATACGGATGAGGTTGGATTCATCGTCGAATAGCGTAACCGAAAGCGCCCGCGCCAGTTCTGTTTTGCCGACACCGGTCGGTCCGAGGAACAGAAATGAGCCGATAGGCCGATTGGGATCCTTGATGCCGGATCGTGCGCGCAGTACGGCGTCGGCTACTGCAGTGACGGCCTGTTCCTGCCCCACCACGCGCCGGTGCAGAAGTTCGTCCAGCTTGAGGAGTTTTTCCATTTCTCCCTCGACCAGTCGGGTGACGGGAATACCGGTCCACCGACTGACGACGGCAGCGATATCCTCTTCGTCCACTTCCTCCTTGAGAAGGCGGCTTTCGTTTTGTTTCTTGCCGAGGTGCTGTTGTTCTAACTCGAGCTCCCGTTCTAGCCGTGGTAACTCACCATAGCGGAGTTCTGCAACCTTGTTCAGGTCGTAGGCGCGTTCCGACTGTTCGATTTTTTGCTTCACTTCTTCGATCTGCTGACGGATTTTTCTGAGCTTACTGACCGAGTTCTTCTCGGACTCCCAGCGTGTCTTGAGCGCCTGGAGGTCGCGATTCTTCTCCGTCAGTTCTTTCTCGATCGATTGCAGCCTTGCCTTACTGCCGGCATCGGTTTCCTTTTTGAGCGCTTCCCGTTCGATCTCCAGCTGAAGCACCTTGCGCGAGACTTCGTCCAGCTCGGCCGGCAAGCTGTCGATCTCTGTTCGAAGGCGGGCGGCAGATTCGTCGACCAGATCGATGGCCTTGTCCGGCAGAAACCGGTCGCCGATATAACGGTTCGACAGTTTGGCTGCCGCGACCAACGCCGCATCTTTGATCCGCACGCCATGGTGCACTTCGTAGCGTTCTTTCAAGCCGCGGAGGATCGAAATGGTATCTTCGACCGTCGGTTGGTCGACGAGGACCGTTTGAAAACGACGTTCCAATGCGGCGTCTTTTTCAATGTGTTTGCGATATTCGTCGAGGGTAGTGGCTCCGATGAGATGCATTTCACCTCTCGCCAACATGGGCTTGAGCAGATTCGCGGCATCCATCGCACCTTCTGCAGCACCGGCCCCCACCACCGTGTGAAGCTCGTCGATGAACAACAGGACTTGCCCCTGTGCCGACTGAATTTCCTTCAGGACGGCTTTTAGTCGTTCTTCGAACTCGCCGCGAAACTTAGCGCCGGCAACGAGCGCGCCCATATCGAGGACGACGACGCGCTTTTGCTTGAGCCCTTCCGGTACGTCTCCTTTGACGATGCGTTGCGCGAGTCCTTCCACGATGGCCGTTTTGCCGACACCTGGTTCACCGATGAGCACGGGATTATTTTTGGTGCGACGTGAAAGAATCTGGATGGTCCGTCGGATTTCGTCGTCGCGGCCGATGACGGGGTCGAGTTTCCCCTGTCCTGCGAGTTTGGTGAGGTCCCGCCCATACTTTTCGAGTGCCTGATAAGTGCCTTCCGGGTCTTGGCTGGTGACTCGTTGATTGCCTCGTACCTGCTGCAGGGCCGAGAGCAGGCGTTCGCGCGTGAGATTAAGCCGGCGAAAGATACCGCCTTCTTCCACCATAGCCAGGACAACATGCTCGACGCTCACGAAATCGTCACGGAGTTCCTTCATCCGGTCTTCGGCCTTCGTCAACAATGAACTAAGGCGAGGGGTGAGGTGTATTTGTCCGGGAGCCGCGCCGGGCCCATGCACTTGAGCCACCTTGGTCAAGGCCTGCTCCGCTGCCTGGCGAACTGCGGCAGGGGACACCCCGGCCTGCTC
>JBEIQG010000055.1:0-17105 GCA_040376625.1 Nitrospira sp. | reverse complement strand
CGGCCATGGGCGAGGATCGTGTCGATGGCCGTGCGGGGTTTGGTGGCGGCTTGTTTCAAGGCGATTTTCGCCAGACCTTCGAAGCGCCGAAGAATCAGGTCGCCGGCCTTTGTCAGGGCGGCGATGGCTTGTTTCGAGACAGCAGCGTGTTTGCGGGCTGAGGATTTCAGCGACGCACTGTCCACCACATGGACCAAGGTCACGGAGTCGGGCGGGCGGCTGGCGACGGCCTCCAGCATCTGCACGCTCCATTCGGAAAACTCCGATCCGTCGACCGCGATCAACATCTTCATCTGTGTTTCTCCCAGGTTCCAGTACCGCTCCGGGATAAGGTCTGCATCGGATATGCCTGAACGCAGACCGATCGCCAAGCGGTAATTGTGTGCGATGCCGGACGGTTGGCCGGCTTGCCCGGCTGTCGGAGCAGGCAGCTGCGGCGTTTTGCAGCAGTGAGCGGGACGAAATTGGGGTAATTGGCATCAGTGAGAGGGGAGATCTGATGGCGATGTTTTGAAGGACGTGCGTCGTTGAAGGTCGCTTGATCGGTCGGTGCTCAGGCATCACGATTGCGTGAGAAGGCCGAAGGGAGGGATACGCAATGTTTGAGAGACGAGTCATGACGGTGATGATTGGGATGGTGGGACTGACCGTGTGGCTGGCCGGAGCGGACCCGGCCGCTGGAGGAGCGACGACCCGTATCGCTTCGGGCGGTGACGTGATCGAGATGGAGATTCCTAGCGACGTCGGCATGCAGAAAGAAACCCTTCCGCTGTACCGCAGCGGGACGATCCACTATTTCAGCGCCGGCATCGGTCTGGTGGAGCGTGAAGCGGCGTACCCTCCGTTTCCCTTGAAGCTGGTATTTACAGCAGGCGGGAAGTCGTTCGTGACGGGGGTGGAAGTCGTGCTTCGCCGGAGTAAGAGTGCGACGGTGTTGACGGTTCCCCGTGAGCATGTGACGGGCCCCTGGCTTTTTATCGATGTGCCGGATGGTACGTATGAGGTGGCGGCCACGCTGGGCGGACAGATCCAACAGGTGAAGGGGATCGACGTTCGACGAGGACATATCACCACGCAGCATGTTCGTTGGGCGGAAGACCGGAGTCCTGCCCTGCCTCCGCAGGCAGAATGAACGGGAAATGCGCGGGTAGCACGGGTAGACAAGGAGGACCTCGTATGGTGAACAAGCGGAAGGCCCCGGCGGGACGATCGGCCAGTGTGGGCCGCAGACGCGTGGCATTCGAAGAGCTCACGGTGGGGGATATTGTGAATAAGCGTGTGCAAGCCGCACGTCTCGACATGAAAGGCGACCACGTGGCGAAGTTGCTTCTGAAAGAGGGCGGTCACGTGCCGGTCGTGGACAAGGCGAAGCAGCTCATGGGGGTGGTGAGCGAACATGATCTGTTGTTGGCGCTCGATGAAGGGCAGGACTGGAGTGATCAGACCGCGAAAGACCTCATGACCGAAAACCCCTACTCCGTGCCGCCGGAAACCAGTGTGTCCACCTTGATACATGTCCTGACGGAGAGCGATCTCATGTCGGTTCCGGTCGTAAATGAGGGGAACCGCCTTACGGGGGTCGTGACGCGTCGCGATGTGGTGCGTGCCGCGCTCCGCCCAAGAGTGGAGCGACGGAAGAGAGGCAAGTAGGAATTGTCCGATTGCGTGCGTGGAGAGGGGGCGACCTATGCGCCGTATCGATTTGATCACTCAGGCCTGGGACCCGAAAACGTTGACGGTCGGCCGACTGATGCAGGATGCGTTGTTTACCTGTACGGCACGGACGGACGGACTGACCATCGGTCGGCTGATGACCAAACAGAATTTCGGCGGCTTGCCTGTCGTGGGAGAGGACGGCTCTCTGGTCGGGCTCGTGACGGAATATGATCTTCTGCAGGCCATGATAGAAGGCCGGGATTTGCGCAAAGTGCTGGCGTCCGAAATCATGACGACGCAGCCCCTGACCGCTCGGGAAAACATGACGTTGGAAGAAGTCGCGAACCTGTTCCAAGACCGGTATGTGACGCGCCTGCCGGTGGTCCGGGGCAAGCAACTCGTCGGCATCGTGGCAAGGCGGGATCTTCTGCACGGATATATGAAGGCCTCGGAATATTGGTCCTAGTCCAGTGCCGGGATAGGCTGTGATGGTTGCTGCGCGAGTAGTGCCGTGGGTCATCCTCATGGTGTTGTGGTTCGTTCCCGGCAACTTGCTCGGGGAAGCGCCCGCGCCCAGACGGGCGGCCGAAAATCGTTCCCCGTGCGCCGTTCATCACCCGAGCGATGACCGGATCGTTTGGCAGTGCCGGCGTCTTCAGCGAGGAGAAACCCTGGAGACCCTGTTCGGTCGGCGCTGGGTCGATGTGGCCCGGTTCAACCGGATCGATCGCCGGCATGCGCAGCCGGGACGGGAGATCAAGATTCCGCTCCGGCTCGAGGAGGTGGTGGATTTTACTCCATTGCCGCGAACCTACCCGGAGGGGGGTGAGGATGCGAAACTGATCCTTATCGATTTGACTGAGCAGTTCCTCGGCGCCTACGCACAGGGGCAGTTGAGATTTTCTTTCCCGATCGCATCCGGAGATCCGGACTATGCCACGCCGGTCGGTCGGTTTCGAATCACTGCCGCTCATCGCACCCACCGCTCGTGCCTCTACACCATCCAGCAGACGAACGTGCCGTATCCGATGCACTATGCCCTACGATTTCATGTCGACAAAGCAGGAGTCGGATACTGGATTCACGGTCGTGACTTGCCGGGATATCCAGCCTCCCATGGATGTATCGGGCTGTATGACGAACGGATGCAGTCCGAACACTATGGCATGCCGACCCTGCCTGAACTCGAGGATGCCAGGACCCTATATGATTGGGTGATGGAAGGGGTACCCGAAACCGGTGCTGTGCAGTCGCTGGCCGGTGGCGCGCGAGTGGTCGTTCAAGGGGAGACCCCGAAGCGCGACCGGTAGCCGGCCTTTCTTCCACCGCCTTGAGGCGGCATCCATTCCCTGGCCGGCTTTGTCCATCGGTTGCTTTTCCCCTGGTAAACACCAACAAGTCTATATAGGCTACCGTGCATCCTAGGGGTTCCCCTAGTGGGAGATGTATCTATGTCCCGCATAGACTAGCCAGCCGGTTTCTACTTCCGGATGGTGTTCCTCTGTGCATGTGTGATCGGAATATAAGAGGAGGATGAAGCGGCATGGAAAAGCGAATGAAACTTCCTGACACGGTCAGGACGCAGCACGATCTCATTCTCAAGGACTGGGTGGAGTTCCAATTGACGGCCACCACCCTACGCCGCGATCTGATGAAAGAAAGCGAGTTGCGCGAGCAGTCGCGCGAGTTTTTGAGTCTTGTCGGCCAGGCTCTGCAAAACGGTTCGGACATCGGCGATCCTGCATGGAAACCGGTCAAGGATTTCCTCGGACAGATCGCACGATCCAGGGTCGCTCAAGGATTCACTCCCTCTGAAACCGCCATGTTTGTGTTTTCCTTGAAACGACCGTTCTTCGACGTCATTCGCGGAACCACTAAGGACGTCAAGGAACTTGATGCGGAGATGTGGGCTGCCACCGTCCTGCTCGATACACTCGGGCTGCACATCATGGAACTCCACCAGCAGAACCGTGAAGAGGTCATTCGAAGACAACAGGAGGAACTGTTGGAGTTGTCCACTCCCGTCGTCCAGCTGTTCGACAATATCTTGGCGTTACCGCTGATCGGCACCCTCGACAGCGCTCGAACCCAAATTGTCATGGAAAACCTCCTGCAGCGGATCGTCGAGACGGGGGCGATGATCGCGATCATCGACATCACCGGCGTGCCGACGGTGGACACGCTCGTGGCGCAACATCTTCTCAAGACCGTCGCCGCGGCAAGACTCATGGGCGCCGATTGCATCATCAGCGGCATTCGCCCCCAGATCGCCCAGACGATCGTGCATCTGGGTGTCGACCTGAGTGAGGTGACGACCAAGGCCACGCTCGCGGATGCCTTCACGATTGCCCTAACACGCACCGGCGCCGGCATTACGAAGTCCGGAGCCGCACGGTCGAAGGAATGAGCATGGAAAGAATCCCGATTCTCAAAATGGGAAACTTTTTACTCGTCACCGTGCAGGTGGATATGCACGATCGTTTGGCCATGACGTTGCAGGATGACTTGACCGGCCGGATCGTCAAAGACCGGGCGCATGGTGTGCTCATCGACATTTCTTCGTTGGAGATCGTGGATTCGTTCATCGGCCGGATGATCGGCAACATTGCGAGCATGGCACGCGTGCTGGATGCGGAAACCGTCGTGGTCGGTATGCGTCCCGCTGTGGCTATTACGCTGGTGGAACTGGGGCTCTCCCTGCCTGGAGTGCGCACCGCCCTCAATGTCGATAAAGGGGTGGAGATGCTCAAAGAGTCCATTGAAGACAAGGCACGTGGAAATGGCCACCTTGCGGGATGAGACGTTTTCCATCCGATCGTCGGACGACATCGTGAAGGTCCGTCAAATCACTCGGGAATTGGCGCTGATGCAGGCCTTTTCCCTCGTCGATCAGACGAAGCTCGTCACGGCGGCCAGTGAACTGGCGCGCAACACCCTGGAGCACGGTCGCGGGGGGGACGTGCGCATTCAAGCGCTGCAGGAAGGGGCCCGTCGAGGGGTGCGACTGGTTTTTACCGACCAGGGGCCGGGTATTGCTGACCTGGATAGGGCATTGAGGGACGGATTTACCACCGGAAATGGAATGGGGTTGGGACTGAGTGGATCGAAACGACTCGTGAACGACTTCGATATTCAGTCTGAATGCGGCAAAGGGACGATGGTCACAATTGCGCGATGGACGTGAGGTGCCGGTGATAACGGAGCGTAAGGCAGGTGAGCAGTTTCAGGTCCCGATTGAGGAATCAAGCCAGGTGGCCGGGGCGCGACGCAAGGCGCTCGAATTGGCAGGGCGGATCGGGTTAGATGACACGCGGGCAGGGATCTGTGCGGTGATCGCTTCGGAGATGGGCACGAATCTGGTCAAACACGCGAAGGCGGGTGAAATCTTTCTGAGAACCGTGACCAGCGGAGCCATGCAAGGGGTCGAAATTGTGGCAACGGATCGAGGGCCCGGCATGGCCAGTGTGAGCCATGCATTGCAGGATGGTACTTCCACGGCAGGCAGCAGCGGAAACGGCCTTGGAGCCATCGTCAGGATGGCGACCGAATTCGATATCCACTCCTTGCGCGAACGGGGGACAAGCCTTGTGGCTCGTGTCTGGAACGGGCCGCTGTCCGACCGGCATGGCCCCGCCGTCAGGACCGGCGCAATCCAGTTGGCCAAGTCGGGTGAGACCGTTTGCGGAGATGCCTGGTATGTCGAGTCGTTGGGAAGACGGACCTTCTGTGCGGTGGTCGACGGGTTAGGGCATGGGCCTCAAGCGGCTCAAGCGGCGCAGCTTGCCGTCGAGAGTCTTCGGGATCATCAAACTGCCTCATTGACCGAGCAGGTACACTTCGCCCATCTCGCGCTTCGCCCGACCAGGGGGGCAGCCCTCGGGATCGCAGAAATCCTCCATGATGAAGGACTTGTCAAATTTGTCGGGATCGGAAATGTGATGGCCGCCGTCCATGAGCAGGGGACCGCCAGGAACATGGTGTCCCAAAATGGAATCCTCGGTCATCACATCAGGCGCGTCACGGAGTTTCAGTATCCCTGGACCGAGTCGGCCATGCTGGTGATGTGTTCGGACGGCATCAATACCCATTGGGATGTGAATCAGTATGCAGGCCTGTGCGGTCGCGATCCGAGCCTGATCGCCGCCACCCTGTATCGTGATTTCTCCCGTGGCCGGGATGATACGACGGTGATCGTCCTGAAAGCGTCGGCCGTGACGTCGTAAGGCGTCGTGCCTGTCGCCCTAGGTGAGGTCGAAGGATGCGTGACATGATCCGGACAGCGTCTGGAGAACCGATCGAATGAGTCACTCGATCATGAATGTCCCTTTGAAGTATGAGGACGATGTCGTCGCCGTGCGACAGCGGGCGCGGCAGATTGCCGGCTTGATCGGGTTCGAGACACAGGACCAGACCCGCATCGCGACGGCAGTATCGGAAATCGCGCGCAACGCGTTCCGTTATGCCGTGAACGGCGCGGTCGAATTTCTCGTCGAGGGACAAACCTCCCCCCAAGTGTTGTTGATTCGTGTCACCGATAGCGGGCCCGGCATTGCCGATCTGAAACGGATCGTGGAAGGACGGTATCAGTCGCATACCGGAATGGGGCTGGGCATCGTCGGCGCCAAGCGCTTGATGGATCAATGCGAAATCGAAACCGGCGCGGGAAAGGGCACCAAGGTGCTCCTGAAAAAGGTCTTCCCGCCGAGGTCCAGATCACTCGGTGGAAGAGAATTGTCGAACCTGGTGGATCATTTGATCCAAACACCGGCCCAGAATGCGCAAGAAGAAATACGGCAGCAAAACCATGAACTCCTGCGAGCCCTGGATGAATTGCGCCTCCGCCAGGGCGACCTTGTCCGGATGAATCAGGAACTCGAAGACACGAACCGCGGTGTCGTGGCGCTGTATGCCGAGTTGGACGAAAAGGCCGATCATCTCCGGCGAGCGGACCACATGAAGACCCGCTTCCTGTCCAATATGAGTCATGAGTTTCGGACGCCGCTGAGTTCGATCCTCGCGCTGTCCGCCTTGTTGCTGGATCGTTCCGACGGAGAGTTGACCTCTGAACAGGACAAGCAGGTCCGGTTCGTGCGCAAGGCCGCGGAGAGTCTTCTTGAACTGGTCAACGACTTATTGGATCTCGCAAAAATCGAGGCCGGCAAGGTCGATGTACGGCCGGTCGAATTCGAGATCAAAACCATGTTCAGTGCGCTCAGAGGCATGCTGAAGCCGCTGCTGGCCGGCTCATCGGTGAATCTCCTGTTCGAGGAACCGGAAGATCTTCCCATACTGTACACCGATGAGGGAAAGGTCGCCCAGGTCTTACGGAACTTTATCTCTAACGCGCTCAAGTTTACCGAGCGGGGAGAGATCCGCGTGACGGCGTCCGTCGATGCGGAGCGCCGTAACCTGACCATTGCCGTCGCCGACACCGGCATCGGTATCCACCCGCATGATCAAGCGAGAATTTTCGAAGAGTTCAGCCAGCTTGATAGTCCGATCCAGCGCAAGGTGAAGGGCACCGGTTTAGGGTTGCCACTCTGCAAGAAACTGGCGTTGCTGCTGGGGGGGCACGTCACGGTAGAGAGCCAGGTCGGCATCGGCTCGATCTTCACCCTGACCATTCCGCTGTATCACGAAAAGGCCATGGACAAGATGCTGAATCCGGCCGGCGACGCCGATCTTGAGCTGGATCCTGCCCGCATGCCCGTGCTCATCGTCGAGGATCACCCGGAGACACGATTGATCTATGACAAATTCCTGCGGAGCAGCCGATATCAACCGTTGCTCAGCGGTGGACTGCGTGACGCCCGGCGACTTCTGCAGCGAAGCCGGCCGGCGGCGATCATCCTGGATCTGCTTCTGAGCGGCGAGGATAGCTGGCAGTGGCTGGCCCACATGAAAGCAGATGAAAGCACGCGGGAAATTCCCATCATCATCGTTACGACCGTGGAGGATCGAGGCAAGGCTTTCATGCTGGGCGCCGATGCGTATCAAGTCAAACCCATCGAACCCGCGGTGTTGATCGCGGAGTTGGACCGCCTGACCCGGCTGCCGACGGAGGGTGAATCGCCCGCGAAGACCGCCCGCCCCCGTGTCATGATCATCGATGACGAGGAGTCGTTTCGGTATATCCTCAGAAAGTGCCTCGCGAATATCCTCTGCGACATCACGGAATCGGGCGACGGAATGGAGGGGATTCGAATGTGCCGGGACCTTCGGCCCGACCTCATCTTCCTGGATCTCAACATGCCGGGCCGCTCCGGATGGCAGTTTCTTCAGGATGTGGCGGCTTCTGAAAAGCTGACAGGGACCCCGGTCGTGATCGTGACGTCTCAGGCGCTGTCGCTCGAAGCGCGCGCCCTCTTGGAATCATCGACCAGAGGAATTCTCATGAAGAATGAGTTGTCGGAAGAGACCGTCAATCGCCTCGTCGCCGAGTTGTTGCCTGCTGCCGCACTACTGGAACCTAAGCGGCAGGAATTCCCGCAGGGTCGATCATGAGCACGTCCTACCGACATATGGTTCTCAACGTGGATGATGACGAGGGGGCCCGGTATGCAAAGACCAGGATCTTTGAGCGAGCGGGCTACAGGGTTTTGGAAGCCGCCACCGGCGCCGATGCGCTACGCCTCGTGCGAGAGCAACAGCCGCATTTGGTGTTGCTCGACGTCGGGCTGCCGGATATCAGCGGCATCGAAATCTGCCGTTTGATCAAGACGAATGCGTCGACCGAGCAGACGATGGTGTTGCAGGTCTCCGCTTCCTGCGTGCGCCCACAGGAGCGCGCGATGGGATTGGATGGCGGGGCGGACGTGTACTTAAGCGAACCGGTTGACGCTACGGAGTTGATCGGCGCGGCCAGAGCGCTCTTGCGTCTGTACGATCGGGAGCAAGAGAGCAGAGTCTTATTAAAAGAACTGACCGAACGGGAACGGTTCATCAAAAGCCTGGTGGATGCGGCGCCATCCACGGTCTACCTCTATGACCTTCGCGAACAGCGCAACCTGTATGCCAATGCCAGGTCCGGTAGCGCACTGGGATATGCACCGGAGGAATTGCAGTTGATCGGCCAAACGATGCTCCGGCAGTGGGTGCATCCGGAGGATCTTCCCCATGTCTTGATCCAGCTGGCGCAGTTGTCCTCTTTAGCCGACGGCGACGTGCTGGAGTTCGAATGCCGGGTGCAACATCGCTCGAAGGAGTGGCGATGGTTTCTGTCCCGTAATGTCATCTTCTCGCGAGACGAGAGCGGGCGCCCGCTGCAAATTCTGGGCACCGCCCTCGACATCACAGACAGAAAACAGCAAGACGCTATTCTCCGCAGCGGGAAAGAGCGGCAGGCCTTGCTGCTTGAAATCAGCCGGATGATGCTGGAGATGCCCGTCGACCGGGTGGCGTGGACGAAAGCCATTTATGAAAAGGTCTCGAGCTATATCGATGTGGACCTTTGTCTGAACTTTCTGGTGGAGCCGAAGACCGGAAAGCTTCATCTTCTGACCGGACTCGGTGTGCCGGAAGCCAGTGCCGCCCTGGCGCAGGAACTCGCTCCGGGACAAGCGTTCTGCGGCACCGTGGTAGGGAGCGGGACATCGATCGCGGCCGACGCCGAGCAGATTGATTCGGACCCTCGCGGTGAGTTTGTACGGGGCATGGGAATCCGCGCCTATGCGTGCCACCCTTTGAAGGCCGGCGACGGGCGGGTCCTCGGTACACTATCGTTCGGAACGAGCAGACGAGACAGGTTCAACGAGGAAGAGCTCGGATTCTTTCAGACGCTGTGCCATCTCGTGGCCATGGCCTGGGAACGCCATAGTGCTACATCCGCGCTCGGCGAAAGTGAATCGCGGCTCAAGGCGATTGTGGCGGGTGCGGTGGACGGCATCATTACGATCGATGCCCTGGGTGTCATCCAGAGCGTCAATCCGGCGGTGGAGCGGTTGTTCGGACATCGAAGCGAGGCATTGGCCGGCCGCAACATCACCATGTTGATGCCTGCGCCTTATTTGAGCAGCCGTGAGGGCCACGACGCGATGGCCTCAACAGCCGATGGTCCGCCACTGAACAGGCTGGATCGGGAGATGAGCGGGATGCGGAAGGACGGCTCGAGTTTTCCCGTGGAACTGTCGATCAGCGAGAATCATGTGAACGGGCATGTGACCTATACGCTGGTACTCCGAGACATTACGGAGAGGAAACGGGCTCAGGAACAGACCAGACGCTGGACGAATGAACTCGAACAACGTGTGGCGGAGCGCACCCAGGAGTTGTTGCATTCCCGTACGCGATTGAGAGCATTGGCCTCGGACCTCACGCTGACCGAGCAGCGGGAGCGCCAACGCCTGGCGGGCGAACTTCATGATTATCTTGCGCAACTGCTGGTGTTAGGCCGTATGAAGCTGAGTCAAGCCAAACGGGGCAATCTCGGTTCCGCATCGGGGCTGGTGCAGGAATTGGATGAGATGCTTGAAGAGGCGTTGAAGTACACCCGTTCCCTGGTAGCCCAATTGAGCCCTCCGGTGTTGCGTGAGTTCGGCCTGGCAGTGGCGATTCGATGGCTGGCCGAGCAAATGCGTCGACATGAAATGACGGTCACGGTGCATTGCGATGTGGATCTCGAGCAGGTGCAGGAAGACCGGGCAGTGTTGCTGTTTCAATCGGCGCGTGAACTGCTGATTAACGTCTCGAAGCACGCGGGAACTGCCCAGGCGTCGGTCTCGGTCTGGATCGAGGAGAGTACGCTCCACCTGTGTGTGGCCGACGAAGGGGTCGGGTTCGATCAAACCAGCACCTCAAGTGTCGCAAGTCCCATGTTCGGGCACTTCAGCATCCGGGAACGGATGGATGCGTTAGGGGGCCGTATGGTCGTCGAATCGTCTCCGGGGCGCGGAACGAAGGTGACATTGTCCATCCCCTACACGTCGGAACCTATCAAGCAGGACGATCTGGAAGGACTGTCGCTTGAATCGGCGGGGCCTGGCCGGCCAACAGAGGGGGCTTCGCAGTTGGGGCGGCCTGGGTCATCAACGATGGAGTCTCTGCATGATTCCCCCTCTCCGGGAAAGACACGGGTGCTTCTGGTAGATGATCATGCCATGCTTCGCCAGGGACTCCGCACGGTGCTCGAGGGATATGAGGATATTGATGTTGTCGGCGAAGCGTCAAACGGTGAGCAGGCCGTGGCGCTTGCGAAATCCTTCCGGCCGGACATTGTCATCATGGATATCAATATGCCCGGTATGGATGGGATCGAGGCCACCCGCCGACTGAAATCCGAGCAACCTGATACCTTGGTAATCGGCCTGTCGGTCCATAACAACTGGCAGGTCGAAGAGGCCATGCGGGAGGCGGGTGCTGTCTCCTTTCTGGCCAAGGAAGCAGCCATCGAGCAACTCTACGAAACGATTCGACGCGCGCTTCGCTCCTGCGATCCTGCGCTGTAATTAATCATCACCAGGTCTTTGAAGAGGTGATCAGCTCCTCCCCCTGCCTCCAGTCATAACGCACCACATCAGTAAGCCGGCCGGTTTCCTCGCGGTCGACCCACATCTCCCACTGTCCATCCTGATTGGCGTCGTACCAGTAAAATAGTGGAAACGATGCGACATCCGGTTCACCGGACGCAGGATCGTCGTAGGAAATCCCCAGGATGTGGCGCGCCGTGCGGTAATCCACTCGGCCGTTGCCTTGAAGCGAGTAGTCGCGAAAGAGCAGGCCGAGGATGGTATCGGATGATTGCGCCACTAAAAACTCTTCACCCGGCTCAGTCGGAAGCGATGAATCGGCGTGACCGGTGCCGGAGCAGGCCAAACAGATCGCCAGTATGGCGGACAGGCAGATCGTCTGTGTCGTCTTGTTCATGGGAACCCTCCGTTCAAACCGCAGGAGCGGTGTCACTGTGCGTGATGCTTTGTCTATCCAATCTTGGCGCTGCTCAGGCAACGGCGGCCCCTGGATACTTACCTAGTTAGCTGCGCGGTGAACCCTAAGCCTTAGGCGGGGACAGGCAGGTCGACGGCGCAGGAACCCATGGTCGATGTAGTTGATATGACGGCGAAGATCCGCCATGAGACCGTCGACAAGCAACTCTGGGCCTGGAAGGGTCCCTTGTCCGGATGAAGAGGTTTGAGTATATGAACCGGGTCGGTGGGTGACGATTGCTTACATCGGGGAAGGAGGCGTGTACATGATGACGCTCATCCCGATGAGACGGATAAGCGCTTCCGTGGCCTTGAATAGATCCGGTCCGGTACCGTCCGCGCCCCATCCCGACAGGAGTGAGAGGATGATAAATATTCCGCCATAGGCTGCGTACGCACGGCCGGGCCGGCGATCCTTACACTGATGGGTCGCTGATTATCCTATTTTCGCAGCCGCGGGCGTGGTTGTGCGCAGGGCTTCGGCCTTTGGAGATCGGAGGGAATTTGGGTCGCCTCATCAAGGCAGGCTGCATCCAGCTGTGCCTGCACCAGTCCCAGGGCGCCGCTCAGGTTCGCGCCTCGCAAGTCGGCTTGGCCAAGGTCGGCATTATTCAACAGAGCCCCCGTCAAATCGGACGCACTGAGATTGGCTCCCTGTAGATTGGCCTCCTGGAGATTCGTTTGGACGACGACGGCGTGGCTGATGTCGGCCTGACTCAGGTCGGCGGCAACCAGATTCGCCAGTTCCAGATTGGCTTCGCTGAGCCGGGCCTGCGGGAGGCGGGCGTTCGGACCATAAAGTTCGGTGAGGTCGGCCTTCCGGAGATCGGCCCGCGCGAGCCGGGCCCCGATGAGGACCGCATGATGCAATGTCGCTCCGTGCAGATTGGCGGCCGACAGATTGGCTCTATACAGCACCGTCATTGCGAGCGTGGCCGAGTCCAGCCTGGCTTTCACGAGGTTGGCTCCCTCCATGTTCGCATTTTCAAGATTCGTTCGCTGCAGATTGGCGCCGCCCAGATGCGTAAAGCGAAGATCCGCACCGCGAAGGCTGGCCTCATGAAGGTCCGCATGTGCCAACGAGGCATCGTCCAGGTAGGCGCTCTCAAGATCTGCCTCGACGAGAGACGCCCCGTCGAGGATGGCGCTGTCCAACAAGGCACCCTGCAGATTGGCCCGGCGTAAATTGGCCTGGCGAAAATTGGTCCGGCGGAGGTCGGTGCCGGCAAGGTCGGCGCCGGAGAGATTGGCTTTTGACAGATTCGCGCCATAAAAATAACCGTCCAGGAGGGTGGCGTTGCTGAGATCTGCGCCCTGCAGGTCCGCATCCTCAAAATGGGCCCGCTCCAACAGCGCTTCCCGCAAGTGCGCGCCTTGCAGGTTGGCACCGTAGAACGCGGCTTCGTCGGCGGCGATGCGATCGAGATGGGCTTTGAGCAGTATCGCCTTACGGAGGTCGGCGCCTTCAAGATTGGCGTCGTCCAGTAGGGCCTGGGAGAGGTTCGCGCCCTTGAGGTGGCCCTGCACCAGATTCGCGGTGCGAAGATTCGAGCCCTTCAGGATCGCCCCTTCGAGATTGATCCGTTCGAGATTGGCTCCCACCAGGCGAAGCTGTCGAAGATCGGTGCGGCAGAGGTTGGCCCTGCGGCCATCGGGGGAGTCCCGGTCTTCCAGCCAGCGGGCATGGGACCGGAGTACCTTGTCCAATATTTGTGACGTTGGACGCGTCTGCTGGAAGGCGCTCTCGCAGGAGATACCGGAGCCGGATTTTGGCGTCGGCTTCGGCGCGGCGTCGGCACCGGTCGGCAGGGAGAGTAACGCGACCATCACCCAACCGGCGACGATGGTGCTGGAAACAGAATGCTGGTTCATGAACGGGCCTCCTTCAAGAAGATTGGGTGCTGCGGTAAATGGCATGGTTCCGGGAGCATCATGTGGCTCATGTGTGTAAATCGACCTGTTCCGCCAATTCGGTGAGCGCCGGCGCGATCCGGACGTCGTAAGGATCGGCGCGGTCGATCCGGCGCAACGGGTCCGGCAGTTGTGTCAACGAAAGCCGGGCATATCTTCGAACGTCTTCCAGCGACGGAGGGGAAGCAACGCGTTGACCTCCCTGCATCACGCGGCCCAGCAGGGGCTGGCCTTCCCGGCAGTCGCCCTCGACCGTGATGATATCACCGTTCAGGCGTCCGTCGGTTCCGATCCGGCGGTAGACCTGTTTTCGACCGGGCCAGGTGGCCTTCCCTTCGGAACGTTTACGGCAGGGCCTGCCGGCATACTCCTGAAGTTTGTACGCGCAGTCCAAGTAGGGGGCATCGGCCGACGTGGTCATAGCCGTGCCGATCGCGAAACTGTCGATCGGTGCTTGTCCTGCCACCAGCGACTGAATCCGTTCCTCGTCAAGATTTCCGCTGGCGAGGATCTGGGTGGCCGTGAGGCCTCCACGATCGAGGATATGCCGAACCTTGCGCGCGTGTTCAGCCAGGTCACCGCTATCGAGCCGGACGCCGTGAATCGAGATGCCTCGTGCGTTCAAGCGACCCGAGAGGGAGACCACCTTCTCCGCCGCCGCTTCTGTGTCATAGGTGTCGATGAGGAGAACGACGTTGCGCGGCTGCGCCTCTGCAATGTGGGTGAACGCCTCCGCCTCGTCGACATGGGCTTGAACGAACGAATGGGCCATTGTCCCGTAGATCGGGATCCCGAAGCCGGCCCCGGCCGAGACATTCGACGTGCCCGCGAGTCCGGCGAGGTATGCGGCGCGGGCGGCCAGAAGGCCCGCCTCCGCTCCATGCGCCCGGCGCAGGCCGAAATCGATCAGGGGTTTATCACCGGCAACCAACACCGATCGGCAGGCTTTGGAGGCGACCATCGTTTGGAAGTTCAGAAGATTCATCACCCTGGTTTCCACGAGTTGAGCCTGTGGCAGGGGGGCGGTAATGCGGAGGATTGGTTCGTGTGGAAAAAAGAGAGTTCCTTCCGGCATCGCGTGAACCTCGCCGGTAAAACGCATCGCGTGGAACGCGTCGAGTGACGCCTGGCTGAACCCCCCGGTCTGGTCGAGCCAGGCAATGTCGGCAACTGAGAAATGAAAGTCCTCCAGATAGCTCAAGACCTGCTCCAGTCCCGCGGCCATGAAGAAGTTGCGTTGCGGCGGCAGTTTCCGGACGAAAAACTCAAAGACGGCGATGTCCGTCATTCCCTGGACGAGATAGGCCTGTGCCATCGTGAGTTCGTAGAGGTCCGTGACCAGCGCGTCAGAGGTGATGTTCATGCGGCCAATTGCTCCAGGCAAAGGGGAATGGCGCCGAGGAGCACCATCGCTTCTTCGGCGCGCCGGCCGTCATCAGGCCGCACATTGACCGGCCGGATGGCATCGATCAACAAGCAGACCTCATATCCGAGTGCCCGGGCGTCCCGCACGGTTTCGAGCACACAATAGTCCGTGGCCAACCCCCCGATGAACAACCGCCCAATGCGGGCTGCCTGGAGACGATCATGCAGCGGAGTGCCCTGGAATCCGGAGTAGGCCTCCTGCGCCGGATCGGTGCCTTTCGAAATCACCAGGGCTGATGGGGGAAGCAGGAGGTCCTGAGGAAATTGGGCCCCCGGCGTATGGGCGACACAGTGCGGGGGCCAAAGCCCCCCCTGTGCGTGGAAGGAGCAGTGGTCGGGCGGGTGCCAGTCACGCGTGGCTAACACCGGCAGGCCATGTTCGTCGAACAGGAGCAGATACCGCCGCAACGGGGCGATCACTTCCCGGCCGCCGGGCACCGCCAGCGCACCATCCGCGATAAAATCGTTCTGAACGTCCACGATGAGAAGCGCATCGCCTGGTTGAAGAGGTTTCATAAGGAGGCCCTTCGCGGAACTCGTCCGCCCGGCATCCTATCGGCCCTGTTGCACGAGCAGGCGGATGTAGGCCAGCACGTCCAACCTCTCCGTTTCGGTCAGTTGCCCCTGCCAGGCATGCATCGGACTGAAGACGATGCCGTGCTCAATCGTTCTGAGTAACTCCTCGTCGGACTTGAGGAAGGACTTGAACCGGTGGAAGTTGGCCGGCGGGACCGTCAACGCCGCGGCATCGGGGCCGTCCCCCCATCCGCCATGGCCATGGCAGGCGAGGCAATGCCGCTCGTAGACCGACTTCCCTCTCGTGACGTCCGGCGGGAAGTCCTGTGCCGTCGCTGAGCCACAGGCGGCCGCGAGGGTCACGGCAAGCGAGAGGAAAAAGGAGTATCGGGTGCCGGCAGTCATGACGATCTGCATAAGTCCCTATGTCTCCTTCAGCTTTTTTTGGTCGTGTGGGCGATGAACGACGAAAAGTGTTGCTGCAGTTTGGTGCTGCCGCAAGCGGGACATTGTACCTCGCCTTTTTCATGTTGCTTCAGCGTCACGATGATCAGCGATTCTTTTCCGCAGTCCAGGCAGGTGTAATCGTACATAGGCATACATACCTCGATGGTTTACCCCGTGACCTTCTCAGGCTCTTCTTCGCCTTCTCCCCAATTCGCGACAATCTGCGCCATCTCCTCCAGGCGCGCGGCGGTTCGACCGTATATGCTCTCAGGCGGAAAGGTTCCTTCCGGTCCGCGTTCCCCGGCGGGCACGCCGATGAGCAGCTCAAGTGCCTGTTCGACGTGGTCTACGCCATACACGGCAAACTTTCCCTCTTCCACGGCCGCGACAACTTCCCGGTTCAGCGCCAGGTGTTTCGTGTTTCGAGCGGGGATGATCACCCCTTGCGCGCCTGTCAGGCCACGCCGCTTACAGGACGCAAAGAACCCTTCGATTTTCTCGTTGACCCCGCCGATGGGCTGGACTTCACCGAGTTGGTTCACCGAGCCGGTGACGGCCAGCGATTGCCGGACGGGAAGGTCGGAGAGGCTCGAGAGGATGGCCGTGAGTTCGGCCACAGCAGCACTGTCTCCCTCGATTTCGGAGTAGGTCTGTTCGAACGTGAGGGTGGCGCTGAGCGCGAACGGCTGCATCTCCGCGAATTTTCCGGCCAGAAATCCGGCCAGCGTCATGACCCCCTTGCTGTGGATGTTGCCCGCGAGTTCGACCTCGCGTTGAATGTCGATGACCCCCTTGGTGCCGACATAGGTGCGGGCGGTGATCCTCGTGGGACGGCCGAAGGCATAGTCGCCCAGCTCATAGACGGACAGCCCGTTGACCTGACCGACGACCTCTCCCTGCAGATTCACCATCAAGGTCCCTTCGCAGATTTCATCCTGGATCCATTGCTCGGGCAGGTCGGCACGATGCCGCTGGTGCGCCAGGGCCGATTCGACATCTGCGCGTGTCACGAAGGAGTGCTCGTCTTTCCTGGCCCAATACCCGGCTTCGCGAACGAGATCGCTGACCAGGCTGAATCGCAAGGACAGCCGGTCGTGCCGATCGGCATAACGAAAACCCTGGCGGATGACTTCCGCCACGGCGTCGGCGCCGAAATGCGGCAGTCCTTCCTCTTTGCATAATTTGGCGACGAAGCGCGCATATTGCCGCTCCTGCCGTTCATCGTGCGGG
>JBEIQG010000011.1:0-34110 GCA_040376625.1 Nitrospira sp. | reverse complement strand
TCCCGGCGCTTTCGCTCTTGGCCAAAAGCCGGCGTGCCCCTTCCGGCGTGCGCATCTTCCGGCGATGCTCGAGGATGAGCGGATCGATGTGTTCGCCACACATCACGCAACGCCACCCAACCTGATTGACCTCACGGATCTCTTCACGCACCATAAACCCTCCACAGCGCTGGCATCGATCATGAGCAATATGTGTCGGGTGGGTCACCATATATCTTCTCCTTCTCGTTTGTTCGTTGAGCGACCTCCTGTTTCCTGCTGTCTATTGGAGTGCAGCACCATGAAAAGGATTCATGATTGTTTTGCCCGGTCGATGACGCCTTGCAAGACATCCACCAACGTCGGGTGCCCCCGGTCCTCCACGTCATATGTCACCTGCACCGTGGGCTTCGTGATCCGAATGTGTCGCCGTAAATCCATCTGTGTGGCGATGATCACGAAATCGCACTCCACCCGTTCGATGGTCTCCTCCAGTTCGCGGACCTGCTCGCGCCCGTAACCCATGGCGGGAAGGGGCGGCCCCAATGCGGATACTGTCGGAAGGTACGATTGAGACTGCCCGCCGCATAGGGCCTGAGATCCACCGGATTACAGGCCTGATGCCGCTCGGCCATCAGACAACCGGCACCGCCACGCGGGAGGCCTGGTGCATGAGCGCCTCATGGGACAAATTACTGTACGAAAAGACGACCCGCTCAACATACTGGGTCCTGATCAAACGATCGAGATTCTGTTCTGCATGAATGGGGATCCCGGAAGGATACAAGTCCCCGGCCAATGCCGGGGGATAGAGACGGTTGTCGATGTTGGGAACCAGCGCGGCGGTGAAGCCCACGACGCGATAGCCAGGATTGTGGCGAAACAGCACGTTGAAGTTATGGAAATCCCGTCCGGCGGCCCCCATGATCAAAACCTTGATTTCGTCTCGTTTGGCGCGATTATCCACGACCTTCCTCTCCTCACTGGTGAATAACGCTACAGGTGGATCATCCGCCGTCCCCGCCTGTGATCAACAACCGCGGAAATCTCCCTTGATTTCCTGTCCAACCCTCACAAGTGCCGATGGTCTATGCCTTGCAGAACGCATGCTAGGAGGCCGTCCGAATCATGCCATTCTGCTGCGACGAAGGATGATTCGGACAGGCTCCTAGGACTGTGAACCGCACCATGCCGTGGAACCCGATCATCAAATCGAGACGAGACTGGGAGACCATCCCTAACCTCCACGATTACGAGACGGTGCGGAAGGAGTTCTCGTGGGAGCAGGCGCGCGCCGAACTGGATGGCCTTCCGGAGGGGCAGGGACTCAACATCGCCCATGAAGCAGTAGTGCACCATGCCACCGGTCCGCGAGCGGAGCAGACCGCCATCCGATGGCTGGGAAAAAAGGGACAAGTCGAGGACTATTCCTTCGCGCGTCTCGACGAGCTGACCAATCGTTTTGCCAATACATTGCAGGCGCTTGGAGTCGTCAAGGGAGACCGGGTCTTCGTCCTCGCCGGCCGCATTCCGGAACTGTACATCGCGGCTCTGGGCACCCTGAAACATCGCGCCATCTTCTGCCCGCTCTTTTCAGCCTTCGGGCCTGAACCCATTCGCGCCAGGCTCAGGATCGGCCAGGCCAAGGTATTGGTGACAACCGAATCGCTCTATCAGCGCAAGGTCGCCGGCATCCGCGAGGCATTGCCCCACCTTCAGCACGTCCTGCTCATCGGCGAAGACCAACGCCCGACCGCCATAGCCGGCACGCAGAATATCCACCAGGTTCTGGAACAACAACCAACCACATATCGAATCGGCCCCACCGATCCTGAAGACCCGGCCCTCCTGCATTTCACGAGCGGCACCACCGGGACACCCAAAGGAGCGCTCCACGTACACGGGGCCGTGGTGGCCCATCACATCACGGGCAAACTTGCGCTCGATTTCCACCCCGGGGATATTTTCTGGTGTACCGCCGACCCCGGCTGGGTGACCGGCACGTCCTACGGCATCATCGCGCCCCTGACGAATGGGCTCACCAGCATTGTGGACGAAGCGGATTTCGAAGCCGAACGTTGGTATGGGATCTTGCAGGACCAGCGGGTCTCGGTTTGGTATACGGCGCCGACGGCCATTCGTATGATGATGAAAGTCGGCGTGGATCTCGTGCGGAAGTATGACCTGCGCCAATTGCGTTTTCTCGCCAGCGTGGGGGAGCCTCTCAACCCCGAAGCTGTCGTCTGGGGAGAGCAGGCGTTCGGCCGGCCGTTCCACGACAACTGGTGGCAGACCGAAACCGGCGGCATCATGATCGCCAACTATGCCGCGATGGATATCCGGCCCGGTTCGATGGGACGACCGTTGCCGGGCATTGAAGCCGGTATCGTGACGAAGACCGAGACCGGCGACGTAGAGGTGCTGGAAGAAGCGGGACTGCAGGGAGAACTCGCCCTCCGGCCCGGCTGGCCCTCGATGTTTCGTTGTTATTGGAATGAACCGGAACGCTACAAGAAGTGCTTTGCCGGCGGCTGGTACCTGACCGGCGATGTGGCCAGGAAAGATGCCGACGGGTATTTCTGGTTCGTGGGCCGGGCGGATGACGTCATCAAGACCTCAGGGCATCTCATCGGTCCGTTCGAAGTCGAAAGCGTGTTGATCGAACATCCGGCGGTAGCGGAGGCCGCGGTCATCGGCAAACCGGATCCGGTAGCGATGGAACTCGTCAAAGCGTTTGTGTCGTTGAAAGACGGCCATGAGCCGAGTGAAGCATTGCGGCGAGAGCTGCTCGGTTTCGCGCGGACGCGTCTCGGGGCAGCCGTGGCGCCGAAAGAGATCGCCTTTCTCCCGGCGCTGCCGAAAACGCGAAGCGGGAAAATCATGCGCCGCCTGCTGAAGGCGCGCGAACTCGGGTTGCCGGAAGGCGATACCTCGACGTTGGAGAGCGGGGCATGACGACATCCATGACGAGGGATCATGGCCTCGAGTTGCTGCGGCAGATGATACGGATCCGACGCTTCGAGGAAAGGTCCGCGGAACTGTATCAGCTCGGCAAAATCCACGGGTTTCTCCATCTGTACATCGGTGAAGAGGCGGTGGCGGCCGGCTCCATCCCGTCGTTCACGAACGAGGACGCCATCGTGGCCACCTATCGGGAGCACGGCCATGCGCTGGTTCGCGGCACCTCGATGAACCAATTGATGGCCGAACTGTATGGCAAGGCCGCCGGTTGCGCGCGCGGCCGCGGAGGGTCGATGCATTTCTTCGATGCGTCCCGGCGGTTCTACGGAGGCCTGGCCATTGTGGCCGGTGGATTACCCGTGGCCGTCGGGCTGGCGCTCGCTGACAAGATGCAAGGTCGCAAACGCGTCACCGGCTGCTACTTCGGCGACGGCGCGGTAGCCGAGGGTGAGTTTCACGAATCCCTCAACCTGGCCGCCTTGTGGAAACTCCCGGTACTGTTTCTCTGCGAAAATAACCTCTATGCGATGGGCACCGCCTTGGCCCGCCATCAATCGCAGCCGGATATTGCCGCGAAGGCCGGGGCCTATGCGATGGGCGCTGACACCGTCGACGGCATGGATGTGCTGGCGGTTGAGACCGCGACCGGTCGCGCCGCGGAACTGGTCAGAAACGGCCATGGCCCCCACTTCATTGAGTACCGGACCTATCGCTTCCGCGCCCATTCCATGTACGACGCGGAACTGTATCGGACGAAAGATGAGGTCAACGATTGGAAGCGGCGGGACCCGATTGCAACCTTCGAGCAGACCCTCCGCCAGGCCCGATTGCTGCGCGACGACGATCTCCAACAGTTAGAGGCTGCGATCACGACTGAGCTCGAAGACGCGGTGACCTTCGCCGAAGCGGCCCCCTGGGAGCAGATCGAGGATCTCAACAAGGATGTGTGCACGGACGTGAGGCGTACGACGTGAACCGTCTGGCGCATGTACGGAGCTGCTTCCTAGTTCACCTTTCGCGGTGATACCTATGACCAAGATCACCTACAGAGAAGCCGTGCGGGCGGGATTGCGGGACGCGCTCCAGCGCGACCCTCGCGTTTTTCTCATGGGGGAGGATGTCGGCAAATACGGCGGCACATACGCATGCAGTAAGGGCTTTCTCGAGGAGTTCGGCCCGGAACGCATTCGGGATACGCCGCTGTCGGAAAGCACCTTCGTCGGCGCCGGCATCGGCGCGGCCCTGGGCGGCATGCGTCCGATCGTGGAAGTGATGACCGTCAATTTCAGTCTGCTGGCACTCGATCAGATTCTGAACAACGCGGCGACGCTCCGGCACATGTCCGGCGGTCAGTTCAACGTCCCGCTGGTCGTTCGAATGGCCACCGGCGCCGGCCGCCAGGTGGCGGCCCAACATTCACACAGTCTTGAAGGCTGGTATGCGCACATTCCCGGCATCACAGTCCTGACACCTGCCACTGTGACGGATGCACGGGGCATGTTGCTCACCGCCCTCCAGGATCCGGATCCTGTGTTTATTTTCGAACATGCGTATCTCTATTCCATGGAAGGCGAATTGGAGGAAAGCCGGCCGGTCGTCGATATCTCCCGGGCCGCGGTGCGCCGACCCGGAAAGGATGTGAGCCTCATCACATTCGGGGGCAGCCTGTGGAAGGCGCTGGCCGCTGCCACACAACTGGCTCAAGAGGGCATCGAGGCGGAGGTTCTGGATCTGCGCGTCCTCCGGCCCCTCGATACCGGCACCATCCTCGCCTCCGTTCGAAAGACCCACCGGGCCGTGGTCATCGACGAGGCCTGGCGCACGGGAAGTTTCGCCGCCGAAGTCGCCGCGCAGATCATGGAGGGTGCGTTTTACGATTTGGATGCCCCGGTCGCGCGTGTGTGCAGCGAAGAAGTCCCCATTCCCTATCCGAAACATCTGGAAGAGGCGGCGCTGCCGCAGCCGGACAAGATCGTGAAGGCGGTTCGCAGGTTGTTGGGATAACCGATGGCCCGGCTGTTTCTCTGTCACTCATCGCCCGTTCCATTGTACGTTTCACGTTTGACCTTTCGCGCTTCACGGAGTCTCCATCATGGCTGAATTTCTGATGCCGACACTCGGCGCCGACATGACCGACGGCACCCTGGTGCAATGGAAAAAGAAAGAAGGCGACCGCATCACCAAGGGCGAGATCATCGCCGAAGTCGATACAGAAAAGGCCGCCATTGACGTCGAATCCCATACCACAGGCATCATCGAACGACTCATCACCAGACCGGGCGACAAGATCCCGGTCGGCACGGTCATGGCGATCATTCGCGAAGAAGGACGGCCTACAACCACTGTCGCTTCTCCCCGGACGATCGCCACTCCACCGGCCTCGCTTCCCCCCGCCCATCGGACAGAGAACGGAGCCGTTGTGCCATCTCAGGCCGGGCGATTACGGATTTCACCGGCAGCAAGGAAACTGGCCACTGAGCGAGGCATCGACGCAAGCCGGTTGGAGGGAACCGGCCCGGAGGGCGCAATCACCCTGGAAGATATTGAACGAGCCACCCCGGCCACTGTGAGCATCGCCAGGCCGGTCGAGGCCGCCGACCGCCAGGCACGCATGCGGCAAACCATCGCCGCAGCCATGGCCCGATCGAAACGGGAAATCCCCCACTATTACCTTAGCACCACGATCAACATGGGCCGGGCGATCACGTGGCTCACGGAGACAAACGAACAGCGCCCCGTCACGGAACGCCTCCTCTACGTTGTCCTGTTGATTAAAGCGGTCGCCCTCGCATTGCGCCGGGTCCCCGAACTCAACGCGCTCTGGAGGGACGATGAGGCCTGCAGAAGCGAACGGATCCATATCGGCACCGCCATTTCCCTCCGGCAGGGTGGACTGGTCGCGCCGGCGTTGCACGACGCCGACCGGCTGAGCCTCAGCGAGTTGATGCAGAACTTTCAGGACCTGGTGAAGCGCGCCCGGGCCGGCTCGTTACGGAGTTCGGAACTGTCCGACCCGACGATTACCGTCACGAGTCTTGGGGAACAGGGAGTGGAAACCGTGTTCGGAGTCATTTATCCTCCCCAGGTCGCGCTGGTCGGATTCGGGAAAGTCGTGGAACGCCCCTGGGTCGCCGATGGCCTGATCGTGCCGAGGCCGGTTCTGATGGCGTCGCTCTCCGCCGACCACCGCGTCACCGACGGCCACCGCGGAGGATTGTTCCTGGCTGAGATCGATCGCCTGTTACAGGAGCCCCAATCATTATGAGCACGCCCCCGTCGGAAGACACAATACGCAGCCAGGTCCTTCGTATTCTCGGTGAGATCGCGCCGGAAGCGGATACGGCCTCCCTAGGCCCGGATATCAGCTTCCGCGAGCAACTCGACCTCGACTCGATGGATTTCCTCAACTTCGTGGTGGCGCTACACGAGGAGTTCCACATCGAGATTCCGGAATCCGATTACCCCAAGTACATGACCTTGAACGGTTGTCTCGCTCAACTCTCCGCCGCACGCTCATGAGAGACGCACCAACGTCGTCGACCGATTCCTGCATTTTGAAAGTGGTGGTCGGTTCGCACGCCCACGGCCTGGCCGGCCCCGAAAGCGACAAGGACTACCGCAGTGTCTTCGTGCTGCCCACCGCCGAACTCTTTCGAGTCGGGTTTAAGTATCAGGGCACGAGGATGATGAAAGAGGAAGACGACGAGACGTCCTGGGAGATCGGGCACTTTCTCCAATTGGCCCTGCAAGGTCATCCACTGGTGCTCGAGACACTGGTGGCGCCGGTGGTACGCTTGGACGACTGGGGAGCAGAACTCCGGCAACTGTTTCCGCGCCTCTGGTCGGCGCAGGCGGCCTATGAATCGTTCCTCAACTATTGCGACAACCAGCGCAAGAAAATGTTGGAGAAAATGGATGGACGGCCCGCCAAGTATGCGGCGGCCTATGTGCGCGTGCTCTTCAACCTCTGTGAATTGCTGGAACGGGGGACGTTCAGCATCAGAATTTCGGAAACCCCGGTGGGTGAAGCCGTGGCCAGGATCAAGGCAGGGCACTTTCGCCCCGGCGAGGTCATCGACATAGGGGAGCACTGGACTGAGGAAGCGGCGCGCCGACTCCGTACCTGCTCCCAACAAGCCCGTCCGGAGATGGCCGATACGTTCCTGTTGAAAATTCGCAAGGCTTTTCTCGCCTAGCTCCGCTTCCGGATGTGGCAGAAGAAAAGCAGCCTCTGCCCGCCTGTTCATTCTCCGACGAGAGCGGCCACGAACTTCCGATTCTACTCTCTGGCCAAACACAAAAGAGAGGGCACCCAGGGGCGCCCTCTCCCGGCGCGCGCAACTCCTCGCGCGACGACGACTCCACGAGGCTCAGCCGCCGCCCACTTCCCCTCTGGTCTCCACAATCAGAAACTCACCCTTCATATGCGGATGAAGGTCGCACCAGAAACCATATTGCTCGGTCTCGCTGATGCCGGTCGCCGGATCATGTTTGACCGGTTTGGTAAACACCAGCGTTGCGGTCTTTCCTGCATCCACATGGAACGACTTGACTCCATGCGCAATGACCTCCTTCGCTTCGCCTTCTTTCCGAACAGGCACGTCTTTCAGGATGCGCGAGCTGAACCCGTGCGTCATTGTTCCATCGTTGCGAAGAACAATTCTCGTCAACGCGCCGGGCGTCGTATGGCCCTTCACATGATACCCATCGTCCTTGATGGTCACCTCTATCTTGCCTTCATCAGCCTGGACGACTGTCGGCATACCGGAAACCATTCCCGCGAGGGACATGGCTCCGAATGCGAAGGGAACAAGGAACCCATGAAATGTGTGACCCGACCGTTTCATAATACCCTCCTCTGGTTGGTAGTGACCGCGACTATCACCTCCGACCCTGAAGAGCTACTCTATGATCCGGCCACCACGAGTTGCCCTGGAGTCGTATACACCACACAGTTCCCTTTCAGCTGCAACGCTTGTACCTGCCTGCTCGTGCAGATCGATGCTACCTCACCAACGCGTTTTCCACTCGCCCCTAAGAACAGGGCTTAATTGGATCTGCTTCTCGATTAACACTGCTCGGTTACACCATTCTGTTCACAAATAGAGAAGGCGGCCGCAGTTACCACCTGATGCCCTCTGCAACAACATTGCACCTCCTCCGGTACTTGGCGACAATCTCATCGTTGGTCTTTCCACAAAAAAACCCGCTCCCGTGTGGAGATCGGACCTGCCCACTGAGCGGGACCCATTCCGGGCACCCCCGGCGAGTCATACAACCTGGATGCCCCGTGCTTCCCATTCATCGGGCTCCTTGTGCGAGCCGTGCCTCCTACTGGCACCGAGATGGAAGCGCGTCCCTTCGGACCGGATCCCGAGATTGCGACAGGCGCGACCCCCGAACCCACTGACGCGGCACGGAAGCGGGAGTCTCGATCTTATCCTGGCTCCACCTCCCTTCATGTATCGGGGTAACCATGGCCCGATTGAAATCAATGAGGTAATAGGCACCAATGCGGCCCCCGGCCGCTGTCCCGTAACGCCCCACCCTGGAGAAAGGCCGGAGCACGAAACCGCCCGGTCCTTCTCTAAGCAAGTGAACTTTCGCACCTCCCCGCTGAATACTCACCGCATATTCCGCTGGCATCGAGTCTGCAGCTGTTCCACTGCGGAACCACAATCCCAGAACACCATCTCTGGAAAGTGACAAGACACCGGTTATGCTCAAACTTACTCACGCAACGCAAAGGAGACAGCACCATGAGTGGACTCACCCGTTGGGAACCATTTCGGAGACAATTGAATTCGTGGCGAGAACTTGAGGACATGGAGCAGCGCCTGTCCTCGCTCTGGGGTCGGACGCCGACCAAAGCGGAAGGCCAGAAGGAGTCGATTTCAGTCGCGGAATGGTCTCCCTTGGTCGACATTACCGAAGACGACAAGGAGTATCTGATCAAGGCGGAGCTGCCAGAAATCAAGAAGGAAGACGTGAAACTCACGGTTCAGGACAATGTGCTCGCGATCTCCGGCGAGCGCAAATACGAGAAGGAAGAGAAGAACAAGAAATATCATCGCGTGGAGCGCGCCTACGGCAGTTTCTTGCGAAGCTTCACCCTGCCGGAAGATGCCGACGGCAGCAAGGTCGGGGCGGAATACAAAGACGGCATCCTCACGGTGCATCTGCCGAAATCGGAGAAAGCGAAGCCGAAATCGATCGAAGTGAAGGTGTCCTAAGCAGAAGGAGCACACCATGTTCCGACATCCTCGATACCTGGACATCCCCTGGGAAATCCATTGGCATCCCGGTGGTAGCGCTCATCATCACCGGTGGCTGATCGTGTTATTGATCGTCGCGGCACTGTTCCTGATCGGCGTAGGGGTCACGAGCGGGCTGTGGTAACCCCGTCCGGGCCACGGCGTGCAGGGCACAGGGCAGGGAGAATGTTGAGTGATGTTCAAGAACCGTGAAGAAGCCGGCGAACTTCTCGCGCAGGAACTGATGCCTTTCCGCAACGATCCTGCCGCCATTCTGCTCGCGCTGCCGCGCGGTGGGGTCGTGGTGGCCTATCAATTGAGTCTGGCCCTGCATCTGCCGCTCGATGTGCTCATCACCCGAAAAATCGGCGCGCCGGACAATCCCGAATATGCGCTGGGTGCCGTCAGTGAAACAGGCGCCGTATACTGGAATCGAGAGGCACTTGCCGGCCTGTCGCTCACCGAACGACAGCTCTCAGCTGCCGTGCAAACCCAGCAAAATGAAGTCACCAGGCGTGTGGCCCTGTACCGGCAGGGGCGGCCGTTCCCCGACCTGAACGACCGGATCGTGATTCTCGTGGATGACGGACTTGCCACAGGCGCGACGTTCTTCGCGTCCGTCACGACCGCCCGCCAGGGGAACCCGCGTCGCGTGATCGGGGCCATTCCGGTCGGCCCGCGCTCAACCGTGGAGGAGGCGAGAGACCTGGTCGACCAATTGATCGTGCTGCGGGTACCGGATCCGTTCTATGCCGTCGGAAACTTCTACCGGGACTTCGAACAGGTCGAAGACCGGGAGGTGCTGCAATATCTCAATCTGGCGGAAGAAGCGTTTGTTAATCGATCGTAACATCTACAACGCAGGCCACAGACCGGATGACCCGGCACAGAAAAGGAATTGTACCGATGAACAAACACACCGAGGGCGGCCACGCCGCGCGCCGCGATCGATTCGTACAGGAAGGTCAACACGACTCCTACAGGATGACGGGCAAGTTGAAGGAACCCACCGTCTGCAAGACCTGCGGGGCGTTGTTCCACAAGGGACGTTGGACCTGGGGAACCAAACCGACAGGGGCCGATGAGATCGTCTGCCCGGCTTGTCTGCGCATCGAGGATAAAAACCCGAAAGGGTTTGTCACGCTCAAGGGATCCTACAAAGACCAGCACCGGGACCAAGTCATGGGCCTGATCCACAACACCGAGGCGCGGGAAAAAAAGGAATACCCGCTGGCTCGCATCATGACGATTGAGAACCGGGCGGAGGGGCTTGTCGTCCTCACCACCGACACCCACTTGCCCAGACGCATCGGCGAAGCGCTGAAACATGCGCACCACGGCGAATTGGAATTGCAATACGACAAGGATGAAGATTTTATCCGCGTCACATGGGTCGGATAGGCAACCTCACCATCGGCAAGAAGGAGTGATCATGAGTCGAGGGGAACGGACGTGGAATCGATGGCACGGATTGCTGGCCTGCGCCCTGCTGATGGTCGCCCTGACGGGGTCTCCCGCCGCCGCCGAAATGCGGCTCCTGCCGGGGGCGGCCGCAGACCTCGATCAAGCCACCGTCGATGAAGTCCTGGCGACGTTCCGGCACGCCGAACAGGCGCTTCATGCCGGCGACGTGGACGGCATCATGGCCCTGTATTCGGAGCACTATAATTATCACGGGCTTAAAAAGGCCGATATGCGACAGGTCTGGATCAACCTGCTCGATGAATTCCGGGAATTGTCCGATGCCCATCATTTTTCCCGAATGATCAAGGTCGGGTCCGGATCCAACACCATCATCGAGGTGACCTGTACGGGCAGTTTGTCGGGCCTGTCCAAAACCGGAGGATTACGTGTCCCGATCGACAGTTGGTATGAGGAAGTGCACTATATGACGTTCGAACAAGGGCAATGGCGCATTCGCGGCAATGTCGGTGACTCCCCGCGTTTCATGCCCTTCGGCACGTCACCGCATCCGTTGTTCTAGGGAAAGGAGACCTATGTGTGCCCTCATCGCACTCGAATGGTCGGAACAGGCGTTCGCAGCCGTCCGTGAAGTCTCCCACCTGTACCACCTGCAAGAGGTCGTTCTGGTGCATGGTATCGACCTGGGCATGTTTCAGTATCCCCTCGTGGCAGAAGTGAGCAGCATGCAAGGGTACGACGAATTCCGGAAAGCCATGGAGAATGCAGGACAGCAATTGCTCGACCACACCTCCACAATGTTGCCATCCGAAGGCCTCTCCATCAGACGGGTGTGCGAATTCGGCAAACCGGCCTCGCTGATTCTGGACAAGGCCCGGGAAACACATGCCGACCTGATCGTGATCGGCGCGCGCGGACGGGGACGCGTCGGGGAACTGGTCCTCGGCAGCGTCTCCCATCGCGTCGCGCTCCATGCAGATTGTACGACCCTGATCGTAAAAGAGCGGGAAGGACCGGTGAAACGTGTGACGGTCGCCATCGAAGGGCATGAGGATGGCGCCCGTATCAAGGCCTGGCTCATCAGCCATCCGTTCAAGAATCCGGTGGATCTTACCATCGTGAGCGTCGTGCGCCCGATTCCGTCCACCGATCCGTTCAGCCTTTTTCCGCTTCAGGATTGGACCGGGATCGCCGTACGGTCGGCCGAAGACCTCGTGAAGAACTTGGCCGCCTCCGTCATGAATCACCGGTATACGGTCGGCACCCAGGTGACCGTCGGAGATCCGACCGACATCCTGACGGAGCGCGCCAAATCGGCGGATCTCCTGGTCATCGGCTCACATGGACGCAAGGGGCTGGAGCGATTTCTTCTGGGTAGCATCTCGCACGCCCTCCTGCACCATGTGTCCTGTCCGGTCTTGATCGTGCGATGAGTATGGAACCAATCCGGCGCACTGCGCCGAACCATAAAGGAGCCTGCGCATGAAAACAATCAGCATACTTTCTGTCCTCTGCCTCGTCATCCTGGGAAGCACATGGGCCACCGCACAAACCAACCGGGGCAATCCGCGCGACGGACAGGCCATCTATGAGAAACAATGCCTTCGTTGCCATGGAGAAAAACTGGACGGCAACGGTCCGGACGGACAATATCTGATCGTGAGGCCGGCCAATTTGCAGTCCGTGAACTCGCGCGCCAAGACCGATTGGGAACTGCTGATCACGATTGCGAACGGGGCGCTCTTCAGTCCCATGCACGGCTATCGGGGAAAACTGACCGACCAGCAGATGATGGACGTGCTGTCTTACATCCGAACGATCGCGACACCGGATTTCATTAGCTAGCCGGCGACCGCCACAGGCAACGCGATGAGTCGGCTGAGATTTGTTTCTGCAGGCTTGCTCCTCGCCTGCCTGTGGCTGCCCGGTTCAGAGGTGTGGGGTCTCGCCTCCGAATCGACTGTGGACTTGGAAGTCTTCGTCAGAGCCGGTTGTCCGCACTGTGAGGCCGCCAAGACATTTCTTCGCGACCTTCAGCGGCATCGCCCTACTCTGCAGATTCAGCTTCGAGACGTCGGCCGAGATCAGTCCGCTCTGACCCGCTTGGAGACATTGGCAAGACAGCGGGCCGTGACTATCCTCGGGGTGCCTGCCTTTTATCTACAGGGCGAATTGATCGTCGGGTATCGAGACGCCGAAACGACCGGCGCCGACCTGCTGGCACTGATTGATAAGGCATCTCCTGTCCTCGGCTCCGAGCCGTTCCCCGCGTGCCGCCCGACACAGCCTGATTGCAGCATGCCGACAGGCGATTCGATGGCCGGGGAAGACAGCATCCTGCTCCCGTGGTTCGGCCGCCTGAGCCACCACGAAATCGGACTCCCTCTCTTCACGTTGGTCATCGGTCTGCTCGACGGGTTTAATCCCTGCGCGATGTGGGTCCTGTTGTTTCTCCTGTCGCTGCTGGTGTCGCTGCAGAATCGCGTCAAGATGTCGCTCGTGGCCGGCACCTTCGTCCTGGTGAGCGGGCTGGTCTACTTTGCCTTCATGGCCGCCTGGCTGAATGTATTTCTCATCGTAGGCCTTTCACGTACGGTCCAGCTTTCGCTGGGCGGGGTGGCGCTGCTGATCGGCGGGGTCAACATGAAAGACTTCTTCGCCTTCCGGCAGGGTCTGTCACTGACGATTCCGGATTCGGCAAAACCGGGGCTGTATGTGCGGCTGCGCCGGATCGTTCAGGCAGAGAATCTCACCGGCGCCCTCCTCGGGGTCGTGATCCTTGCCGGCCTGGTAAACGTGGTCGAACTGCTGTGCACGGCCGGATTTCCGGCGATCTACACACACATCCTCAGCACGCAACCCCTCGTCACCTGGCAGTATTACGGCTACCTTGCCCTCTACAACGCGGCCTACATCTTCGACGATGCACTGATGGTGACGATCGCGGTAATCACCCTGGGCCGTCATAAGCTGGAGGAACGCGAAGGCCGGTGGTTGAAACTGATCAGCGGGGCGGTCATGATCGGGCTCGGTCTGCTGCTGATCGTGAAACCGGACCTGCTCTCGGGGTAAGTCATGCAACGTATCCGTCCACTCCACATGCCACCGTCCAGGGACGAAAGTTCCGACTCTGGCCAGGTCGTGTTAAGCGACGGCTCCACGGCGCTGCTGCGCATCGCGCAGCCGGGCGACGCCGACGCGTTGCAGCACTTCGTCGAACACCTCTCGCCTGAAGCCACACGCCACCGGTTTTTCTCTGAAACCGTCCCACCCGCCGAGGTGATCCGCCAGCTCTGTGACTCGTCCGACCCGCTACGTAGCCTCACTGTGATTGCCCTACGCCGACAGGACGGCGACCTTCGTGTCATCGCGTCCGGCTCGTATCATGCGCGGGACCCGCACCAAGCCGAAGTGGCCATGGCCGTGGACGATCGGCTCCATGGGCGTGGCCTGGGCACGCTGCTCCTGGAGCGATTGGCGTTGTTGGCGATCCGCCACGGCTTCACAAGACTGTGGGCCATCACCCATGCCGACAATGTGGCCATGCGCGAGGTGTTCGCCTCCTCCGGACTGCCCATGGAAGAACGTGTCGAAGGCGGCGACATGGAGGTCGAGCTCTCGCTGACACCGACCGACCAGAGCGTGCGTCAATCCGAATGGCGTGAAAGGGTCGCCACCACGGCGTCGCTCCAGCCGCTCTTTCATCCTCAGGCCGTCGCCGTGATCGGCGCCTCGCGCGCCCCTCAGAGTATCGGCTACCGGTTGCTCGACGCGCTGAAGAGCAGCGGCTTTCACGGCCGCTGTTATGCGATCAACCCGCATGCCGCCACCATCGCGGGGCTACCAACCTATCCGTCGCTTCGTGCCCTGCCGGAGCGGGTCGATCTGGCCGTGATTGCCGTTCCCAGTGACGCCGTCCTCTCGGTCGTGGACGACTGTGCCGCGACCGGTGTCCGCGCGCTGGTGGTCATCACCGCCGGGTTCGCCGAAGTCGGCCCGGATGGACGCCGTTTACAGGACCAGCTCCTCGAGAAAGTCCGGCAACAGGGCCTGCGCATGGTCGGCCCCAATTGCTTCGGCATCCTGAACACCGATCCGGACGTGCGGCTCAACGCCACCTTTACGTCCACGTTCCCCCTTGCCGGCTCGATTGCCATGTCGTCACAAAGCGGCGCCCTCGGGTTGGCCCTGCTCGCCGCGTCCGAACGTTTGCAGCTCGGTCTGTCCACCTTCGTCAGCGTCGGCAACAAGGCAGACGTGTCGGTCAATGACCTGCTGCAGTACTGGGAGAACGATCCCGCAACCAATGTCATCCTGCTCTATGTGGAATCGTTCGGCAATCCGAGGCGGTTCGCACAGATCGCCCGCCGGGTCAGTCGCAACAAACCGATCGTCGTCCTGAAGGCAGGTCGTACCGCGTCGGGCAAACGCGCAGCCGGATCCCACACTGCCGCACTGGCAGCCAATGATGTAGCGGTGGAAGCCCTGTTTCAGCAGAGCGGGATCCTGCGCGCCGAGACGCTCGAAGACATGTTCGCGTTGGCGGCAGGCCTATCGGATCAACCGTTGCCGAAGGGCAACCGCGTCGGGATCATCACGAACGCCGGCGGGCCGGCCATCCTCTGCGCCGATGCCTGCGAGGCGAGCGGCCTGGATGTTCCTGAATTGTCGCAGGCAACGATCACTCACCTGGCATCGTTTCTCCCGCCGGCCGCGGCGTTGCGCAACCCGGTCGACCTGATCGCCTCGGCCGGTCCCGAGCAGTACGCCCAAGCCATCACCGCGCTCTTGAAATCAGATGATATCGATGCCCTCATCGTGCTCTACATTGCCGTCACGGCCACCGATGTGGGGCCGATCGCCGAAGGCATCAAGAACGGCATCCTCGCCGCGCGAGCCACGGCATCCACCAAGAAGCCGATCTATATCGGGTGGATGGTAGAAACCGATCGCGAACGGAGATTCTCCTTCGCGAGCGAAAACATCCCCGCCTTTTCGCTGCCGGAACTTCCCGCTCGTGCCCTGGGAAAAATCTCCGGATATGTGCAATGGCGCGAACGCCCCGCCGGCATGGTACCCGACTTCGACGATCTGGACCTCCCGACCGTGACGCGCATCTGCCGTGACGCCCTGGCCGCACGCGGAGAGAGCTGGCTGACCACGGCCGAAACGCGAGCCCTCTTGAGCGCCATGGCAATTCCTCTCCCGCCCGGGGGCGTGGCGACGAGCGCAGAGGAAGCGGCCTTACTTGCCGAACAAATCGGGTTTCCGGTCGCCGTCAAGCTGGCGTCTCACACACTCGTCCATAAAACGGAGATCGGTGGCGTGCATTTGAACCTCACCAACAAGACGGATGTTCGCCATGCTTATGAAAAAATCTCGGCACGGCTGGACGAAGATGCCAGCCTCGATGCCATGGAAGGCGTGCTGATCCAACCGATGGTGACCGGCGGCGTCGAGGTGATGGCGGGCATGGTCCAGGATCCCTCGTTCGGTCCCTTGATCGGCTTCGGGCTGGGCGGGATTCACGTCGAGATTCTGGGAGACGTGCGTTTCCGCATCACCCCGTTGACGGAACTGGACGCCGCCGACCTGATTCGCAGTATTAAGGGCTATCGTCTGCTGCAAGGTTATCGCGGCCATCCGCCGGGCGATGTGGATGCGATTCAAGAACTCTTGCTCAGGCTGTCACGGCTGGTGGAAGAGGTGCCGGAGATCGTGGAACTGGATCTGAACCCGATCTTCGCCATGCCGCCAGGCCAGGGCTGCCGCATCGTGGATGCGAGGATCAGGGTGGCGGAGAAGAGATAAATGCCAGTCATTCACTTTCAATAAGTCTTGATGCCCACCTCTGCAGGTCACTAAACCCTGCGCCAGTAGGGATTCTCTCGTCTGAGAGCCACTCTCCATTGAGATACTGCCTGATATAGGCCTCCCTAGTTCTTCCTGGATATCTGGCAATCCACGATTGTTCGAAATTCTCATGAGAACCAAGGACGCAAAATAGTCATAAATAATAGTCTCGGCCGCCTCAAGAATTTGCCAAGCGTCCGTTTCTGCCAAATCTGAATAGATTTCTTCAAAGTTGCGTTTTTCAAAGCTGATCCCGCTTCTCTCAAGCAGATCTCTCAATGGGGTAACGGTTTGAAGAAAATCCTGCATCAACGGCAAGTGCAGACCGCTTGCATCTCCATCAGGCAAAGCAGCTCTGCTGCAACCAGCCCCTAAAATGACAACATGGGGTTTCCCTATATCTGGCTGCTGTACTTCGTTGGACACATCACACCACGTCATTGCAGCAGTATACCTACGAGGTCTTCCCGCTCGCCTCTCGATGAGGCTCTCTCGTTAAAGGGTTGACGTTGCTCAACGAATGATCTTGGGCGATCCCCAGTTGTGATTCGTGAGTTACGCAGCAGTGCGCTTGCGAGCCGCTCGCCTGCCCGCGGCCCGCGGTGAACGCGAAGGAAGGTCCTGAGGCTGCCTTTCGACATAGGCGTCAAGCAAACGGCGAATCATGCGCTGGTATTGCGTGTGGTGGCGGGATGCCTCGGCCTTGAAGAGTTTTGCGCTTTTTTTCTCAATGCTGATGTCGCTTTGTCACCCTCATCACGAAATACCAATTGGACAGGAGTGGGGACAAAATCTGGAACGACACGGATCTCTCCCAGAGGCTCATCCCTATATCGTATTTTCGTACTCATAACCGGCTTTGTCCTTCCGCAACACCTGGCGCCTACGATTCGACTAATCGAGACTCGATGGGCAGCACTTCCTACCATATCCACATATGGCGATTATAGAGAATGCTTTCACCTCAATGTGGGGTCGCACACATACGCAGACCTAGCCTCCGTTTGCACCCGCGCGAGCCTCGCAATCACCGGTGGAAGACTCCGGTTTGCGCCCCTCTTCATCCCACACCCGCCGTCTTGCGCCGACATGCGTCAGCAGACATTCCGCCGTCGTAAGGAGATCCTGCACCTGGCGAGCCGAGCTGTCGGCATAATGCGCCAGGTCGAAGATCGGGATCTGCAGGCAGATTTCGGCGCGATTTTTTCGCTCAGGGGAGAAGACGATGCGATGCGCGGGCGGCTGTGGATGCTCGCAGGGCTTGAGGAGATCCAGCGTCTGGAAAAACACACGACAGAGCCGTTGCAGGTCGCCAAGAATTTCACGATGCTCGGCATCATCGTTCAGCGGCAGTTGGGTCGGATCCCGAAACGCCGCATAGAGGTTCAACTGGAATCCGATCTGCACCACATCGCCGGCGCCGGTCTTGACGTAGAACGGGTCGTGGTCGAAACAGACTTTGCGCGTCAGGATCATGTCGCGCAGTGCTTGCTCGGTGGGAAAGGCTTGTTCGAGATTCAATCGCATCGTCATGCCATCCTACTCTCCTCACGACGGTCTCCGGTTATGGCAGGCCAGGCACTCAGCTATACGACCGGGCTGATGCGCCCCACGCCCGCTTTCATACAACCGCCGCACCGGCAGCTCGTCCTTCAACGTTGGCTTCGTTGCGACCCTGGGTCCGAACTCATGGCAGGCCGTACAGGAACCGGTACCGGTGACGCGAAACACGAATTCACCGTGGGGATTCGCTCTCCCTTGCTCCGTGATTTGAGCAAGCGCTCCGCGATGTTCCATGTGGCAGGCCGTGCAGGCCGTCCGCTGCGCCACCAGGTCAAGATGCCAGGTCGTCACGGCAGGCGTCGAATGGTTCTCAAAATACCCCGTTGAATGACAGGCCACGCAGCGGGCCGGACTCGGGCCACGGAAGGGTTCATGGCAGTGGGTACAGCCGGCCTGGTCGACATGATATCGACTGAGATCTCCCGGCGCCCAGAACGAAGCGGGGCTCCTCACCGATCCCCAGCCGACCCAGACCACCAGCACCAGCGTCGCCAACGCCACCACCGGCACCGCAGTTCTTGGCAGCGGATGGTATCGCATCCGTCACAAGATTCCCGCAAAGAACAACGCCCCCGCTACATGCAAAAGCGTGAACACGAAAAACATCAGCGTCATCGGTGCGTGGATCGCCTGCCAGATCCGGAAGGCTTCCTCTTGAGACGCCATGCCATGCAACTGCGCGTCGATATCACCCTCGGATACTCCCTCGTGCTGGAGTCGGCGGCGTTCATCGTTGAGCGCTCTCAAGCTGAATAGATGCACCGCCTGCCCGATGATTCCGCTGACGACCACGATCACCATGGACAGCATCGCGAGAATCGGTACCAGGGCGTGATAATGTGCGCCGGAGTGGAGAAAAATCAGCAGCGGACCCGCCACCCCCGCCGCCATGTGAACTCGAAACCAGCCTCGTGGCCAGCGGCGGGCCGGGCTGATTCGCTTGCGTAGCGGATATATAAATACCAGCAGGGTCACGGCGAGGCCGACCCAGCCGGCTGCATGACCATATCGCGTATGCCCGAAGGGGGTGGTCTCATCGAGACTGAGCCGGGCTTCGAACAACAGGGCTCCCGCCACCGCCGCAACCACGACGGCACTCACGACAAGGACGCGCAGCCACACAGATGTCATACCTCGCTCGCTTAGAATAAGAAGAGAGCTGATAGCGTATGGCTCATAGTGAATGACTCACAGCAAGACACCATCGGCCATGAGCCCTCTGCCTTACTTCCGGTACTTTTCCACGCCCTTATTGCCGCCGGCATGGCACCGCAGACAGTCCGCGAATCGTCCGGGGCCATGAACCCCCTTGGCCTTAGCCTTGAGCTCTTTGACCAGTGCATTGTCCTGTACTTGGGGGCTCAACGATCCCTCTTTGCCCGTTCGATGACAATCCAGGCACGTGGCGGCGCCCGTCGCCCGAAAGATCAAGTCGCTGTGCGGATTCGTCACCATGCCGCCTGTATCGGCCGTCGTCCAGGCAATCGATGGCCCCTCCGCCTCCGACGCAGTCACGCCACTGTACGGCACCGCATAGGTCCCTCGTGGGACGAATGCGACGGCCACCAGTCCCAGTAGACACAAAAGAGCTCCCGCACCCCGGCCGCTCATCACTGTCCGCTCCCGCAAGAGGTCCGGTATCGCTCTTCGGGAATGTCTTTCATCGCTTGGTACAACTCCGCCCGTTCTTGATCGCTGATCACCTGATCGATCGACGGGTAGAGAATCCGTTCTTCTTTCATGTTGTGGGACTTCAGGATCTCCAACAAACGTTGCTCGTCCCGATCGCTCTCCGGATCCTCTGCCTGAACCTTCTGGTGAATCGCTTCCAGGCAATCGCCGATCATCCGATGCTCGGTCCTCATGACCTGCGTCGGACCGCCTTCCGCCATGCCCGAGTTCTCCTCCCACTTGGGAAACAGCACATCCTCTTCCCAGACGATGTGGCGTTGCAGGCCGAACTTGAAGGCGACGAACGCCTCTTTGGCCTTGGCAAAATCGTTTCGCTTCTGTTCCTGGAATGTGGTGAACAGGGCATCGAGACGGTCGTGATCCTGCTCAAACGCGACACTGATCTTTCCTTCGAACATGCGGCACTCCTTGGTTATGAACTTTGCAGTTTGTATTCCAGATGACAGGCGACGCAGGCTTTCAGCACTTTGTTGAACTCTGGCAGGATCCGCTTCAGGTCCCGCGACGGCATCGCATCGGCCATCTTTTCGGCGGCCTCATGGTGCGCCATCGCCAGGTCATGGTAGGCCGGCGGAAAGTTCTCCGGCTGCTGGCGAGCCATTGCGTGCCGGTGCATGAAAAATCCCAAGTGCGTTTCGGCCAATCCCTGCGCAAGCCGGTAATCCTCTTCCGCCAGCGCCGCCACGATCGCCTGAATCGTTTCCAGGTGTTGCAGCATGACGGCGCGATGTTCCTGACGAGCGACGGCGTCGAGTTGCACCGGCGTGCGCACGTCCGGCAGATCGACGGGAGGAGGATTCCGCCTCTGCGATCCGGCACCATGGTCCACACAACCTGCGATAGGTATGATCGCCGCCAGAGTCAAGATCCAGGCGCTTGCGTTCAGCCGGGCATGCCTTTTCCTATTGGTCGATGGGAAACGACAACCAGCTTGATTCAAACCTGGCCACATCTCGCGAATAGATGGGCATCGAAACGTCATAAAAACCTCATGCGTCATTCCGCTGGCGGCACACCGCCTTTCGGCCCACACTATTCAGGTCAGGGCTCGCCCGGCATCCCCTGTTCGCTCGCGTACCGGACGATCCTGCTATGCCGTCTTCCAAGCGACCTTCCTCTATGCTTCCTCGTATTACAGGTATGATGCCAAGGGGGCAGGGAAGAATGACCAGGAGCCTCGTCCCCCAAGCGTCTGAACAGAAAGAGGAATCGGAAGCCAACGACCTACCACTACAGACCGTGAAGCGAGGAGGAATGACCCACTTTCACGACCTGCGCTGTTGCGAGATGCTACAGCCGGAAGCACCGCCTCGGTGAGCAAGTTGGCGCTGTTTCCATCCCATTGATGCTGGATTCTGACGAGGGAGCCATCTATCAGGCTTGAGTTGCGGCGGTACGGTCCGGCGTGCGCTGCGGATCGACGAGTGTGATCAACCGTTCGATCCCGATAGGCTCCTCGGCTTGCATCGGCACAAGTGCGAGGCGGGTGGCGTACCTGGTCCGCACCGCCTCAATCTGGGCGAACTCGAACGCGGCTCGCTGCTTCAGCAGGGGCGACGAGGTGAGCGCTGCGGATAAGCTGTTGTTGATGAGCCAGGCCCAGGGTTCAATACCGGCGCGGCGCAGCTCGTCCTGTAACCCTGCGGCCTCCAAAACCGGAGTGGTTTCCGCCAAGGTCACAATCATCACCTTCGTCCGTTCTGGATCCTGTAGCCGCATCATCGGCGTGGTGTGGTGCAGAAGTGGATCGATATGGCGGGTGGCCTCGCGGTGATAGGCCCCGGTGGCATCAAGCAGCAGCAGAGTGTGCCCGGTCGGCGCCGTGTCCATAACGACGAATTTCTTGCCGGCCTCACGAATGATCCTGGAGAACGCCTGGAACACCGCGATTTCTTCGGTGCAGGGCGAGCGTAGGTCCTCCTCCAGCATGGCGCGGCCTTGGTCATCGAGGTCCTTGCCCTTGGTGTCGAGGACATGTTGCCGATAGCGCATGATCTCCGCGTGCGGGTCGATTCGGCTGACTTCCAGGTTGTCCAAGGATCCGGACAATGTGTCGGCCAAGTGGGCGGCGGGATCGGACGTGGTCAAATGGACGGGAAGTCCGCGTTGGGCCAATGCTACCGCCACCGCCGCGGCAAGCGTGGTTTTGCCGACCCCGCCCTTGCCCATCATCAGGACGAGGCCGTGGCCGGTTTTCGCGATGTCATCGACCAGGGTCGATAATTGCGGCAGATCAAGGGACTGAGTGGCCGGACCAGTGGTCACGGGGATGGCTTCGTTTCGATCAGAGAAGAGACTGCTCAACGCCTCGACTCCGACGAGATTCGCGGCCTTGAGTGGGAGATAATCCGTCGGCAGGGCTTGCAGGACGGCAGGCATGGCGGCGAGCGCCTCTTGCTCATGGCGGCGGATGGCGGAGGCCAGTCTGTCATGCACCGCTTCGCGTTCCGGCAAGACCCCATTGATGACGAGATGTTGCCTGGCCAGGCCGATGGCGGCTAATTCCTGATGCGTACGGGCGACCTCGTCCAGCGTGCCCTTCTGTGCGCGAGCCACCAGGATCAAACGGGTACGGTCGGGATCGGACAGCGCCGTGACTGCGTCCGCATACCGCTGCCGTTGCTTGTCCAGCCCCGACAGTGGGCCGAGACAGGACGCGCCCCCTGGGTTCGCTTCAATAAAACTGCTCCAGGCGCCCGGGAGTTGTAACAGGCGGATGGTATGACCGGTTGGCGCCGTGTCGAAGATGATGTGGTCGTAGGCGGCAATCAAGGCCGCATCGGTCAGCAAGGCGGTAAATTCATCGAAGGCGGCGATTTCTGTCGTGCAGGCCCCGGATAGTTGTTCCTCAATGCTCTTGACTACGGAGTCCGGCAGCTGTCCCCGTACCGGGCCGACGATGCGTTCGCGGTACTGCTGTGCCGCCAGTTGCGGATCGATTTCCAGGGCAGCGAGTCCGGCGACGTTGGCAATCGCGGTGATGCTGTTGCCGATGGTCTGACTGAATACCTGGCCAACGTTAGACGCCGGATCGGTACTGACCAGGAGGACCTTCTTCCCCTGTCGAGCCAGATAGATCGCGGTGGCGCAGGAGAGCGATGTTTTCCCCACGCCACCCTTGCCGGTAAAAAACAGGAAGGCGGGTACGTCGTCTAGAAACCGCATGATGCACTCCTTTGACCGGATGAACTTAGCAGCAGGAGTCACCACTGCAGCAGCTACCTTCCACCTGACTCACCGTTGGCACCGCGACTAAACGAGCCCAACGGGTCAACTCAGCCCGGCCGGGATACCGCCCGGCCAAGGCCACTTCTCCGTCCACCAGAATCAACGGAAGCGCCCCTTCCCCCGAGCGCTCCAGGAAGCCTTTGACCCGGGGATTGTTCGCGAACTGCAACGGTTGTTGCCCCAGGTTAAACCGTTCGATCTTGACGCCTTGCTGCTTCGCCCACTCAACATCGGCGGCAAAGTTCACCAACGCCTGATCCACATCGACTCCACACACACCCGTACTGCAACACATTGCTCCGTCGTACACCTCAATCTTCGTCATGATGGACCTCCATGAAATCGGGAAACAGGAGTGAACAAAAATGCCTCTTACGACAGCTGTGCAATACGATCGAGTTCAACCGTGAACTGCTCTCGATCCTGTTGGAGCCGGTCAAGCGGCAGTTTGAGGAATGCTTCTATTCGCGCGCGCAAGGTGCGATAAGCCTGCTCGAATTTCGCATCAATTTCGGCGTCGCTTCCGGTCGCTTTGGCCGGATCTTCCGCACCCCAATGGGCACGCAACACCGGACCAAGATAGGCTGGGCAGGTTTCACCCGCCGCGTTGCCGCACACCGTGATGACGATATCCGGGATCGCCGGAAGGCCCGTCCACGACTTGCTGTATAAGCCCTCCGTCGAGATGCCTTCACGCCGCAAGAGCGCATGGGATCGCGGATGGACCGTGCCGGTCGGATGGCTCCCCGCACTCATGGCACGCCATTCAGGGCCTGCCAGAGCATTGAACGTGGCCTCGGCCAATACCGAGCGGCAGGAGTTGCCGGTACAGAGAAAAAGAATATTCACGATCACATCTCCTACGAGAAACAGTGAGACCTCGCACGATCACCGGAGGCCGCTAGACGGCTCTCTACGAAAATTCCCGTGGCTTCGTTGCGCGGATGAAGGCACTTATGAACTTGCCATCCAACTGCGGGCCGAGCGCCTCCACGTTCAGCCCCGCTCCAGCCAGAAAATCTTTCGCGTCCTCGGCGCGATAGATGCGTGTAGGGACGATTTCGATCGCATGGAATCCGGCGTCCGCGAGTTTCGCCCGATAAACAGTCTCTGCTAACGCACCAGCCACGCAACCCATCCACAGTTCGACGTTGTGCCGAATCTCTGCCGGCACGTCGCCGCGCACGACGACATCGGACACAGCCAGCCGACCGCCCGGCCTCAGGACACGGAACGCCTCAGCCAATACGCGATCTTTGTCGGAGGAAAGGTTGATGACACAGTTGGAGATGATCACATCCACCGACTCATCAGCCATGGGGATATCCTCGATCTCGCCTTTCAGGAACTCCACATTCTGTACCCCGGCTTTCTGTTGATTCTGCCGCGCCAAGGCCAGCATCTCGTCCGTCATATCAAGTCCGTAGACCTTGCCGGCCGGTCCAACCCTGCTTGCTGACAAAAGGACATCGATCCCGCCACCGGAGCCGAGATCGAGGACTGTCTCGCCAGGCTTGAGTTCGGCCAACGCCGTCGGATTCCCGCACCCGAGCGAGGCCAGAACCGCTTCCGTCGGCAGGGACTCCATTTCGTTCTCCCCGTAAAGATTCGCGGTGATGAAGTCGACCCGCTCGGGGAGCGATCCACAGCAGGAACTCCCGCCGCGCTTCGCTTGCCGCGCCGCCTGCCCGTACTCGGCCTTCACCAACTCCTTAATCTCCTCGCTGTTCATCGCTCACGCCCTCTTGCCATCAACGAATAGTGAGTAATAGGCACTAAAGCCTGACAAACCCTTGGCAGTAATCCCTGTCGTTGAGCTATGCCTGAGGGTTGGACGATGCTTGGACTCCCTGATGACTTGTCGCTCGCATGGAATGCGAGCACGCCCTAGATCATAACAACATTTATTGATATATCAAGTGAGAATCTGTGGGTATCGAAACTATGGGCAGTGGAAGGTGCTTGGGATGTTCCTCGGGACCGGATAAGATCGGACCAGAATGATGAATCGAGCAGACCTTCAGGACTGCCGCGCGAAGCTGATCGCCATGCTGACCGAGATCCGCGCAATCAGTGCGTCTGCGGCCCCGGACCTCAAACCGGTGGTGATCGATCAAACCAGCGTCGGTCGGCTGTCGCGCATAGACGCCATGCCGCTTCAGTAGATGTCGCAGGAAGTCGCGCGCCGGCGCCAACAACTCTTGCTCAAAATCGAGGGAGCCTTATGCCGCATTGAATGAGGGCGCTTTCCAATAGGCATCCACCCGTTCTTGAATGTGCTGAATGGCATCCGTCTGCACGGCCGGTTCGAACACATGCCGAAAGCGTCCCTGCAACTTGAGATAGGCTTCGACCGGCTTGCGCTTGGGGACATAGGCATAGGTGGCCACTCCGTCGATCGCCTCCTTCAGCGGCCAGAGCCCGGTTTCAACCGCCGGCTTGGCCACTCTCCAGAGTTTCCCCGGGATCGTAGAGCCAGCCGGTCGGGCAGGCGGCTAACGCGAGAAACATCTTCGGCCCCGTGAAGGCAGACGCCCGCGCAAATTTTCCTCCAGGTCCAGCGGGTACCGTGGAACGACGGTCGCGATGTACGGCGGTCTGTGCGCGCGCCAGATTCAAAGATGCCCTGTTTCTCTTGAGATGCCCCGCTCGGATGCTGCAGGCTGCAGGGCGAGGTCAATGTCCGCCGTGCCAAAATCCGGCTTGCCGTCTTGGCGCCCTGCGCCCAGCGCCCGTGAAATCGCACCGCATACATGTCAGGCCCGATCCATCTTTTCTTTCTTAAACGCTTCCTTTCCCGCCGCCAGAGCCGCGGCAATCGTCGCCTCAGTCTCCTTCAAATACCGTTTGGCTTCATCGACCGTGTGGGAGATCTCCTTCCGCACTTCCTTGGCCTTTTCCAACACCTCCTCCTCCGTCCGTCGCGCATAGCCCTTGATCGCCCGACGTGTTTCCTCGCCGGAACTGGGCGCATACAGAATTGCCGCCATTGCACCCAGCATGGCCCCACTCAAAAACGCGATCGACACCCCCAACCCCGAACAGCTGCCATGTTGATCCGTCATGATGACATCTCCTTCCCTGCTTGTATAAATGTCTCCGGCCTCGAATGTATCCCGAGAGCCCCCTCCTGAATGAAAGCAGAGGACGTGCCAGGCAAGGATACCGGCGCAGCAACGAAATATCCGCTTTGGCGAGGGTTTTCAGGGAGCAGCGAACCGCAACATCTGAGGCGGAGTTCGATTGGGGAATTCCAGAACCGGCCCGTACTCGGCACTGGTGCAAAACGCGCCAGCGATCAGGATTGCGCACCATCCGAAGGGGTGAAGAACGCACTGGGGAAAAGGAACAGGGACAGCATCGATGCATTGACGCAAGAAGGGACCGGTCAGATCTTGCCGCGAACCCACCGGACAATGTCCTGAAGCCCCAGCGCCCCGGGCTGACGGGCCAGTTCACGCCCTCCTCGCAGCAGCACCAGTGTGGGAATGCTGGAAATGCCAAATCTCGCGGCCAGGGACTGTTCCTCCTCCGTATTCACTTTGGCGAGGCGAACTTGAGGTTCCAACGTCAGCGCAGCCTGCTCATAGGCCGGCGCCATCATTCGGCAGGGACCGCACCAGGGCGCCCAGAAATCCACGACCAGAGGAATTTCCGCCCGCTGCGCATGCAGATCGAAGTCTGCCGCCGTTAAGGCCACCGGATGGCCGGTAAACAACGGCGCATGGCATTGGCCGCAGTTGGGCTGCTCCGCCAGACGAGCAGCCGGAACACGGTTGATACTCCGGCAATGCGGACAAACCAGGTGGAGTTTCTCCGTCACAACTTTCCTTTTTGCCTCCGGGATCCAGTCCGACTACCGGTTGCAATGTTCTCCTTCACAACTCCCACTCCCGCCTCCCATTCCTCGATGCCCCATACCGCCCATACCTTCTCGCGTCCCCCTGTGTCCCATCCCTCCGGGAGGCCCCATTCCTCGCCCATGACCATGATCCTCAGCGAAGGTGCGTTCATACTGGATCAAGGCCCAGATCTCCTCGTCCGTCAATTGGCCCGCAAATCCGATCATGCTGGTGCCGGGCGACCCGTTTTTGATAGTCCAAAAAATTTCGCCTTCGGTCCGATGCCGCCAGAATCCGTGCTGTTGGAAGTTTCGGGGGGACGGATTCAATTGCGCTGCGACCGGCCCATCACCCGCTCCCTCCGGTCCATGACAGTTGGCGCACGTCCCCTTCCCGTGATACAGGGCCTTGCCCTTTTCGACCGCATCGGGCGAATCGGGCAATGGGCTCTTGAGCGCACGCGCCTCCTCGAGATGCTCGATCGGTACGCGGGGCGGCTGCATGTGTTGGGCGACCGCAGGTGTGACGGTTAGAGCAATGGTCGCGAGGATGGCAAGTCTGTTATTCAGCGGCCTCAGCATCAGAAATCCAATTCCACCATCTTGCGATGGAACCGAGTGATGACGTTGGGGTCGGGAGTCAGGCGGATCTGCGCCTCTTCCTTGCCCCTGTACGCCAGGAGATTGAGCACGTAACGCAAACTCTCCAGTCGCGCGGCCTGTTTGTCGTTCGCCTTGACGATGATCCAGGGACTGAAGGTCGTATGGGTCTTGCTGAACATTTCTTCTTTATAGCGTGTGTAGGAGTCCCACAGCTCCTGCGCCTTCTCATCGACGGGGCTGAGCTTCCACTGTTTGAGGGGATTCTGCCGGCGCGCTTCGAATCGATTGGCCTGCTCTTCTTTGGAAATTGAAAACCAGAACTTGATGATCGTTACGCCGTCTTCATAGAGCATATGTTCGAATTCCGTGACCTGCTGCAAGAACCGCTGGTGCTCCTTCTTGCTGCAAAACCCCATCACCGGCTCGACGACGGCGCGGTTGTACCAACTGCGATCGAAAAAAACGATCTCACCCTTGTTGGGCAGTTGCCGGATATAGCGCTGGAAATACCACTGGCCCCGCTCGTCGTCCGTCGGCTTCGGTAACGCCACGACCCGCATGGCACGCGGATTCAAATGCTCGGTAAAGCGACGGATCGTTCCGCCCTTCCCGGCCGCATCACGTCCTTCGACCAGAATGGCGATGCGTTGGCCATCCGCCTGTACCCACCGCTGAAGCCGGACCAGTTCGACCTGTAATTGCCGCAATTCCTGTTCGTACAATAGGGTCTTGCGCACCTCTTCCAGATCGATATTCTTGCTCTTGATCAACTGGAGAAGCCCGCGCCGTGTGTTGAGGCGCCGGAGATCGTCCTCCGTCAGGGTTCGACCTACCTCACCAATCAATCCGGCCGTCACTTGTCCGGCAGCGTGAGCATGAGCCGGATAACCGTCCCCCTCCCTCGGCACAGCCGTCGGAATGATCTCCAGGTCATCGGGCTCAAGTCTCCCGTTGCTCTGTGCGATCGAGCCCTTCCCTGCCACGCCGGTGCGATCCTTCCGGCTCCTCACTTTTCCCATCGGTTGTCCGTCGGCGGCCATGCAAACACCCATCCCCTTCCCGCTGAATTAGAACGCCACGTTCCGATCACGCTCGGCCACGGCCTTGATGTAATCCGGCATGCCTTTGATAACGGCTCCCGCCACAAGATCACCCTGGCCGATCTGCCTGGCGACGGCACAGGCCCCGCAGACCCAGATGGGAATGTTGGCAGCCTGAACGGCTGCCAACAAGTCTTTCAGGGGCGTCAAATTGACGCCGACGACGTGATCCGCCGAGCCCTTCCGCGCTGTAGTCACTGCCTCGTTCCACAACCACAGCACCACGTCATGACCCTGCTCCTTGGCGGTCTTGGCCGCCATGAAGGGAAGGGTCGCCATCGTTGGATCGTCTGTGCCCCGGCTGCCGGAAATGATAAACGCCGCCATTGGTCAGTCCCCCGTGAATCGTCGTTCGTGAAGCGTCTCTCATCTGCCATGAGATGCGCTGATGGGATATAGCGTATGGCTGATAGCCAAAGGACCCAGGCAGAACTGTCGCTCCTGTCATATGCAATCGGCCATATGCTCTTTCTCACTCACTTCATTTTGCCAGACTTCTCATATAGGCAATCAATTGCCAGACCTGCTCATCCGGCAACCCGGCGAACGACATCATGCCGGTTCCGGGTGAGCCGTTCTTAATGATCCAGAACAGTTGCCCATCCGGAAGATCCTTCATCATCGAGCCACAGGTGAAGTTTCTCGGCGGCGGAATCAATGCCGCTCCCATGAAGCCCTGCCCATTGCCCTTGTCGCCATGACACATCGCACAGGCCACCGGCTGGGCCGTCTGGAGAAACAGCGTTTTGCCCGCTTGAATCGTCGCGTCCGAATGTGGCAACGGATTGGTTTTGGACAGGAACTCGGCCGGCGCCTTCGCCGTTTTCCGTGGCTGCGGGCAGACACCGGACGGTCCGTCGCCGCCCCCCACGGCAGCTTGCGCCAGTTCCGCTCCGCCTTTGAACGTGGAGCGCAAATAGGCCATGACATCCGCAACACCCTGCTGCCCGATGGTCAAACCCCAGTAGGGCATGGTAGGGGACTTCCCGACGGCTCGCCCGCCATAATAAATCACGTTGTAGAGATAGTCCGTCGGGACCTTCTCGAAAGGAATGTTGGCATGAATGGCCGGCTTGGGGTCTAACCCCGCTGCGGCCGGCCCATCCCCCTTGCCCGTGGCGCCATGACATTGCGCACAGTACTCCTTATAAATGACCTGCCCGCGATCGAGGCTCGTATGCCCAAACGGCTCACTCTTCCAGGGCTCATAATACTGAAAATCCTCCCACCCTCTTGTCGCGATATATCCCGTGACATAGCGTAAGCCCAATTCGCTCACATCGCCCACAAACTCCCCGCTGTGCGGCACATAGTCCGGGGGATTCGAATTAAACCGATGAATCCAATCAGCCTTCAGTCGTCTGCCGGCATCCGCCAACGAGGTACTCTGCGGACCCCCGACGGTTTTCTCCCCTTCACGAACTTGATGACAACCGATGCAGGCATGTTCCTTAAAAATCTTCTCGCCGAACGCCGCCTCCTGCTTACTGAACGTCGTCATATCAATCGCACCAGCCTTCACCTTGGAGTCTGTGAAGTTAGTTTCCAGATACTTCGCGATCGATTCTGCATCCGCTTGGGACAGGGCCGGGTGGGGTTGCGCCGTGTGACTCTGGTCCCAACGATAACTCTTCGCATAGAGGGGTGGCTCTTTCCCCGCCAGCCAGCTGACCAGCCATTCATGCTTGAATTTGCTGCCGGCTCCGATTAAATCTGGCGCTTTCTTTTCCAAACGGGTCAACGGCGCCCCTTCCAAGCGGTGACAGCCGGCACAGTTGTTCTGAATCATCTCCTTGACGCGAGTCTGATCACTGCCTAGCAGCAAGCGGGGGAATGAGAACAACCCCACCAACATGGCCAATGCGCACCCGACCATCACCGTCCTTCTTCCACCCATGAAACACCCCTTTCTTTCACCCCACTGCTGGACCGGTCAGCGTGACGCCAACCAGGCATGGATATCCGCGATCTCCTGATGACTCAACACAGCGCCCCAGGCCGGCATCGGACCACGACCATGGAGCACCGTTTCCCAGAATGCCCCCTCATTCTTGAGGATCGTATTACGCGCGAGTTTGGGCCCTGCACCACCGACCGCTCCTTCACCATGGCAGGCCTGGCAATTGTGCGCATAGAGTCCAGCCCCTCTCGATGCCTCACCCGTCACCGGGCCCTCAAGCCCAGGACGCGGGCCTACTGCACGCGCAATCATGGCTAACTCTTCTTCAATCGAGGGCAGTTGGTCCGGCGCGCCGGAATGATACCGTGCCGTCACGAATTTCAGAACCGCCGCTGCTTCTTCCTTGGACAAATCCGCTCCCCAATGCATCATCTTCTCAATCGTCACTGTCCATCGGTCGGCCGGCAACCGTTGCTGGACGATCAGGTCGGTCGTGTGGCAGACGGCGCAACGGGCATGGATCAATGTCAGGGCTTGACGAGCCTGGGCCGGTTGAATCGTTTCACGGTCATCTTCCTGAGCCGCCGTGATCACCACCGAGCCAAGCAAGGCACAGAGCAATGCGGCGAGCACGCGGCCTGAAGTCTCGTGCGTTATGCTCCTGTTCATGCCGCCACCGTGACGGACAGGCGATCCCATCCGTTCCACAAGAATCCCCCGGGATTCCACGGGCTCGTCATAGGCTGTTCTTGTCCCTGCGCATCGGTAGCACGGCAGAGAATTGCAGTCGGCCCGACGGTTCGCGCGTTCCAGACATATTGCCATTGCCGCCAGGCATAGGGCTGGCCATCCCCCAATAACCGGGCCTGCTCCCAGGTCTTTCCGTCGTCGCAGGACACTTCAACCTTCGCCACCTCCATCTCGCCGGCCCATGCGACACCTTGAACCGTAACCGGACCCGGTCGGACTGTATCCCCCTCGGCGGGCGCGGCGATGAGCGACTTGACTGGCATCTGCTCGACCGGAACCATCGCGCTTCCGGGCAACCCCGAAGACAGGCGAACGGCCGTTTCCGGAATGCGATAGGCCTGCTGCATGTAGTAGCCGGGCGTTTCATCCGTCCGAACCGAAATCTCCGTCAGCCATTTCATGCAGGACTCCGCCATCCAGCCGGGAGTAATCACCCGCAGCGGTGCGCCATGCAGCAGGGGCAGCGGACGGCCGTTCATTTCATAGGCCAGGAGGGTATCGGGATGGAGGGCCTTGGCGAGCGGGATACTTCGCGTGAACAGCGGCACCGTCGCCAGCGCCGGCCGGTCCGCCCCCTGAAACTGGACATGCACTCCTTGCGGCTTGACTCCGGCTCGTTGCAGCACGTCGCGCAACCGCACGCCGGTCCACTCCGCATTCCCCACCGCGCCTCGTTCCCACTGCACGCCGGGAACCTTGGGACGATGATGCGCGCGCCCGTTCCCGCTGCATTGCAAAACGGCTGTGAGCGTGACCGTGTCGAGCTGCTGCAATTCTTTGAGACTGAGATTGAGCTCGTCTTTGACCAGACCCTTCACCGTCAATCGCCACGACTCGGGGCGCACCGCTTCGGCGGCAGGTGGACCGAAATGGCTCCGTACGAAGAACCGCTCATTCGAGGTCAAACGGGAGAGGAATTCGCGGACGGGTGTTTCTGCATCGAATGGACGGGACACCCTCACAGTCAGGGGCCCGCTCGATCGTGCGGCCTCTCCCTCAATCGGATTCGCGCTCGCCGTCCCTCCGCGCCCCCTTAGAACCAACGCGGCACCCACACCCTGCAGCAACGTCTTGACCAGAACACGCCGAGAAACCTTCATGACCCTCCTTCCGATTGCTCAGAGATCTCCCCGGGATGGCTATGCGGATTCAGCTCGATCGCAATACCCGTAGGCACGACGATCGATTGATGCACCGTGCAGCCATGCGCCACCTTCAACAACCGGTCTTTCATCTCGGACGAGATGCGATGGGGAAGCCGAATGGCCAGGTTGATGTACCCGACCCTGTGCGGCGCCTCGGCCATGGTCCACTCCGCCTCCACCTTCAATCCTTCCCGCGAAATATCGTGCCGCGCGCAGAACTGACCGACAAAATAGCCCACGCAGCTCGCGACCGATCCGACGAACAGTTCCACCGGGCTCATGCCCGCATCGGCGCCGCCGTCTTCTGTCGGCTGATCCGTCACCACCCGATGCCGGTCGCTGAGGATGTCGTAACGCGTCCCTCCCTGGTAGGCCACGCTGAGCTTCATCTCGTCCTCCTCCGCCCATATCCCTCAAGTCGCATTTCGTTGTTCTTTCCTGCCAAGCAGCGTTCACGAGCGACTCGGAGTGCGGCGCTTGTCACGCGTTCAATAGGGTGCATCGGCCGGTTTCTCTCCGTTCGGCCAATCGCCGGTCTTCTGAGCGAAGTCGGGACGCGGTTGTGAGTTGATATACGCGGCCACGTCATAGGCATCCTGATCCGACAGAGCCCATCCCCTGGTCCGAGGCATATTCGATTTGATGAAGGAAGCGGCTACCGGAATGCGCGCCATCTCCGAGCCGATGCTGTAGGACTGCGGCCCCCACACAGGCGGGGCCGCCATCGTCCCCTGCCCATCGGCCCCGTGACAAAATGCGCAACGGGCGATGAACACCTTGGCACCGTTCACGGCATCCGGCGGCTTGGGCGCTTGAATCCGCGGGATGCCTCGCCAGGCCATCCGGCTTCCTGCCGGAACATCTTTCGACAACCATTCGATGTAGTCCACGATGGCCCGGAGCTTGTGGCTGTCCGACGGAATCGGCTTACCGTTCAAGCTGCGCACAAAACATTCATTGATACGATCGGCCAGCGTCACGGTGCGGCCGGTTCGCGCACGATATTCCGGATAGGCGCGGGAGAGCCCCACATACGAAGACGAATTGGGATCGAGCCCTGCGTCCAAATGACAATTGGCGCAGGTGAGCCGGTTTCCTACGTAGGATGCGGCAAATTCCTGCGTATGGACGACGAGTTCATACCCCAACCGTACTTGCTCCCCGCGCTGCCCGCCGGGGATGGCATCGGGGGAGGGATGACTGAAGAGGGCATCGAGCCGTTCAGGCTCCGCTTGGCCCATGACAGACTGCGCACCGCTTCGTGTTTCGTTCGAGTCGACGCAACCTGCGATGAATCCGACGATCACTATGGCAGTGAGCAATCTCTGTTTCATGCGTACTTAGTCTCGCAAACTGCATACCACGTCGCCGGGAGACCGCCTAAGCGTATTGGCTCTTGGTATGCCTTATGGGAAATGCACACCTGCAGACTTGGCGACAAAAGCTACAATGCTCCTCTGCTCCCTGCGGCATCATGCTACAGCGAAACATGCGGACTGTGTTGCCCTGGACCTGTGAAATTAGGGACAGATTTGGAGCGAAGGATTCAGGATGTTGAACTTATTTTGCTGAGGCACTATCCGCCCCAACTTCCTCGACTCGGGCTTGGCAGAGTTCGAGAATCGACGAAAGAAGCTCAAGCGTTGCCTGCCTCGATCGAGCGGCTGCACAGGACATGCCATTAGCGGCGCTCAGAACAGGTCAACGGCTTGATCTTTTCGGACGAGAGTCATTCCTGCATCGGAATTGAGATCAAGACCGCGCCCAACACATCTCTGAGCTCATAATCCCGCTTCGGGCTGCGAGGATCGGCGTTGTG
>JBEIQG010000200.1:0-6949 GCA_040376625.1 Nitrospira sp. | reverse complement strand
TTGCTCGTCAGATGGTTCATCATGCCACGGGATTCGACCATCGCGCCCTTGGGAATGCCGGTGGACCCGGAGGTGTAAATCACATAGGCAAGGCGTTGCGAGGACGTGAGGGGGACAAGCCCCGGTTCCAGGCCCGTATCCCCCGCGAAGTGATCCAAGGAAACCGGCACCGGCCGCGCATCGTCCGGCACCATGCCTGCGACCGTTGTCGCCAGGGCCGCATGACGATTCCCGGAAATCACAACCTTCACCCGGGCGGAGGCGAGGATCTGCGCCAGCCGCTCAGCCGGGTGATGCGGATCCAGGGGCAGATAAGCACCACCGGCCTTTAAAACTCCGACAATCATCGCGAGCAGCGCCGGACCCCGTTCGTCCAGCAAGGCGACGATGCTGTCCGGCCCCACGCCCCGCTCGCGCAACCCGCGGGCAATTCGATCGGCCGAGCGATTGAGTCCGTCGTAGGTGAGACGATCGTCGCCACATTCCACCGCCAGGGCCGCCGGTGTCCGTCGCACTTGGGCTTCGAACAGGACGGCAAAATCCTGGGCAACCCGTTCGCCTTGATCGTGCCCGTTCCACTCCACCAGTAAACGGTGACGTTCCATGTCGTCGAGCATCGGAAGGTCCCGGATGGCCGTTTCTGGAGAGGCCGCCATGGACTCGAGCAATCGCTTGAGATGGTCCAGCATGCGCGCAACATCGGCGGACTCGAAGAGCCGCCGATCGTACGAAAGCCGTACCCCCATCGATTCGCCGGGATACCCGACCACCGTCATGGGATAGTTCGTGTGGACCCGATCCTGGTCGTACGACAGCGACCGATCGACACGTTCTTCTCCGAGGCGCGCATCCTTCGGCGCATTCTCGAACACGAGCAGGCTGCGGAAGAGCGCCTGTCCCGACGGGACTTCGCTCCATTGCTGGATACGCACCAGCGGCGCGTATTCGTACTGCCGGATACGATAGTTTTCCGCCAGCAGGTGGCGGAGCCAGGTCATCACGGGGAGGTCCGGCGGCAGGGTGACGCGAAGCGGCAGGGTATTGATGAAGAGGCCGACGATATCCTCCACGCCCGGCAAATCGGTCGGTCTTCCCGCGACGGTCACGCCGAACAACACTTCTGACTCCCCGCTATAACGCGACAGCAGAATGGCCCAGGCTCCCTGCAGGAACGTGTTCGGTGTCACATGATGTTCTTGAGCCAAGGTACGCAGCCGCTCGGACACCTCCGGAGACAACTCCATGAAGCGGTCACCCACCTCGGACCCGGATGCGGAGCTATCCGGGTCGAGCCGTTCGATCCCCAACGGAGTCGGCGTAGTGAATCCGGCCAACTCCTGTTTCCAAAATTGCTCCGCCGCGGGGTGATCCTGCCGTTGCAACCAGGCGATGTACTCGCGGTACGGTGGCGGCTGGGTCAGATCCGGCATGCGTCCCTGCAAACCGGCATCGTAGTGGGTCAGGAAATCCATCATGAGCAACGAGAAGCACCAGTCATCGGTGAGGATATGGTGAAAGCTCCGCACGATGGCGTACCGGTCTAGACCGCGCCGCACCAGGCGAATGCGCATGAGCGGCGCCTGCTCGAAATCCAGCCCCTCTTTCAATTCCTGCTCCAGCAATTCTCCCATGCGGATCTGTTGCTGCTCATCACTCATCTGCGTCCAATCCAAGTCTTGAATCACGTTCTCGGCAGCGACACGCCGATGAACGACCTGAAGGGGGGCCTGCAGATCCTTCCACATGAAGGAGGTGCGGAGCATGGGATGCCGGTCGATGACGCATTGCCAAGCGCGGCCGAAAACCTCCCGATCCAAGCGCCCTTCCCAGGCGTAAAACTGCTGCATGAGGTAGATGCCGGAACCGGGGTTCATCAACGTATGGAAGAGCATGCCTTCCTGCATCGGCGACAACGGGTAACAGTCTTCGATCTCCGCCCAATCCCCGCGCCGTCCGGCCAACTCTTCCGGCGTGAGTCCCGTGAGCGGGAACACCGGCATGAGGGACACCACGGCTATCGGCGTGGCTTGTGGAGAGTCTTGAGGGCCCTCCGCCGGCCGGCCATCCTTGTTTTGCACGGAAGCCGGCGTGGCTTCGATCGACAGATCCTGTTTCACCTGCGCCACTGCCGCGGCGGCCGCCACGGTCTGATGTTCGAACAGTTGTTTGGGCGTCAATTTCACCCCTTGCCGGTTGGCGCGCGCAATGACCTGCAGCGTGCGGATCGAGTCTCCCCCCAAAGCAAAAAAGTTGTCGTGTACGCCCACCCGTTCCACCTGCAGCACGGTTTTCCAGATCGCGGCGAGAATTTCTTCGTTCCTGTTGCGTGGTGCCACATACGTCGGCAGCGCGGCGACACGCTGCTGTCCCGGATCGGGCAAGGCGGCCCGGTCGAGCTTGCCGTTCGCGGTCAGAGGAAAGGCGTCGAGACAGACGAGGCACTGCGGCACCATGTAGTCCGGCAGGCGAAGCGCAAGTCTGGTTCGAATACCGGCCACATCCAATGTCGGGGGGCCTGCCAGGTAGGCCAGGAGTTGCTGTGTCCCGTCGGCGGACTCGCGAACCAACGCGACCGCATCCGCCACGCCCGGCTCCCGTCGCAGTTGCGTTTCGATATCACCCAATTCGATGCGAAACCCGCGGACCTTGACTTGATGGTCGATGCGTCCGAGGAATTCGACCGTGCCGTCGGCCCGCCGCTTCGCCCGGTCCCCCGTACGATACAGCCTGGCTCCCGGACAACGGCTAAAGGCATCGGGAATAAATCGTTCGGCCGTCGCCTCGGGCCGGCCGAGATAACCACGCGTGACTTGCTGCCCGCCGATGTAGAGTTCTCCCGGCACACCGATCGGGACCGGCTGTCCATCACCGTCGAGCACATGGGCCTGTACCAGCGCGAGCGGACGGCCGATGGGCAGACTTGACGTCGCGTCACCCTCTTGTGCCTCGACGAGATGGGTCAACACGCCGATGGTCGTTTCGGTCGGGCCGTAGTGATTGACGATGGCACAGCCGGGCGAGAGCCGGCGGATCTCTTGCACGAGATCGTGACGCAAGGCTTCGCCGCCGAGCAGCAGGCAACGAGAGGGCAGGACACGTTCAGGATGGGCTGCGTGCAGAAGCCCTTTGAGGTGGCTCGGCACGATCTTGAGGACTTCCACCTGCCGCCCCTGCATGGCTGCCGCCATGGCATCGGGATCGAAGCCGTCCTCCGTCGAAAGCAGATGAAGGGTGCGGCCCGAACAAAGCGCGCCGAAGAGGGCTGTGTTGCCGAGGTCGGCCGCGACCGTCGAGACGGCCGCCATGTTTGCACCGGCGGCTACAGGCTCAAGCTGCAGGATCGAACGGACATAGGCCGTCACCTGCCGATGTTCCACCGCCACCCCCTTGGGGCGACCGGTGGAGCCGGACGTATAGATCACGTATGCAAGGTTCGACGGCGACAGCGGAACGGACGATGGCCCGTCGCAATACCCTGCAATCTCATCCGCCTGCCGATCGAGCAAGATCAACCGTTCCCCAAAATCAGATAACCCCTGTGCCTGGTCGCTTCTGGTGACAATGAGGCTGGCCCGGCTGTCGGCGACCATCGCGGCCAGCCGCTCGCGGGGATAGGTCGGATCCAGTGGGACGTAGGCCGCCCCGGACTTGAGGATGGCGAGCATGCCGACGATCAGCTCCAGTGAACGATCGAGACAGAGTCCGATCCGGTCCTCCGGCTGGACGCCCCGCACCAGAAGGTATCGGGCCAGGTCGGCGGCGCGCCGGTCAAGTTCCTGATAGGTGACCTGCTCCTCCTTGGTCACCACCGCCGTGGCCTCAGGCCTTGCCCTCACCTGGGCGGCAATCAGCTCATGGATACAGGTTTCCCCGGGCTCCTCCGAGCAGAAGGCTCCATTCCACTCGATCAGTTGCGTCCGTTCGCCTTCTGTCAGCAGGGTCAGGTCGGCCAGCTTCGCCTCCGGCGCCTCCGTCATTGCCGCGAGCAACCGCTCGAGATGACCGAGCATGCGGGTGATCGCCGCATGCGAAAACCGCCGATGGGCATAACAGGCAATGAGGCGCAGATCCCGGCCCGGTTCCACCATCAACGAAAGCGGATAGTTGTTGCGGCCGGGCGTCAGGGTGTAGACGTCACCGGGTCTCACGGCCAAGGGTTCGATGCTCAGAGACGACGGCTCGCCGCCGTCCGCGGCCTCCGGATAACTTTCGAACACGACCAGGCTCTCGAACAGAGGCGTGCCGTTAGGGACGTCGCTCCATCGCTGGATATGGCTGAGCGGAGTCCATTCATATTGGCGCAACGCCGCGTTCCGCTCCTGCAGCTCCCGCAACCATTCCCCGAGGGGCTGATCCGGACGGAGGCGCACTCGAATCGGCAGGCTGTTGATGAATAGCCCGACCATCTCTTCGACACCGGCCAGGTCCGTGGGTCGCCCCGACACAGTCGCGCCGAACAGAATGTCATCCGCTCCGCTATAGCGATGCAGCAGGAGAGACCAGGCGCCCTGTAACAGGGTATTCACAGTGACCTTCACTCGTTTTGCCAAGGATTGGAGCGCCGCCATCCTGTCCGTCGACAGCCTCAAGGACTGCTCGGCATAGGGCAGGGTTTCGGCCGGCGCCTCCGGCGAGGGCCCTTCGATCACGACGGGTGTAGGTCGCGCAAACCCTGCCAGCATCTCGCGCCAGAATGATTCAGCCTGCTCCACATTCTGTCGATTCACCCAGGTGATGTACTCGCGGTACGGTCTGGGCGAATCGCCTCCCAAAGCATGCCCCCGTACCAGCGCCTCATAGGCCGTCATGACGTCGCGCAGCACGAGGGCCATGCTCCACCCATCAAGCAGGATGTGGTGATGACTGTTGACCAGCAGCCATTCGCACTCCGCCTTGCGAATGATGTGCAGTCGCATGAGGGGCGGCCGCAGTAGATCGAGGCCGGCGGCGCGGTCGCGATCGAGAAGCGCCGCGAATCGCAGCCGCTGCTCTTCCTCCGGCACGCCGCGCCAGTCATGCCGCTCGATGGGCAGGGAAGCCTGCCGACGCACGATTTGCATCGGCTTCTCCACCCCCTCCCACACGAACGCCGTGCGGAGCACCGCATGGCGTTCCACGGCATGACGCCAGGCCCCCTCGAAGGCGTCGAGCCGCAGATCTCCCTGCAACAGATACGCGTATTGATAAAAGTAGGGATCGGCCTCCGCATCGGCGAGCCGGTGAAACAAGAGTCCCTGCTGAAGCGGGGACAGGTAGTACATGGCTTCGATCTGGTGTTTATCGCGCATGATTCCGTTCCATGGTCTCCAGAATGTTGTCGAGGGCGTCCTGTTCGATTTCAACGTCCGGAAAATCAGACGGCGTATAACCGCCGGCGTCCGTCGCAGAGCAATGGGCGATCAGGTCGCATAAACGCTGCCGATACGAGGCGGCCACCATCTCGATGGTCGCGGGGTTGATCCGCGCGCGGCTGTATGTCCAGTTCACATGCAGCCGCCCCTCCGTGATATCCGCGTTGATGCTGAGCTCATATCGCATCCGATTCGATGCACCATGCTCCCTTCCCGTGGGCTCCGACGTCAGTTCGAACAGGGCCTGTTCGCTCCCGCCTCGATCGAGCTGGCCTAGATAGTTGAAGCAGACCTGCGCAGGAGGCAGACGCCGCAGGCGATCCGTCTCTGGCGAATGGGCCAGGTACCGCAAGACGCCATACCCGGTTCCGCCGGGCGGCACGGCCCGCAATTGTTCTTTGATGCCTTTCACGACCTCGTCGGTAGAGCCGCCAGGAAGCCGGAGCAGCAGCGGGCAGATGCTCGTGAACCATCCGACGGTGCGCGAGAGATCCATCCCAGGGACGAATGACTCGCGGCCATGCCCCTCGAGGTCGAACAAGAGTTGATCCTGCCCCGTCCAGCGCTGAAACGTTTGGACCAGCGCCGCCAACAGGAGATCGTTCACCTGGGTCCGATAGGCGGCGGGCGCTTGCCGCAACAGGGCCTCAGTCTCTTCCGGGCTGAACCCGACATGACAGGTCTCCGATGAGGCTTCGCTGCGTTCTCCCGTCGGATCATCAAGCCGAAGCGGGATAGCCACCCCCGGATCCTGTTCGAGCCAGAAAGCCAGCTCTCCCTGCAATGCCCCGGACTCCGCCATGGCCCGCACCGCCTCCCCCCACTGTCTGATCGACGTGGTCTTGGGCGGAACGACCAAGGGGCTTCCCGCCTCCGCGAGATAGGCCCGCTGTAGATCTTCGAGGAGAATTCGCCAGGACACTCCGTCGACCACGAGATGGTGCGCGATCAAAAGAAGCTTGGCGGAACGCCGGGGACCGAAATCGAACAGCACGGCACGGAATAAGGGGCCTTGTTCCAAGTGAAGACTCTGCTGATACTCTTCGGCCTGCTTCGAAACTGCGGCCGCTTCTCCTCCCTCCCCGACGCCACTGAGATCGACGGAGACCAGCACATCTTCGGATGGGACGACGGACTCGATCCGCGCAGTCGGGCCGTTCGAAAGGTCGAAGCGCGTTCGCAGCGCGTCATGCCGCTCAAGTACCCACCGCAGCGCACGTGCCAACCTGACCTGATCCGGTGCGTCCGACATCATGACCATGAGCGATTGGTTCCAGTGATGGGGTTCTGATAACTCTTGCTCAAACCACCACTGCTGGGCCGGAGTCAGTGGCACCGCTCCGGAGACAAGTCCCTGCTCGGCCTGAATCGCGGGCATCCCCGGCGACTCTAGGTTCACCACCGATGCGAGACTTTCGACCGTTTGCTGCTGAAACAGCTGCCGCGGCGTCAACGACAGGCCGATCTCCTTAGCCTGGGTAATCACCTGTAATCCCAGTATCGAATCGCCGCCGAGTTCGAAGAAGTTGTCATGGCGGCCGACCCGGGCGAGGCCGAGCACCTGGGCCCAGATGGCGGCGAGCTGCTGTTCCGTGGCC
>JBEIQG010000147.1:0-9552 GCA_040376625.1 Nitrospira sp. | reverse complement strand
TGTCCTGACACAAGGGGGCTATACGGTCGACCAGGATGACACAGGCAACATCACGACCGGAATGCGGCAGGAGATCCGAAGCCCCTGGAACGGTCTGTTGCGCTGGAGATTCGGCGTGGGGAAAACTCGGGTCGAGGCACGGGTCATCCCGCACGACGATAGTACGACCCGATTACGGCTGCAAGTGTTTCATCGCGGGAAAGACGGGATTTTCGATTCCTGGGAGGATGCAGAAACACCGCTCCCCCAAAGCGCTGCGAACGAAATCCGCCGGCTCAAGAACGCGCTCCGAGTATTGTAGGATCCTCCTACTTCTCCTCGGCTTCATCGCCGAAATCCAGTCCAAATCGCTCCGCCATTCGATATAACGTCCGCCGATCGATCCCCAGAATTTTCGCCGCCTTGACCTTGTTGCCTCGCGTTTCTTTAAGTACTCGGGCCAGATGTCGCTTCTCGACTTCATCTAAGGTCAACAACGCGTCCTGATCGCCCTGGGCGGGTTGCCCCTTGAGGAACTCACCGGAATCCGACTCGTCCCTGATCGATTCGGGAAGATCTTCGGGCAACAACAGCGGTCCGTGACTGAGCGAGACCGCACGTTCCACGGCATTTTCGAGTTCACGGACATTCCCAGGCCAGTGATAGCGCTTCAAGAGCGCCATCGTTTCCGGCAAGAACCCCCTCACATGCAAGGACTGCTTGGCGTATTTTTGCAGAAAGTGATGCGCGAGCATGGTGATGTCCTCACGCCGCTCCGACAGAGACGGCAGGACAATCCGCACCACGTTGAGTCGGTAGTATAAGTCGTCGCGAAACTTGCCGTCTTTCACGAGGGTGGCCAGATCCCGATTGGTCGCGGCAATGATGCGCACATCGACTTTCACCGATGTCGTACTGCCGACACGCCGTACCTCGTGCTCTTGCATTACCCGCAGAAGCTTGACCTGAAGTGCCTGGCCGAGATCGCCGATCTCATCGAGAAACAGCGTGCCGCCATCAGCGGCCTCGAACAGCCCGGCTTTGGCTCCGACGGCCCCCGTAAATGCTCCCTTCTCATACCCGAACATTTCCGACTCCAGCAGATGATCGGGCAAGGCGCCGCAATTGACCGGAATGAAGGGTTTGTCGCGACGAGGACTGTTCAAGTGGACAGCTCGCGCAATCAATTCTTTTCCGGTTCCACTTTCTCCTTCGATGAGCACCGTGCTCCGCCCTTGAGAAACACGAGCCACCAGCTTATACACCTCCAGCATCGCCGGACTGCTGCCGACCAACTGAGACCATGGTTCGCGTACACGCGCATCCTCCCGGAAGCGGGCGTTTTCCCGAACCAGGCGACAGTGCTCCAGACTGCGTTGGACGACGAGACGGATTTCGTCCCGTTTGAAAGGCTTCGCCAGGTAGTCGTAGGCGCCTAACTTGATCGCCTCAATCGCGCCCTCCAGAGATCCGAAAGCGGTTAACAAGACGATCGAGGTGTCCGGGCTGAACTTCTTGAACTCCTTCAACACGAGAAATCCATCGCCTTGCTCCATCCGGATATCCGTCAGAACGACGTCGGCCGGCGATTGTTTGCCCCGGTCCACTGCAGCCTGGCCGCAGGAGAAGGCTTCAACCTCATAGCCCTCTTTCACCAGCGCTTCCGCCAGTAAGGTTCGAGCGGCCTCATCGTCATCCACTACGAATAACTTCGCCTGACTCATGACTGTCCCTCTCCTATCGCGCTATAGCACAGACGAATCGGACGGCAAACCAGGCAGCACAACCGTCACCGTCGTACCCTTGCCGACCTGGCTCTCCAGTGTCAACCGGCCGCCGTGGGCAGACACAGCCTCCCGGCTCAGAAATAAGCCCAACCCGGTGCCTTTGCCCACCGCCTTTGTGGTGAAGAACGGTTGGAAGGCTCGCTCCACATCCTCTCGGGGCATTCCACAGCCTGAATCACTCACCACCAGCGCAACCACCGTGCTGAGATCGGACCGGCCCGTAGAAGAGGCGCTCTCCACTTCCTCAGAAGACGCCTCACGCATGGTCACGGCGACCGTGACCTGGCCTCCCGCACCGGTGGCCGCGAGTGCATTGCTCAGGAGATTGACCAACACTTGGTGGATCTTCTCGGCGTCGGCCCACACAAGTAGATCCGGCGCAACCTCCGTGTGAAGGGTCACACCCTTGGCATGGTATCCCGGTTCCATCAGTGCTACGACCGGCTCGATCAGGCGTTCCGCCGGATACCATGTCGGTTCAGGCTTGCGTTGGCGGGTGGACGATAAAAGATCTTGAATGATCCGCACCACGCGACTCAATTGTTCATCGATAATCGCGATGCGTTTCTGCATCGCAGCGGTGACCCCGGGCTCCTCCGCCAGCGCTTCCACATGCCAGCCAATCGAATGTAACGGCGTGCCGACTTCATGTGCCACCGAGGCCACCAGCTGCCCCACAGCGGCCAACCGTTCGGATCGCGCTAACTTGTCTTTAATCTCGACCAGCTGCGTATTCACCAGCAACAGGTGTTCGGTTTGCGTCGCAAGCGCGGCCTTGGCGGCCTCCTCCCGGGCTTTCCGTTCCTCCCACGTCACGCCGATGTAGGCCACCCCGGTCAACACACAGGCCACCATAATGCGATTAAACACGACGGCGGTGAACCGTTCCCGCTTCTTGCCAGGCTGGAAAAGTCCGACAAATGTCACCAGGATGCATAGCGCCAGCGTCAAGATCATGAGCCGCCGGTTTCTGACGGTGGCCACCAGTAAGATCGGGAGCACGAAACCGAATGCACCGACAACATTCAGCGGGAACATCCATTCCATCACCATGACGATGAGGAAGAGAATTGTGGCGATGGTCAGGACCACCTGATTCCGGCTCTTCATCACGATGTCGCACCGCGCAGGAGGGGCAGTTTAGGCAGTTGCGGCCGAAGGGCGGAGCATACACAGGGCTGCGGCGAGTGCTTGTAGGCATTCATCCCGTTGGAGCTCCTCCAGAGACAGCGACAGTTTGCGCGACCAGTTCGGATAGGCGTCCACGGTGCCCGGGAGATTCATTTGTGTCACTTCACCAATCACATCGTCAAGGTTGGCCATGACGACCCAGGCGGGCGACGACGCAAGATAGACATGGATCGCGCGACAGAGAGCGGACGTCATCTCCGGAACAGAATCAGGCTGATCGCTCACCCCGGAAGGCAACAACCCCGCCCCGTTCAAGGCTCGAAGGATATGCCCCCGGTCGCGCGTGCGCTCCTCGAATGCTTGCTGTATGGCCTGTTCGTTTGCATACATGCCGAGTTTGGCCCGCAATCGGATATCTTCCCCCGTCCAATACCCGGTCAGCGTCGGAAGATCGTGGGTGGTGACGACTGCGAGTGATTGCTCGGGATAGGCTGACGGAGACTTGCAGGCCCCATCCCAGTTTCGTTCGAAATAAAAGACCCGATAAGAGAGAACTTTGTAACGCGCCAGTTGTTCCCGCACATAGTCGGGCACCGTTCCCAGATCCTCTCCTATTACCAGCGTCTGCGCGCGCAGGCTTTCCAGCGCGAGAATCCGCAGCAGGTCCTCGGCCGGATACTGCACATAGGCTCCCGACTCTGCACTCATCCCGCGCGGCACCCAGAACAGCCGGAACAGCGTCATGACATGATCGATGCGGATCGCCCCGCCCTGCCGAAGCGTTTTCCTGAGCAACTCAATGAACGAGCGATAGCCCGTGGCCTTTAGGCGCAGCGGATGAAACGGAGCAAATCCCCAATTCTGCCCTTGCGGTGCAAACGCGTCCGGGGGCGCGCCGCAGTCCGCACCGAGCGCAAGCACGTCTTGCAGCATCCACGCCTCCGCCCCGTTGCGATCGCTCCCGAGTGCCAGATCGGGATATAAGCCGACCGTCATCTGTACCTGAGCCGCCCGGGTGTTGGCCGCTCGTAACTGATCCGCCGCCACCCACTGCATATACTGGAAAAACCGGACCCGCTTGCGATGCCGCTTGGAAAACTCATGCAACGCCGGCGAACCGGGAGCCCGGTACTGTGCCGGCCATTCGGGCCACAGCTTGGGCGACTGTTCGATCAGGCGTCGTTCCTCTTCCAGGACCTGGAACAATGCAAACCGCTCCAGCGATTCTCCTTCGTCCCGAATAAACCGATGCAACAGCCACCCTCGCGCAGTGATCGGCTCCAGCAACGGTTCGGTTCCCGCATAGTTATCCTTCAGAAACTGACGGTAGGCGAGATCCAGCATCGTGCGCTTTGCCTTGATCACGGCTTCTGAATCCACCAGGTCAGCCGCGCGCGCCTGTTCCAGTTTCTCTTGAAACTCTGCACTGTTCCGCAACCGTTGCGCATCCGGCGACGCGTGATACTCGGGAAGCCGATCGAGGTCGATATAGAGCTCGTTCAAAAATAGTCGGCTGGTCGGGGAATAGGGGCTGAGATGGTGAGGACGAGAATTTTTCAGCGCATGCAGCGGATTGAGCCCGATGATGCCGGCGCCCAGCTCCTTCCCTGCCCATTCGACCAGTCGGGACAAATCCGTAAAATCGCCCACCCCCCAATTAGTCTGCGACCGCAGCGAATATAGCTGCAGCGCCAAACCCCACACTTTTCCACCCCGGGCGAGCTCTTCCGGCACAAAACAATTCGCCGGGGCCACGACCACGCGGAGCGTGCCCCTGGTCACCACCTTGCTGCCCAGGGTGCCGACCGACAAGTCGTAATAGCCGAGCGCCAGGTGCTGGACCAACGGCAGTTCAAGGCGCGCCATGCGCCGACCAGCCAGCGAACGGATCTCGCATGGATTCAGGCCGGGGTTGGTTTCCTCGCGATGAACGACGGTCCCCTTTTCATCCATTATATTCCAGGCCACCGCGACGTGTTGCTCCTCGCCTTCCTCCAGCGCGAGGCGAAACGTCCACTGAGTGGGTCCATACCCCTGCTGGAGAATGAGAATCGGATCGCAGGGTTGCTGCCAGGCCTCGTCGTCTAAAGCCAGGAGCGCTTGGGCCAGTAACTCGCGAGATCCGACCTCAAACCCCATCGCCGTCAGAATAGCTCGACGCGTGTCGTCAGTGGTGACATGCAGCGTGCCGGCAATGTCGTGATATTCGGGTGAAATACCGGCCCGTGAAGCGAGGAGGCGAAGCAGGTCTTGCTCGGTGCCGTCATACATAGTGTCGAGCCCGAGTGTGAGTGAAGACCTCGATCAAGTCAAGGCATCCTATGCTTTTCCGCTGAGTTGCGACCGGATTCACTCCGGTCGAGCGCGCGACGGACCGGAGACTGACGCACCGAGCCCCATGCGACGAGGCTCGTGACCGATTGATCGCACTTGCAGCATGCGCAAGAGTGGAACGGCGCTGCATTGCTGCGCCCCCTTACGCGTGGTAGCATAACTTAGCATCGGCATGCGCCGACTATCTCTGTGGAACCGGGACGGAAAGGGAGGTGGCTCGTATGACCCCGCAGCTGTCGCGTTCACCACGCGGTACCTTGCTCGCAATCGCCGCTCAATGTCTCGTGTTTGCCGCTCCCGCTCAGGCCCTGCCGGAACAATCGCGAGTCGATGTGACCGGCGATTATCGGTACGCCTATCACGAGCCGGAAACCGAGGAAGAAGCCAAACAACATGCCTGCACCCAGGCGCTCTATCAGGCAGTCAGCAGCTCAGCGGCGGTGCGAGAGCAGACCGCTTCGATTGTCGATTCCAAATTGTTCCGCAATCTCGTGCATACCCTCACCTTGAAGCATGTGACTGATCGGCAGATCGTTCAGCAAAGCGCAAAAGGCCGCACGGTGTACTGTAAGGTGAAGGCCGTCTTCCACGCGGACGAGGTGGAACGGGTACTGATTGCACAGACACTGGGCGGAAGCGAACCCGGTTTGGATCAAAATCGGGCGGTGAAAATCGTCAGCGCACGCGAAGAGGCCGACGGCACGCTGGTTATCGTGTACCAAGCACTCAAGCGACTCGATTGGCTGGGAACCGCCTACCAAGGCGGCCTGCGCGAATCAGCGGATGTGATGGTGGATTTCTATGACGATCAGGGCGTCCTCGTGCGGAGCAGCCGACATCCGGCCAGAAAAACTGCGACCGGTGACGATGTCATGAGCCCGGGTGAGGTGGGGACGTTGAGAATTGCAAAACCACTCAATGCGAAAACCTACCGCGTGTGGGTGGTGAAGTAGTCCGCCGAGGCTCGGGGGACAGGACCGGATGGCTTCCGCTCCTGTCCCTCAACTTGAAACACCCATACTTGTCCATACCTGAGTCTTACCGATCGCCCGCCAGAGGCGGCAGGTTGATGCCGACCCGTTCCAATCCCATGATGACCGTCAAGGCCGAAGGTGAGTGCTGCACGATTTCCTTCTGCACTTCGATACGGCGCAGGTCGACGAATTCAGGCGCCGTCAGTCCCAATGATTCCCGGTAGGCGCGATCGGCGATCCCGCGCTGCTTTTCGGCCTTTTCACGCGCCTCTTCCGCCTTTTGGAACTCGACCATGGTGATCTTGCGCTGCTCTTGAATGATGGTTTGAGTCGTCTGTTCGACGACCCCCTTCGGCGGCAGAATGCTGCCCACAACGACTCGGTTAAGCCGGATCGGCATGTTTTGTTTATCGATGAGCTTGGTCTGCACTTCACGCGCAATGGCATCCTGCAGTTTCGTCCTAGTCGTAGGATCGGTGGTCAGCTGAAACAGCGGGTACTTTTGCACTTCTTCCCGGACGAAGGTGCGGAAGGCTTCCTTCACGTTGTTTTGGTACCAGTTGGTGCCGTAGCGACCGACGATCTCCGGGGATCGCCCTTCGACCACATTGGCGATCATAAACGCATCGAAAGAAACGGGCGCGTTTTCCGCCGAAATAATATCGAAATGTTCCGAATACTGTAATGGCCGGACATCCACCTCGATGACCTTGGTCGTCGGCGCAACCCAGACCCGTCCGGTCTTGGAGGGAGCCGCATCAATGCCTCCGTGGCCGAAGAAGAATGGTTGTTCCACCATCACCCCCTCATGGCCGGCCTCGATGGCCACGCAACCCGACGTCATCAGCAACGCCCCCACAGCCCCCAACATGGACCAGGCTCCGTGTCTCATAGGTTCCTCCTGTGAAAAGGTCTGACCGACGAGCCCGACCCGCAACGCCTGGAGGGGTCGACGGCCTCACGATGGCATACAAACACCTTACGAACCGCACACGGAAATTGTCAAACGAAGGGGGGTGAGGGAAATTGGTCGACTATGCACAGGCAGCCTGACATTGAACACGATCCGGCCGGGACGTTAATAGATCCCTGCCTCCCGCTGCAACCATCGCACATATCGAGTAATCTGCTCGACGTCTCCTGGCGTCACGCCTTCGATCTTCGGCATGTTGCCGAACTCCCAGTGGTGAGCACGGACGCCATTCTCCGCGGCCCGCTGGAATGCCATGTCGGCGTGATGATTCGGCTCATAAATCTTATGCACCAGCGGCGGACCCTGCTTGGTTCCGACACCACGCACACCATGACAGGCGGCACAATTGGCAGTAAATTTCGTCTCGCCCACCTGCATCTCCGCCGGTGTCGCGCCTCCAGCCGGCTTTGCCTCGCCTTGGTTGTTCACATTGGACTCACAAGCCACCAGGGCTGCAACCATAACCGCGAGCCCGATGCCCATCACACAGACCTTCATTTGTACACTCCTGACTCTGATGCGCTTCATCGGGGGGGCTCAGAAGGCGGGGTTCTCGTCTGAGAGCCCTGTGATTGCTTCAATTGATCCCGAAGCATTTGCGTTGTGCGATGCAAGGTCAACCGGCGGTAGAGCCGCGCACCGATCGGCGCAATGATCACGAGGGCAATGATCAGGTACATAAAGAATTCTTCAGGTGTCATGGGCACAGTTCTCCACACTCCTGCCTGATCCCGGGCGGAAATACGCACCGGGCGCACGGCGGGCAACCATCACCTTCATCGTCTCGACGGCCGTTAGGGTATCGCATAGGATATCGGATCTACAACTCCCGCAAGGCGGAAGCCTTCACGCCGAATCCGGCAACTGTCGCATCGGCCGCAGGCTACGCCATCAGCGCCGGGGTCATAGCAACTGTGCGTGAGTTCCAAGGGAGCTCGGAGCTCCTGCCCGCGTTGCACGATTTCGGCTTTTGATAACATCAGCAGAGGCGCACGCACCTCCACAGACCGCCCCTCACTCCCCATCCTGGTTCCAAGCCTGGCGACCGCTTCGAACGCGCGGATAAAATCCGGCCGGCAATCCGGATAACCGGAATAGTCCACCACATTGGCCCCGAAGTAAATTCTTTGTGACTCAAGCGTTTCAGCATATGCCAGAGCCAGAGACAAAAAGATGGTGTTGCGAGCCGGCACATAGGTGACGGGAACATCGCCCGCCCGTTCCTCTTGGGAACGATCCTTAGGCACAGTCACATCGTCCGTGAGGGCGGATCCACCGAACGCCCGCAGGTCCACGCCCACCACCACATGACCGGCGGCACTCAATGCCCTGGCAACGGCTCTCGCCCGCTCGACTTCGACATGGTGGCGCTGGCCGTAGGAGACAGTCAGACAATAGATCCGATAGCCGTCCTGCTTGGCAATGGCAGCCGTGACGGTTGAATCCAACCCACCACTGAGCAGGATCACGGCCTTCGAATCGACGTGAGTCATAGGAAACAGGAAAGGACCTGGAAGACTACCGAGGCATGGAAACTCGAACGTCCATCACGGACTGAGGCGCGTTACAAGCCGAAGAGGGACAATGAATTGGATGCGGCCAGCTCCCACGAGCTAGTCGCGATCCTCTTCCTTCTCGATTTTCTCGAGCAATTCCTGTCGAGACTGACATTGGACACAGAGTTTTGCGAAGGGCACCGCCTCCAACCGCTTTTCACTGACCTCAATGCCGCATTCCGCACAAATCCCGTAGGTACCCTCACTGAGTCGCGTCAATGCCTCATCGATGGCCTGGCGCTTCCGGTTCCGCATCTCCATCAGCGAAATACCGAGTTCGCGATCCAAGTCCATGAGGGCCTGATCCCCCACGTCCCTGGCAGATTCCAAGCGGCGCTGCTGATCTTCGGTTAACGATTGGCCGAGGTTCCCCTCGATCTCACGCATGATTTCCTGGCGTTTGCTCAGGAGCATTCGCTGCAGGACTTCACGCCGGCGCTGACGCTCTTCTCGTTCCTTGGGTGTTTCTTTCAGTGTGAGCGCGGCAACCACTCGCGCGGCAACGCTGTCTTCGTCTTTTTCAGTCATAGCAGTAACCGGAGCCGGCCGCTCTTTTTTCACAGGCTTTTCGGGAGCGGGGGCTTTTGCTTTCGTCGTTGGTGTTTTTTTCTTTGCGTGGACTTTCGTCGCCATAGAGTCTCATGCCCTTTCGTGATGAGTGCAAGGCGAAAAAGTTTGGCAGGTATATCACGCTATAGATCGTTTGACAAGTACCTAGCTCCCCAAGATCTTGGGGATTTACGGATAGATGATCATCGAATGCACGTCGTAACCCGCCAGCCGATCACGTCCGTTGAGGCCTTTCAGCTCGATCAGGA
>JBEIQG010000162.1:0-8638 GCA_040376625.1 Nitrospira sp. | reverse complement strand
TCATGGCCAATCCCGAAGGTATCAGTCTCACCAAGCCGCCTGAGTTGATTTCCATCAAAGAGGTCCTGGATGCCACCCACCAAGGACGTGCCGCCGATGCGACGGTCTCGCTGGGTACCGAGGACAGTGTCCGTGAGGTGTTACGCCGCCGCGATACCGCCATCGAACAGGCGCTTGCGGGTCAGACCTTGCGCTCCCTCGTCGAGATCCCCATGTCTCGCAAAACGTGACCGATACCCCACTGGGCCTCTCTCCCTCACCCACTTCTCTTGACAGCGCACCCTCGGTGGTCCGGACTGTGTCCGTCTTACACGTACAGCTGTAATATGCGCGTCGTCCGAAATCCCCCCTTATGCCTCATCTCAGGGATGGGGCTGGTTGATCTCCTACTGCGCGCGTCCGCTATTCCAACTTCGTCTAAAGGGAGGAGGCAGGGAGCCTTCACTGCGCGCATGGGACGAACCCAGCATTATCGTGCGCATCATCTGGAATCCTTCTATCCCTCACCCAGGGCGGGCAGCCCGGAAGGTCCCCAACCTGTGCGCGTCCAACGCTCCACCAATCCAAGGGGAGGGGTCGGGGCGACTCTCCCTGCGCGCATGGGACGAGCACATTCCGATCGTGCGCGTTCTGCGAGCAAGAGAGTCGCCCCGGCCCCTCCCCGCCTCCACTCCTTGCCGCCGCACCGCTCCGACTGATAAAAGGAAGAGTTACCACCCAGCGACGCCAGGCGATGCCATCACGCCCTGTCCCGTTGGCCTCCTTTAACCACAAAGAGAAGAGCTATGTCCCTGCCGGTTGAGAAATCTGCGGCCGATGAACTGCGGCGAGAAGTGCTGCGACGGCGCACCTTTGCCATCATTTCCCATCCGGACGCCGGAAAAACCACCTTGACGGAAAAGTTGCTGCTTTATGCGGGAGCTGTCCACCTTGCCGGAGCGGTGCAGGCTCGCTCCAGTCAGCGGCAAGCCAAGTCCGACTGGATGGAATTGGAGCAGGCACGCGGCATTTCGATCACCTCCACCATGCTGCAGTTCGATTATCAAGGCGCGCGGGTCAACCTGCTCGACACCCCGGGGCACCAGGACTTCAGCGAAGACACCTATCGCACACTCATGGCCGTCGACAGCGCCGTCATGGTGCTGGACGGCGCCAAGGGTATCGAACCGCAGACCAAGAAACTCTTTGCCGTCTGCCGCAAGCGTGGCATCCCGATCCTGACGTTCATCAACAAAATGGACCAGCCTGGCCGCCATCCGTTCGACCTGCTGGACGAAATCGAGCGGACGCTGGGGATGACGGCGGTGCCCTTCAATTGGCCGATCGGCGAGGGGTCGGGCTTTCAAGGCCTGTACGATTTCCAAAACCGCCAGGTACTGTTCTTCCAGCGCACGGCCCACAACCAACGGCGAGCCCCGATGACGGTTGAAGCCTTCCCCAATCCGAAACTGGCGGAGACCCTCGGCGAGGCCTACGGGCCGCTGCAGGATGAAATCGGACTGTTGACGGGAGCAGGCACCTCCTTCGATCGCGACCGTTTCCTCGCGGGAGAATTGACGCCGGTGTTCTTCGGCAGCGCATTGACCAACTTCGGCGTCGGACCCTTCCTGGATGCCTTTACCACACTCGCACCGCCTCCCGGTCCGCGCCAGACCGCTCAGGGCCTGATACAACCAACCGACGAAGCGTTCTCCGGCTTTGTGTTCAAGATTCAGGCGAACATGGATCCGCAGCATCGCGACCGCATGGCCTTTCTCCGCATCTGCTCCGGACGCTTCGAAAAAGACATGATGGTCCACCATGCGCGTCTGGGCCGCAAGATCCGCATGACACGTCCCCATCGCCTGTTCGGCCGCGATCGCGAAACGATCGACGAGGCCTATCCGGGCGATGTCGTCGGATTGGTCAACCCCGGCCTATTCACGATCGGCGACACCCTGACTTCCGATCCCGCGCTGACCTTCGATCCCATTCCACACTTTCCTCCGGAATGTTTCGGCCTGTTGCGCACGCAGGATATTTCGAAGCACAAGCAGTTTCAGAAGGGCCTCAAGCAGCTCGAGGAAGAAGGGGTCATGCAGATTTTTTATTCACCCGACCATGTGCGCCGGGAACCGGTGCTGGCCGCGGTGGGTGAATTGCAATTCGACGTGGTCATGTCCCGTCTGGAGAATGAATACGGAGTGAAGACATCCGTGGAGCGGCTGCCCCATACGCTTGCACGCTGGATCGTCGGTGATCCCGCCACGATTTCGGCCGTCTATTGGCCTTCCGACACTATCCGGCTCGTCGACCAGCAGGGCCGCGGCGTCATGCTGTTCACCACCGAACACCTGCTGGCCTACTGCATCAAATCGAACCCGTCGATCAAGTTTTTGTTGCGGGAAGAGGTGGCGCTGCCGGAAGGCTGACAGCCCGGGAATCGTGTACTCCGGAAATCCGCCCTTTCGTGGACATCCGCGGTCGTCGCATTTCCAAACAGTTCGGCGACACTGAATATCTGATCGATCCGCCGCCGCCTACAGTCTCCCACTGTTCGGGTTCCTGAACGACCCCCTCAAAATGACTCATCACCTCGTGACTCATCGCCCTCAGGCTGGAAACCACGCACCCGCTTTGCCGGAAGTCTTCACCAGGCCCACGAAGTTGACAGCCGCCTGAGTGTCCAGTAATACTGGACACTGATTGCGACGCTCACCATGCGGCGCACAACCCGTGCCGGAGCGGATGATTCTCCAAGGCCCGGCATCAGACTCTCCACCGAAATGTGACTTTGGTATGCCATCGGAGATACGCAAAAGTGCCGTAGTCGCCCTCTCCCTGACCGTCTTCCTTGCGGGATATGGCATCCTTTTCCTCACGGGGGTGACGACTATCCGGCACCTGCTCGACAATGTCATCTCGGCCTATCTGCTGGGCTGGGCATTGTACGGTATGTTCAGCCGGGGGCCGCTCTCGGAAACAGGAACACGCTTCCTTCTGACGACTGGCTCGCTGGTGTTCTGCTGGGTGCTCGCAGAAGGAGCCGCACTGATCGACCTCGTTGATTACCGCGCCCTCTTCGGCTCGTACGAATCCGGCACGGCCCTGAGCGTGGCGGGACGACGGTTCGACAAGGAACTCTTGTGGCGGCACGATCCGTATTATCAGTACGAAGCACCGTACCAGGGAAACATCGGCGCGGCGCTTTGCATTCCCCCCGATCCGGCGCGAACGGTGGCCGTCCGTTATGATCGCAACGGATTTCGCAATGCCCGCGAACTCGAATCGGCCGAAATCGTGGTGATCGGAGATTCATACATGGAAGGATATTTCACGCCGGACGAAAACTTAATCACGACACGGCTGAGCGAACTCCAGGGAAAGTCCGTCGCCAACCTGGGCCATTCAGGATATGGTCCTCAGCAGGAATTGGCCGTCCTGCGGCGTTTCGGCTTGCCACTCGCACCCAAGACCGTGATCTGGGCGTTTTTTGAAGGCAACGATTTTTCCGATGCGGAGAAATATGACGAGAGGGTGCCCCGGTCCGGTATCGGCTGGTGGCAGGATTTCTGGTTTCGGTCATTGACCAGAAATGTTTCGGCCCTTCTGTTCCGCCCGGATCAGCATTGTGCGCCGGATGATTCCCTCAAGGAGCTTCGGGCCGAGTTTCTCGACACCACGCACAGGACGACAACCGTATTTTTTGCCTCCGCTGAAGTGGAGCGGATCTCAGACCAGACTCTTCGCAAAGCTGTCGTTCCTGTCATCGAAGCTGCGAAACTTTGCCGTGACCGGAATATCCGTTTCCTGGTGGCCTTTGTTCCGGAGAAGTTCCGGGTCTACCATGACCTGGGCAATGTCACGTTGGCGACGGAAGCGGTTCGTCGCTGGCAGGTCACCGATCTGCCCGGACATATACAGCGGCTGCTGATGGATTCGGACTCGCGCATCGAGTATGTCGATCTCACTCCGGCCCTGAAAGCCGCATCACGCGCAGGCGTCGCAACCTACCTGGCCGACGATACGCATTGGACGGACGAGGGCCACCGTGTGGCGGCTGAAGCGATCCACCGCGCACTACAGCGATCACAGCGGCATGGGCTCTTGCCGAATATCTGACCTCGTCGCTTCGCCACAACAGGCTGGAAATGCCACGACGGCCTTCAAATGTGTTATAACGGGGCAACGATTACGGGAGTGCCGCCTGACCCTGTGGAATGGCGAACGCGAGCACGATCACACCTCTAGCTGCCCTTAGCGCCTCAGGCTAACTCGGCCTAGGTGCCTTGCCCGCCCCCTGTCATGGTTTCAGGTCCTGCCGCCCTCCATGCGCGGTACCGGCATGAACTGACGGCGAACCGCATTAAGGCCGACAGAAACCAGCCTGGGCACTGAATCAACGGCAGACAGTTGAACCAACACATGTTTCGAGGAGACGGACTATGCCGAAGGCAAGAACTGCAAAAAACTGTTATTACTGCGAAGCGGAAGATCGCATCAAGATGACCTTCATGCTCTGCGGGCTCTGCCATCGGCACTTCTGCAGCGCCCATGGCGTGCCCGATCTGGAACAGTGCACAAAGTGCCTGGAGGCCAGCGAAGAAACGGAGTAATCCTCACAGGATGCTGAGAAAGTCTGTCAGCCGCGTTCTCTTATCGCCCGGCCCCTGAGGAGAACGACTTGTCAGGCCGACTTCTTCTTTGGCTTCTTCTTGATGCCCACCATCACGGACACCTTCGCTTGTCGCGACAGGGCTTGATCGATCCGGCTTTTCCCGTTGGTCGTCAGAATGACCAGACCAGTATGGTCCTCGATGCGCTGCAATAGATGCGCCGCTCCGGCAGCAGTCGAGCGATTTTCGCCATCCTTGCTTGACCGGTTCGTGCCGAATAGTGCATCCGCGCCGTCGAAGAAGAGAATCGATCCGCTCCGTTCCGCCTCATCGAACACCCGGTTGATGTTCTTCTCGGTCTCGCCGGCCTGACGGCTGACCACTGAGGCCAGGTTCACCTTTGCCAGATCCAGCTGCAGTTCTTCCGCCACCAACTCCGCCGCCTTGTTCCGGCGGAGCGGAGTGGAACCGGACAGCACGACCACCGCCACCGACGGCCGCTTGGCGCGGCTCGTCTTTGCACGGCGCGCGGGCTCCGCTTTCTTCGCCGTCTGCTTCCTGATCTTCGTGGCCACCGCGCTCGTCCGGCGCGTTACTTGTTTACCAGCCATGCTTGCCTTCCTCTCACATCAATTTCGTCCAGCTCACGCACCCGCCGATGACGGCCTGCCATCATTACCACACTTCAGCCTCTCAGCGCTTCTTGTCGTAGCCGGAATCCCGCCACTTCTCCAGCAGGGCGATCCGTCGTTCCAGTTGCGGGATAGTCGCCTGATCGACCCGGCCCCCTGTCCGCTTGATCAATTCCGCGTTGAGCTGCCGATGATCCATCCCGCACTTCCGCGCCACCGCCCCCACCAGAGAGCGATGTTTGTCCCGCAAGACGTTCTTCTGGTCATGCAAGGCGACGGCCGGTTCCTGCTGCCCCTTGCCTTCACCGGCCGGCTCACCCTCGTCCGCGCCGATCAAAGCATCGAGCCTAGCCACGCCGTTCAGGGGAATATATTCCTTGAGCGAAGTGGCCGCCGTGCCGAACAGTGTCCGCTGCACCGCCGGCATGATCTCTTCTAGGACGTGATCACGCTCGACCTTGATGCGCTTGGCATAATGCACCAGCGTGGCATCCTTCGGCAGGTAGAGCCAGGCCCGCTGCGGCTTCGGCACCTTGTCCTGCATTCGCACGAACCGCCCGACGACCTGGCGGAAATACATCTCGGTCAACACGTTGGTCGCATAGACCCCGACCCGCAGACGCGGAATATCGACGCCTTCGCTCACCATATTCACCGCCACCAGCCACTGCTGCTGCTTGTGATGGGCAAAGGTTTCGATGGTCTTGGAGGCCGATGGGTCGTCCGACACCGCCACGAACGCGCGCGTACCTGTAAGCTTCAGCACCAGATCCGCCACCTGCCGCGCATGGTCCTGGTTCATGGTCACGATCAACCCGCCCGCATCCGCCTGCTCCTGCTTGCGTAAACGCTGCAACTCAGCATGGGCATCGCTCAAGACCGGGCCCAGCCAACTCTCCTGAAGCAACGCGGTCTTGAGCCGTTCCCGCTGGCGTTCGAAGGTCAACCCGTCTTCGAAGGTGGCCCGATGCTCGCGCCCGTCCGACAACCAGGTCAGTTCGCCTTCGTAACTCGGAAACAGAATCGGGCGACAGACGCCGTCACGAATCGAGTGCGAGTACCCATAGGTGAAATCCGCCTGGCTTTCGCCCTGCTCATATCGCACGAACGGAATCGGGTTGTTGTCCGAGCGAAATGGAGTGCCGGACAGCGCCAGACGAAAGACCGCTTCGCCGAACGATTCCCGCAGCGCCTTGCCCCAATCCTTCCCGTCCCCGGCATGGTGCAACTCGTCCAGGATGACCAGCGTCTTGCGACTGCGGCAGGCGCGCCGGAACACTTCCGGGGCCAGACAGACTTGCTGATAGGTCACAACCGCGCCGTGATAATCGCGCGCCTCGCAGGCCTGCTCATTCGAGAGGGCGGGATCGAGTTGAATGCCGACCTGTCCCGCCGCGGATGCCCATTGGGTTCGAAGATGGTTCGTCGGACAGATCACCAGCACACGGCTCGCGGCCCGACCGGCGAGATACTGATGGGCGATGCGAAGCGCGAAGCGAGTTTTCCCGGCCGCAGGCGTCGCGGTCACGAGGTAATCCTCACGCGGCTTCGCCAACACGTCGGCAACCGCCCTCGCCTGCCAGTCCCGCAGCACGGCTTTCCATGGCGCGAGCGTCACCCCCATCTCAACACAGATCCTTTTCGTCGGTTTGAATCATCGGAACTCCATCTCACTCCTGCGCGGTCTCCCCGGATCGCCACCGAATGTCATACGACGCCGGCGTCTCTCTGCAATGGCTCGCCGGTCCGAGGCACCACAGAGACGGTCTGCCTGTCACTGGTCTGGTAAGGGGGCGTGGCGCACACTCTGTCGGCCCCCCTCACGATTGCGAGGCGGCCGGCACGGGACGGGGTGAGACGCATCATGTCTGTGCGGGATGGTAGCGCAAAACCGGTCAGGCAACAAGGGCCAAGAAAATTACCGGAGAACAAATTAGTTCGCTCTCGCACCCTTGAAACCGCTTCCCCTTCATTTCATACTTACGCCATCTCCATCATGTCTTCGCCACAACAGGATAATACGCGCCCCCTCCATGGCCTGGAAGCCGATGCCGTCCTGCGCGCGATTCTTCAGGGCACCGCAACGGAAACCGGCCACGGATTTTTCTCGGCACTGGTGAAAAACCTTGCCGGTGCCCTGGGGACACATGGAGCCTGGGTCACGGAATATTTCCCTGAGCAGCGCCGCCTCCGAGCCCTTTCCTTCTGGATGGACGGGCAATGGGTGAAGGACTATGAAGTTGATATCGCCGGGACCCCCTGCGAGCGCGTCATCGACACGGCCCGGCTGGTCCACTTTCCGGACCGCGTTCTGGAGATATACCCGCACGAGGATGAACTCAGACAAGCCGGTGCTGTCAGCTATCTGGGCGTGCCGCTTCAGGACAGGCACGGAATGATTCTTGGCCACATGGCGGTCATCGATCGGCGACCGATACCGGAAGAGCCGAGAATTTATGCGATCTTCAAAATATTCGCCGAGCGGGCGGCGGCGGAACTTCGACGGCTGCGGGCGGAAGCCGAGGTGCGCGAACGTGAAGAAACCATGAGCCTGCTGCTCGGCAGCGCGATGGATGCCATCATCGAGTTGGACGACCGGCTCCTGATCACACGCGTGAACCCGGCCACCGAGAAGGTCTTCCGCTGCCAGGGCACCGCGATGGTGGGACAGCGTTTTCACCAATTCGTAGCCCCAGAAGATGCCGCGCGCCTCACCGGCCTCATCGCCGACCTGGATACCCGGCCGGAGGGACAACGCTCGCTCTGGATTCCGGGCGGGCTCACCGCCCGCTGCCCCGCAGGCGCATCGTTTCCCGCCGAGGCCACACTGTCCCGGTTCGAGCTGCATCGCCGGACTTTTACAACCGTGATTCTCCGCAACGTCCGCGATCGTGTCGAGGCGGAACGTAAAATTGAATCGCTCACCGCCGAAACCGAACGTCTGCGCGAAGAACTCCAGGCTCTTCATCAGGATGGCGCCTTGATCGGCGAAAGTCCGGCCTTGCGGCAGGTGTTGCAGGACATCGCGCAAGTCGCCCCGACGGATGCCACGGTTCTGATCGTCGGTGAGACGGGCACGGGGAAGGAACTGGCGGCCCGCGCCATCCACCAGGCCAGTCACCGGAAAGATCAACCGTTGATCACCGTGAACTGCGCGGCCATTCCCGCCACACTCATCGAAAGCGAATTCTTCGGTCACGAACCGGGAGCCTTTACCGGTGCGACCAGGAAACGCGAAGGCCGATTTGCGCTGGCCGACAAGGGCACGATCTTTCTCGACGAGATCGGCGAACTTCCTCTCGACCTGCAGGCCAAGTTACTCAGGGTCTTGCAGGAAGGCGAGTTCGACCCGGTCGGCAGCTCCCACAAGAAGAAGGTCAACGTCCGTGTCCTGGCCGCCACGAACCGTGA
>JBEIQG010000047.1:0-18567 GCA_040376625.1 Nitrospira sp. | reverse complement strand
GAGGCACGCGCGCATCTCGACGCCGTACTCCATATCGAGCACCCCCATTATCCCTATGCCTGGAAGCGCAGATTCCGTCCCGAAGCGGAACGACTGCTGAAGGCGCTTCCCGCTTTCTGATCGATCCCTCAGCTGTCAAAGATCGAAGGGCCGGTGGGCGCGATGTTCCTCGAGGAGTGCCTGAGTCAAATGCTTGGTCCATAAACCGCCGCGAGGGTTACAGGATACATTTGTAGTGGGCCAAGAGATCCGGTTACAGGTCGCCGCAAGCGGGTTAGGCTCGCATTAACTGTGGAGGGCGGACACTCGCCTCCAGGCAGCGGTTTGTTTTATGATCCACCGACAGAGAGCCGGAGGGACGATGGGCATGAGTCAAATCGGGTGGTGTGCGTTAGTCGGTGCGCTCGTCATGGTCGTCTCGGAGACCGGTTGCGCGAGTTCCGCAAAACTCATCTCCGGACTCAGCATCGAGGAATTGAAGCCGGTGCCCGGCATCCTGCCCAGTGCGAGGCTGATCCGGGGCACGATCAGCGGTTTCTCCGGCGATCGTGTGGAAGTTCAAACGGGGGAGCGGGCTCCGCGCTACCTGTCGCTCGAAGCCGGCGGAGACGAGGCGCGTGGACTGCAGGCGGGCGGGGCCGTGGAGATCATGGTCAATGATCGCGACGAAATTGTGGCCTATCAGCGGCCGGCTGATCAGCCGCCGACGAAAATTTTCCGGGGCGCGCTGGGGAGACCGTTCAACCCTGAGAAGGAACGGGTGACGATTCGTCTCGATACGGGGCGGGATGTGGGGTTCTATGCGCGCACAGTCGCCTTGGAGAAACTGGCGGGTCTTGAGGTCGGCGAGACGGCCGATTTTGCCGTCGATCGGGCCTATCTCCTCGTCGACGTGTTTTCATTGGGCAAGCCCCGTGAACTGGCGTTGGACTCTTCGCCGCGCGCACCACAGCGTCGCCTCGAAGGGGCCTTCGTGACCATCGGCGACGGGCGGATGCGTCTTCGCATGAAGATCGATGACATTCAATCCTTTCCCGTGCGCCCCTTGCTCCAGCCGGCGATCGAACAGCTGAATCCCAATGAGGTAGTGGCGGTGTATCTTGATGCGCAGGGGCAGGTCATCGATATGGTCCGTGCGACAGGGCGCTGAACACGATCAGCGGCGTCGGGGTAGTTGCACGATGCGGGTGATCAGCCAGTCGTTCAGACGATCCGGGAGGAGCAGCGCCAGGTAGGCGCGGATGGCCGCGTCCGAGCCGATGAGATAACGCGTCTTCGGCCACCTCGACCGCAGGGCGTGAGCCACGGCTTCGGCCACGACGCTTGCGGGTTGTGCTTGTTCACCGGCCGCCGTGGCCGCGTCTTTGATACGGGTGAAGCCCTCCTGATACATGCTCTTGAATTCCCCACCCCAGGCCGCATCCCAGGCATCGACTTCTCTTCTCGTTTTTCTCCAAATGGGCGTGGCAATGGCGCCGGGTGCAATGAGCGCGACGCGGATTCCCCAGGGTTGCAGTTCCAGACGCAAGGCATCGGTGATCGCTTCCAGCGCATGTTTCGATGCGGCATAGGGGGCCATGAAGGGCATGGAGGCCCGTCCGGCGATGGAGCCCATGTTGATGATGCGTCCTCGTCCCTGGCGGATCAACGGTAGAAAGGTTTGTGTCACTGCGATGAGCCCGAACACATTGACTTCGAACTGCCGCCGCCAGTCGGCGAGCGGCAGGAGTTCGATCGGCCCCGCGACACCGATTCCGGCATTATTCAACAGTCCGGCGAGGCCGCGTTCTCCGACCATGGCGGCAACGGTATGACTGGCTGCCGAGATCGAGGCGGCATCGGTGACATCGAGGCGAATCGGCATGAGCCGCGGTCCGGCTTGCTGTTGGAGCCGCTCACCGTCGGCAGGATCACGAACGCCGGCGAAGACACGGTACCCCAGCTTATCGAGGGCGAGGGCGCAAGCGGCTCCGATGCCGGTGGAGGCGCCGGTGATGACGACGGAGTCCGATTGAGGAGACTGCGAGAACCAATTCAGCATATCGAGGTTGTCTTTCCCGACTGGCCGCGTACCCTATCATAATTTACGGCGCGGCCCTACTCCCGGTTTCATCGGGCGGGTGGAGCAAATATCGGCGGTTGCCTGGTCGGGCTTGGGCTGCAGGAGTGCCTGAGGATCGGGCGGGAGTTCGTCCAAGGAGGAGCGATGCGTAGACCGATGTGGTGCGCCGCGACGGTGGTGATGTGGTTGCTGGGCATGGCCGGGTGTGCCGACTCACTGAGCGGCATGCCGGGGGCCAAGGGGACCGGGCAAACCGTTACAGTTCAGCCTCGTGAAATCGATGAGGTGTTGTACAACCCCGGAATGGGCTTTGCCGATTTTCATTTCGGGTTCGGACATCCGCCGGCACCGGAAGAATACCCCCATACGACCGTGGCCTATTTTCGTTGGCCCTGGGCTGAGCTTGAACCGAAGGAAGGTCAGTACAACTTCGCCCTTGTGGATCGCGTGATCGAGCAAGCGAGGGCCCAGGGGGAGACGCTCGCCATCCGCATCGTGTCCGAATACAAAACCGGCTCACCCCAGTGGTTGCTCGACAAGGGGGTCGGGAGTGTGAAGGAGTCCGACGGAATTTTTCCGGACTACAACAATCCCATTTTTCTCGAATACCATGAGCGGCTGATCCGTGCGTTCGGTGAGCGGTACGGTCGCTCCGTCGACATCGACCATGTGGACATCGGGTCAATCGGATGTTGGGGCGAGTGGAATACGGCGTGTTGCGAAGGTGTGGAGGCCCAGTGCAAAGCGTTCTTTCCGACCGAGGCCAATCAGATCGCGATCACCGACTGGTACTTGAAATATTTCGCAGGAACTCCGCTGGTGATGCTTCACGGCGGACAGCTGGCGTATGCGGCGTCCCACGGCGCCGGCTGGCGCGGGGATTGTTTCGGGGATTACGGCTACTTCGGCCCCGACTGGAACCATATGGAGCATGCCTATGCTCCGGTGCTCAAGGAGCCGGTCATTGCGAACGCCTGGAAGCGGGGGCCGGTTCAGATGGAAGTCTGTGGGTACATTCACGAGTGGTACGACCGGGGTTTCGATCTCGATCGTATTCTGAATCAAGGCTTGGAGTGGCATCTCTCGGTGTTGAATGCGAAATCGAAGCCGGTGCCCGAGGTCTGGCGACCGCGGTTCGATGAATTCCTGAAAAAAATCGGGTATCGGTTCGTGCTGCGCGAACTGACGCATGCGGCGGAATGTCATCCCGGCGGCCCGCTGATCCTTCAGTCGCGTTGGGAGAATAAGGGGGTGGCGCCGATTTACCATGCCTGGCCATTGGCCTATCGGCTACGATCGAGTTCCGATCGGGTCGTGGTGCAATGGATCAGTTCTGCCGATCTGAAGCAATGGCTGCCGGGAGGCCCGCAGCGGGTAGAGGATAGGGTGGTAGTGCCGGAGACCCTGCCTGCCGGCTCCTACGTTCTGGATGTGGCGATTCTTTCTGAAGATGCGCGGTCCGCTCATGTCGAACTGGCGATTGAGGGGAAACGAGAGGACCGGTGGTATGCGCTGTCACGCGTGGAGATTCGCTAAGCGTTCGATGCGCTGTGCAGTCCGGTCTGCGAGAGAGCTGTCTATACGGCAAGAGCCCGCGCTATCTGCTCGAGCTGAAGGACCGTCACCACTTGGTTGCCCTTCCCTCGGTACTCGATCCGATCGAAGCTGAGTTTGTTGGCCAGGGCGATCCCGCGTCCGTGGGTGTCGAAGGCGCGCTCGGGGTCGAAGTCCAGATATTTATTCCACTCAAATCCGTTCCCTTGATCGGTGATCTGTAAGGAGAGCCGGCTCGATTGGCGGACCAAGTGCGCCGTGGCTATGCGGGAAGAGTACAGGGGATTGTTTAATCGTCGAGCGATTTCCTCCTCCAGCTTGTTTTCTTCGATCAGGCGCGATTTCTCCTGGTATCCTATATTCAAGTTGCCGTGTTCGACTGCATTCAAGGCGAGTTCGAGGATGCCGGTGACCACCCGGTCGGGGTCGGGATAGGCGTGCGCGAGCAGCATCGCGAGGTTCTTCGCTTCCTCACATGTTTTGAACCGGAAGCTCCCTGAGTCCATCAAGCGCATGGTCGTGGTGGTCCGGTTTAGATCCTGTCGTACTTCCAGATAGCTGATGTGATCGCGGACCGCCGCGTCGACGATGGCTTGCAGAGTCGCTTGGTCGAACGGCTTGGCCAGGCAATAGTAGGCCCCTGCCTGCAGCCCTTCCAGGGTCTGTTGATGGGCGGCAGCGGCCGTCTGCATGATGACGGGGATCTGCCCCAGCACAGGATGTTGCTTCATCCTGCCGAGCACTTCCAAACCATCCATCCCGGACATGATGCGGTCGAGCAGCACGGCGTGGAACCGATCCGGTTCCGCGGCCAGCATTTCCCAGGCCTGGAGGCCGCCCTGCGCCGTTGTGCACCGGTATTCACGCGCGGGGAGAAACTCGAGCAAAATTTTCAGATTCAGGGGAGAGTCATCAACCAGCAATAGCTGTGGTTGCATAATATGGGGCACCTCCGGTTGCCGGTCAGGCCGTCGGGGTATCGTGCATAGGCTGTAGGCCTTGCATCGGAATGCAAGGCACTGGTACTCCTAATCGGAGGTGGACGAAGAATACTTAAGTGATGGCTGAAAGAGGGGAAAGGGAAGGACTCCCCGGGGAATGAGCCCCGGAAGAGTCCTTCCGTCAGAGGGCTACTGCTTGACGATGTCCAGCAATTCGACTTCGAAAATCAGGGTGGCACCCGGTTTGATGACCGGGGGTGATCCACGGTCCCCGTAGGCGATGCCCGACGGGCAGACCAGTTTGCTCTTACCGCCGACTTTAATCAGCTGTACTGCTTCCGTCCAGCATTTGATGACCTGGTTCAGCGGGAAGGTGGCCGGCTCGCCGCGTTTGACCGAGCTGTCAAACACCGTTCCGTCGATCAGCGTCCCGTGGTAATGGACTTTCACCGTATCGGTGGCCTTCGGGGTTGCGCCTTTGCCTTCCTTGATCATAGTGACGATCGCACCCGATTCCGTTTTCTTCGCGCCCGACTCTGCCGCGGCTTTGGCCAGAAATCCTGCCCCGGCTTTTTTCTCGACCTCGGCGAGCGCCGTGGCGCGTACCTGCTGCATTTGTTGAATCTTGGGGCCGTACACTTGCAAGTCGACCTTTTGGGGATGTTTCAGAACACCATCGACCAAACCGGCTTTGACGAATTCGAGTTCGGATTCGTTCAAGGTGAACGGGCCGAGCGATTGGCTGATGGCCGCGCCGAGGGCATAGAGCGTTTTTTGCTCGTCGTTGGCCGGCTCAGGGGCGGCCGCCCAGCTGAACGAGGACATGAGGAGTACCATTGCGGAGACGGCACCGGTCACATGACGCATAGACGATCCTTTCTGATGAAAAACATGACTCCGCTCACCATATGCCAGGGAGGCCTTGCGGCTCAAGAAAATTCGTGGCGCAGGCTGTTGAAAATGGCCGTCGGCGTCGTCCTCGGTCTCGACTCTCGTTGCGACGTACACCCGCGGAAGAGTCAGTTCCGACGGACTCGGGGTTGAGCGGGTCGGAAGAATCCGCTTCACTCATATCGCCTCATGCGGCTTCGCCGGACGACCGAGTTGAACCGCCTGCCATGGTCGAGTTGCTCAGCCTGTGGCCTTGTTCGTGGTTCGGCGAATTCGATTCGCAGGATGGGTAAGAAAGGCATTTCTTTCGGCAGCCTCGGAGGAGGTGCGGTCAGGAAAGCCCTTCTCGTCCGTGCGGGCTTCCGAGATCCAGTTGGGGTCCAATGGGGACGATGCGGGTCGGGTTGATGTCGTCATGGGTCATGTAGTAGTGCCGCTTGATGTGATCGAAATCCACGGTTTCCGCGATACCCGGTACCTGGTAAAGGTCTCGAAGGTAGCCGTAGAGATGCGGATAGTCGACGATGCGCCGGAGGTTGCATTTGAAATGCCCGTGGTACACGGCATCGAACCGAAGCAATGTGACGAACAGCCGCCAATCGGATTCGACGAATTGGGCACCGAAGAGGTAGCGCCGGTCGCGAAGCCTCGTATCGAGTTGATCCAGGGCAACGAAGACCGAACGCGCCGCGCGTTCATACGCCGGTTGGGAGGTCGCAAATCCGGCGCGATAAACGCCGTCGTTCACTCGGTCGTATAAAAAGTCGTTCATCTCGTCGATCTGTGCACGCAGCGCTGTCGGGTAGAGGTCAAGCGGGCTGGTGGTGAAGCGATTGAATTCTCCATTGAAGATCCGCATGAGGTCGTCGTCGGAATTGGTCACGATTCGTCTCGTAACGGTGTCCCACAATACCGGAACCGTCACGCGCCCGCGGTAATCGATGTCGGTGGCACGATAGGCCTCGCTGAGGAAGTGAAACCCATTGGTCGTATCCAGGGAGTGGCCGGAGCCGTTTCCAAAGGCCCAGCCCTTGTCGTCCCGGATCGGGTCGACAACGGTCATGCCGATGACCGAGGTGAGCCCTTTGAGCGTGCGGACGATGATGGTGCGATGCGCCCAGGGGCATGCGAGGGAGACGTAGAGATGATACCGTCCGGTTGCGGCCGGATATCCGGAGCGGCCGTCCTCGGTGACCCAGTGGCGAAACGCGTCGGACTGCCGTTTGAATTCTCCGGTGTTGGTCTGTTCGTTGGGAAATTGGGGTTGTGCCTTCATCGCAGGAATCTCCTTGGAAGTTCCACCTTAGTCAGAACCAAGGGGCCTCGTCAATTGTCGATGGGGCTGCGCGGTCTCGCGTTGCCTCGAACGTTAGGTCATTGTCGTTCGGTGTGTGTTGGGTGGTGGGGCGCTGCGAGGTCCCATCCGACGGACAAGAGTAGAAGGAGCCCGGCGGCAGTGGTCTGCTTCGTGCGGGCTGTGGTTTCCCGAGGCGGCAGCGGCTCGTTTGCGATGAGTCCGTCGCCCAGGACTCGGGCATCGAGATCGAGCGTGCCGCCGATACCGATATTGAAACTGTACTGATCCTGTCGATGCGGCCGGTAGCCCATCATCAGGCCGAATCCCACGGCGTCGATGATCCGCGACCCCGGCGCGACCGTGAGAAACGGTCCCCAACTCCAACGTTGCTCGTCCCACCGGTCGATCCAGAGGTGCATTTCCGGCATGAAGCGCACCAGGTCGTTGCGTTCATTGTCGATGCGGACGATACGGTCGACCACTGTGACGGAATCCACCCGTCTCGGGCCGAGATTATGTGTCCATCCGAGGCCGAGCCCGAAGCCGAGGCGCTGAAACATCCAGGGACGTTCAGCGTCCCGGTCCGGCGGATCCTCCTTCTTGTCGGTGGCGGGGGGCGGGGGCGACAGCGGCGGGTGGTCAGGGGAGGGATCTGTCGCGCCTACCAGCGGACCACCCGTTGTCGCGGGGGAGGAGTCGGCTGAAGCGACAAGCGGAGCGGATTGAGGGCGCGTCGCAATAGTGGAGGGAGTGAGCTGGGGCGGTAGCCGCGGTCTTCGTTTTTCCTCCGCAGACTCGATCGCTGGTGTCCAGGTGCGAGGGTGGTGATCCGCCGACGTTGAAGCCGCAGGTTTGGTCTCCACCTGGGTATCGCCGGCGGCGATCAGTGGTGTCGGCGTTGGTGATGGGGCAGTTGGAGGATATACCTTGTTCTGCGGTGTGAGCGACTTGGTCGGCGGCATGTCGGATACCTGCGGGGACAAGGGCGTCACCGTGTCAGCGGATGGTTGGGATTCAGTGAGCAGAGGTTGCGAGGCGGTTGCCTCAATGGTTTCGGGATCTCCAGTGGGACCGGTCGCGATCGGCGGCGCCGGTATCGGACCTGTGTGCGGCCTGGAAGTGGCATCAGCGGGCGAAGTGGCCGCCGAAGCCCCCTCAGCTGCGGGAGAGAGGGATTCCGCCGCGGTCGGACCGGTGGAGGATTCCGTCGCTGGAATGGATGGGATGGGGATGACTGAGATATTCGGTTGTCTGTCGTCCTGCGCCGACAGCTCTGTCGGCGGCTTGAGCGACGGGACGGCCGGAAGCGGGGCCCCGCTTCGAGACGGCGCCGGAGGGTTACTCTGGGCCGCGCTTGAGTGTGTCTCCAGATTCGGAGCCGCCATGCCGGGAGCTGCTTGTGGACTCTCCGCCGTTGCGGCAGGCGATTGGGGCCTCGTCGGTATCTCGGCGGCTGGTATGGCCGGTATGGCTGTGCTGTTAAATGCGTGCCGGAGTGAGCCGTTGCTCCTTTCAGTTGCCAGAGTGATCGGAGTTCTTCCTCCCCTATCTCTGAGGTTTGGATCGGCTCCATGGCGAAGGAGCACGTCGATCACGTCGGCTTGCCGGGCCAGACGGTCCGCCGGGGATTCATCGGATAGTTCCCAGAATCGCCTGACGGCCTGGTGGAGCGGAGTGAAGGCGAGCGCGTTCCGCGCGGTGACTTTGGCCCCTGCGTCCAGGAGTGCCTCGACACACTGTACCTGCCCATAAAAACTCGCCTGATGCAACGCGGTGTTGCCGGCGCCATCCGTTGTCTCGACTTCCGCGTGCCGGTTCAGGAGGAGTACGACGAGTGCCAGATTGCCCTTGCCTGCCGCTGTGATCAGAGGCGTCGCGCCCTGGGTGTCTCGTGCCTCGATATCCGCTCCCTGGTCAAGCAACCGTTTGGCTTGAGCCGCGGTTCCTTCGGTGAGGGCTCTGTGGATCGAGCGTTCGGAATGGATGGGCGATGCGTTTGGTGTGGCTTGCGGCCTATCGGGACGCGCCTGACTGACGGACGGGAGTCCGAACATGAGAAGCAGGAAGGCGCAGGTAACGCCGGTGCTGTGGTGCAAGCGAAACACGGGTCCCCAACAAGGCAATCCAAGAGGTTCTGAGTGGTGTATGGTTTACCATACAGTTCGCATTGGCGTCACCTGAGCGTGCGACCGGTGTGGAACATTTTGATGCACGAAGCAGCCGCTCGGTCTAGCATGGGTCGTTGGATGGGCAATGAATTGATGGTCAGGTCAGTCTTCAGGAAGACGTGGAGGTGGAAGCGGCAAAGAAGGGGTAACACAGTCAGGTATGGCCGGGACGCCCCTCCGGTTAGAAGAGCACTGCGAGGATCACGTTTCAGCAGCTTATGGTCCGGGCACTACCAACGTCTATGCCAGCGTCCATAGTAAGGCCGATAGTACCGTGGTCCCCAGGCGTAGGGCCGGCCATAAAATGGTGAGCCATAGAGCCATGGACGTCCGAGGTACAGGCCAAAACCCACAGAGGGATACCCGTAGAGCAATCCCGGCGCAACATAATTGTAGGCCGATATGGAAGAGGATTGGTCGGCCATCTGACGTTGAAGGTCGGCGGTCATGGCACTTTGCCGATCAGCCTGCTCTTTCAGTTGGCCGACGGCGTTTTGTTGGACATGGATCTCTGCTTCCAATTTCGAAATTTTGTCGCGTTGGATTTCGACAAAGGCCTGCAAGCATCGCGTATGCGCATCACCCGTGTAGCCTGAACATTCCCAGGGGCCGGAGGAGTCGGCGGCATGAACGGGGAGGGCAAGGAGAACAATGCTGAGCCCGAATGCGAGGGAACCGAACCATTGCCGAGGAGATCTCATTTGATCAGTCGTGAGACGTACCATGACGTGCCTCCCTGGCTAGCTGCTACAGCCTACCATTCCCCTGGCGGCGAAGACCAGGTCCGGGGCTAACTATCTCAAACGTGAAACGAACCCCCCGAGAATCGGTTGACATCGGACTGCAGGGAAAGGATGCTGAACGGCGGCAACTGGTTACGAAAAGGAAGGGGGAGACATGGGACAGAAGCAGGTGATTGCGGTGGTCGGGGCAACGGGTATGCAGGGGGGCGGATTGGTGCGGGCTATTCTGGCCGATCCCAACAGCGGCATGACTGTGCGCGCGTTGACCAGGGATGTGAATGCGGACAAGGCCAGGGAACTGGCGCGACTCGGCGCGGAAGTGGTCGCGGCCGACGTGCACGACGGCGAGAGTTTGACGCGGGCGTTTGCGGGTGCTGTCGGGGTGTTTTGTGTAACCTTTTTCTGGGCCCACCTATCTCCCGAAAAGGAATTTGCGGAGGCCGAGGCGATGGCTCGGGCCGCCAAGTCGGCAGGGGTGCCGCATGTGATCTGGTCGACCCTCGAAGACACGCGTCGATGGGTTCCGCTCTCGGACGACCGCATGCCCACGCTGCTGGGTAAGTACAAGGTGCCGCATTTCGATGCCAAGGGTGAAGCCGATCATCTGTTCAGGCAGCTGGGTGTGCCGACGACCTTCTTGCTGACGTCGTTCTACTGGGACAATCTCATCTATTTCGGTATGGGCCCGAAGAAGGGCCCGGACGGGACGCTGGTGTTCACGCTTCCCATGGGCGAGGCGAGATTACCCGGGATTGCGGCGGAAGATATCGGGAAGTGCGCCTTGGGGCTGCTGAAAAAGCGGGACGCTTATGTGGGGAAGACCGTCGGAATCGCGGGAGAACATCTCACCGGATCACAAATGGCTGCTGCCTTGACCAAGGCACTGGGGCAGGAGGTTCGTTACAACGCGGTTCCGCCGGAAGTCTACCGGACCTTTGGCTTCCCCGGAGCTGATGATCTGGGCAACATGTTTCAGTTCAAGCGAGACTTCAATGCGATGTTTTGCGGCGCGCGAGAACCGGTGATCGCCCGGACGCTGAATCCCGGGCTGCAGACCTTCGCGCAGTGGCTGGAGGAAAACAAGGGGCGCATTCCCCTCTCCTAGCAGGCATTTCTGCACCGTTATCGGAGGCTCCTGCCCGCAAGGCGGTTCTGATTCGGGATGCTTGACGGATCGCACCTATACCTGCGCCGGCCTCGGAATCGAACGCCTCGTGACCCCGTCGACGGAACGCTCCCGCTGGTTAGGCCGGCACTTTGTGTGGCGGCTTATGCTTGGAGAGCTGGCACGAGGGCGTGAATGGGTTGCAGCGCAGGCGGTGGATCTTAATCGTCCGAAGTTTCTCCGCTCCCGCCGTGATTCTCGGCTCCGGAGGGCGCTCGCCGTTCACCAGCAACGGAAACGAGGCCAGCGTCGTCAGGACGCAGATCGAAAGGACGGCCACCACCCATGCGAAGTAGAATGAGTATCGCATGGCCTATTCGTACCATAGCGAGATGAGATGTCAACGAAACGGTCGTTCTTTGCGATCTGCTTCGTTGCCGGGGACGGTGCAGGGGTTGTGCTCGGGAGGATTCCGTAGTCGGTTTCAGGAATTGCTCCGGCGTTGGTATTGGTAGACACTGCTGTGATGGGCATTGGATTCCGCTGCCACTCACCGTTCTCACAAGGAGGATCTCCCATGAACAGGATGTCGATTTCCGCCGTGACCATCGCATTGGCTCTGTTCGGCCTCATGCCTGTCGGCTGGGCCGGTGAGATGAAGGCCAAGATGGAGGAGATGAAGGGCGACACAAAGGCGAAGGTCGAAGAAATGAAGGGGGATGCCAAGGCCGCCGTCGAAGACGCCAAGGGAAATAAGGTTCAGGCGGAAGTGGAGCGCGCCAAAGGCAAGGGGAACGCGGCCATGGAGAAGGCCAAGGGCAAGGTCAAGGAGCTGAAAGCGAAGACGGAATAGATTCGTTCTGTCGCCGCGGCGCGACCGGCCTGCGCGTGGGATGACCCAGGCGCAGCCGGCCCCGTAGCCGACCGCATGAGCGACTGTCTTGTTCCATCTGCCATTGCGCAGGCGAGTCCCTGCCGCTACAATCTCCCTCGCTCGTCACCCGCCGACGGGTGTGGTCTCACCGACGCGCGAATGACTCCATGCTCCTATCGTTCGTGACTCTCTATCTTGCCTGCTCGGTTGGGATCGGGCTCTACGCGGCGACCCGCGTGCATAATGCCAAAGACTTCGCCGTCGCGGGGCGTTGCCTGCCGCTGCCGGTGGTGACTGCCACGGTGTTTGCGACCTGGTTCGGCGCCGAGACTGTGCTCGGCATCTCCGCCACCTTCGTCAAAGACGGGCTGCGAGCGGTTGTAGCCGATCCGTTCGGATCGAGCCTCTGTTTGATTCTCGCCGGATTGCTGTTCGCCCGTCGGCTCTATCGACTGAACCTGCTCACCATCGGAGACTTTTATCGACTCCGGTACAATCGCGCGGTCGAAGTCCTCTGCACCCTCTGCATTGTCGCTTCGTACCTCGGTTGGGTTTCGGCCCAGATCAAGGCCCTCGGACTGGTCTTCAACGTGGTCACGGACGGAGCCATGAGCCAGTCGGTCGGCATGGTGCTGGGAGCGGTCATCGTTCTGACCTACACCACGTTCGGCGGCATGTTCTCGGTGGCGATTTTGGATTTTGTGCAGATCACCATCATCATGGGCGGCATGCTCTATATCGGCTCGGTGATCAGCGAGTTAGCCGGCGGCGTAGAGCGGGTGGTGACGCATGCGGCTATGGCGGGCAAACTGGATTTTTTTCCGCCGGCGAGGATCGAGGCCTGGATTCCGTTTCTCGGCGCCTGGATCACGATGATGTTCGGATCGATTCCGCAGCAGGATGTGTTTCAGCGCATCACATCGGCGCGGGACGAAGGGACGGCGGTACGAGGATCGGTGCTGGGGGGGACGCTCTATTTCTTCTTCGCGTTTGTGCCGATGTTCCTGGCCTATTCGGCCACCTTGGTCGATCCGGAGCAGGTGGCGCAGTTGTTGGAACGCGATTCCCAACTCATCCTTCCCAACCTGATCGTGCAGCACACCCCGATCCTGGCACAGATCATTTTTTTCGGCGCGTTGCTGTCCGCCATCATGAGCTGCTCGTCCGCCACGTTACTCGCGCCGTCGGTCGCGTTCAGTGAAAATATCGTGAAGGGCTGGGTGCCCACGATCAGCGATCAAGGATTGTTACGGGTGATGAGAACCGTCCTCGTCGGGTTTGCGGCCACTGTGCTGCTGTTTGCGCTCAATTCGGAGGCCAGTATTTTTAAGATGGTTGAGAGTGCCTACAAGGTCACATTGGTGGCGGCCTTCGTGCCGTTGCTGGCCGGATTGTACTGGTCCAGAGCCACGACGCAAGGGGCAGTGCTGGCTATCACTGCCGGGCTTGGGACCTGGTGCGGATTGGAACTGACCGGCACACCGGACCAGATCTGGCCTCCGCAGCTCGTGGGTGTCTTGGTGGCAGCCGCAGGCATGGTGGCCGGGTCTTTGCTGCCTCAATGGATCGAGCATCCGGCTGGATTGAGCGCGTCCGGGCCTCCGCCGTCATTTTCCTCGCCCATCGAGTGAATTATGCAGGCGAGACGGAGTGAAGAATCTCGCGCACAATGCGGATCAAATCCTCGGGCGAGAAGGGCTTTTGCAGAAATGTCGTGTGGCCCTGGGCTTCATCTCCTGTGACAGGCGGGTTGTCGCTGTACCCGGACATGTAGAGTACTTTCAGCTCCGCGAAGTGACTGCGGAGGCGCATGGCCAACTCTTTGCCGTTCATGCCGGGCATCACGAGATCCGTCAGCAGCAGGTCGATGTGCAGCGCGTTTCGTCGGATCAGATCCAGGGCCTGGAAACCGTCCTCTGCTTCGTGCACGGTGTACCCATGTGTGCGCAGAATATGCTGCGTCAGCAGGCGCACCGCCGGCTCATCTTCCACCAGTAGGATGATTTCTGTCCCTGTGGTGTGGGCCGGTTCAGATTGAACCGGCGGGAGGGCCGTGTGTGGGGGGACGACTTCCGGTAGAAACACGCTCATGGTGGTGCCCTGGCCCACCGCGCTTTCGACCATAATGTTCCCTCCGCTTTGATGCACGATGCCATACACCGTCGAGAGGCCGAGACCGGTTCCGCGACCCGGCGGTTTGGTCGTGAAAAAGGGCTCGAAGATCTTGGCCTTCGTGGCCGGGTCGATGCCGGTTCCCGTATCGTGCACCCGCAGCCGCACATAGGTACGGGCGGTGCGCGTGTCATGATCCGTTCCCCAGACCTCTTCCCGGGAAACCTGGAGGGTATCGATGATCAGTGTCCCGCCATCCGGCATGGCGTCGCGGGCATTGACGGCCAGGTTAAGCAGGACCTGTTCGAGTTGGACGGCGTCGGCTTTGACCCAGAGCGGCAGCGGGGCGAGTTGCAGGACGATCGAGATGTGTTCACCGATCAGGCTCTTCAGCAGCGCCATGAGGTCACGAATCACCCGGTGAAGGTCCAACGAGACCGGGTGGAGCATTTGTTTCCTGCTGAAGGCCAGTAACTGGCCGGTCAGCGCCGCACAGCGTTCCCCCGCGCGCTGAATTTCCTGAACGAAGTAGCGGGCCGAAGAGTTCTGGCTCAGTTCCTGGAGCAGCACCGCGCTATAACCGAGGATAACGGTCATCACATTGTTGAAGTCGTGCGCCACACCTCCTGCCAATCGCCCGACGGCCTCCATTTTTTGGGCCTGCCGCAACTGGTCTTCCAGTTCGCGGGCTTCCGTAATGTCTTCCGTGATCCCGCTCAGACTATCGACTTCCCCCGTCGCGGTATGGTGGATGACCATCCGGTCGTGAATCCATCGGACCTGCCCGTCGGGCCGTATGATCTGATACAGCAGGTGCAGGTCGCGTCCGGTCGGATTCGCAATCTCCGCATCGTAGATCTCACTGACGGCCTGTTGTTGATCCGGGTGGATAAAATCCCGCCAGAGCTTCGGATTTTCATAGAATCGCGCGGCAGGCAGTCCCCAGATCCGCTCGAAGGCCGGGTTGACGTACAGGACCTGCGGCGGATTCGCCTGGGCGAACCATACGCCCTGGTTCAGGTTGTCCGTGAGATAGTTGAATCGCTTCTCGCTCGACAGCCGCGCGCCTTCCGTGCGCCGGTGTTCCAGGACTTCATCCTGCAGCCGCGCGTTGGCCTGCGCCAGGTCGGCCGTGCGCTCGGCGATACGCTGTTCCAGATCGCTCTGCGCGGCACGGAGTTGCTCTTCGATGACGCGACGATCATGGATCTCTTTGGTGATTTCCTGATTGAGCCGTTCCACGGCCTCCGTGCGGGTGGTCAGTGACCGTGCCAGGGCCACCTTCTCCAGTTGCAGGCGCATTGAGGAGAGCAGCACACGATTGAAGTTCCAAGCCGAGTGAATGGCGGCAAGGAGAAACAGGATGCCCATGCATCCCATGATCGTATGGAATTCATGTGCGCTGAGAAAGAGGTGCCCAAGGACCGGAAATGTCAACGGAACCGCGTACCAGAGAAACAGCGGGAAGGATACAGAGAGGACGGATACCGCGCCCGCCGTCATGCCCCCGAGCACGAACAGTTGTACCAATTCGTAGGGGAGGGGGATCTCCAGTGTGAGAAAATAGGCGCTGCTGCCCCACACGAATCCCGCCATGCTGGTGGTCACCAGCATCCAGCGGTGCCAGGTTGCGCTGCTCCAGGATGGAGGCGTCGCGCGCTGATAATTGAAGATCAGGAGTGCCCGCGCGGCTGCGATCATCCAGAGACCGAAGACCCAGAGGAGCAGGGGTGCATGCGGAACGACGGACCATTCCACCGCCGCGAGAATGGCGGCATTCATGGCGCTCGCCAACACGCCGGTCGGCATGTTGCGATACAACACCTGAATTTGCAGGGTGTGCAGATCCGGGGCCGGATCGGTGCGGGCTGGACGATCCATACGAAGGCCTCGTTCTGAAGCAGGTTCACCGCGCGCAGATCACCGAAGCCAGTATCACGATGCGCGTTGGTCTCGTAAGTGAGCCTACTTTATCATGATCGTTGGAAGGCCGGGCATCAAAAATTCACGCGGAGATTGATGGAGCCTACATGCAAGGTCGTGCGGTACGTTCCGTTGACGGTAGGGTTCACGTTTCCGGCGACGGTTCTGTTTTCGTACAGAATGGCCTGGTAGGCCAGATCGATTCCGAGGCCTTTGGGACGCAGGGTCTTGTCCGATCCTCCGCAGGGAATAACCCCTAGAAACTTACCCTGTTCCCGGCACATGAATCCGAAGCCGGTAGAGACGGCATGGTTGTCGCCGTCGGGAATGGCCGGGTTGAAGGTCTGATCGGGAATCGCCTTCTGGGAATGCCAGTAGCCGGCGCGTAAGGCGACGTCCCAATCGGGCAGCGGTGCGGGATTCAGCCACTTGTATTCCGTGCCGACCATGACGGTGTAGCCGCTGGTCCAGTTGGCGGGAGTAGCGATGGCGAGACCGTTCGACAGCGTCGTATCCAGATTGCGGACCGATTTCCAACCGGTGTAGTCCACGTCCAATTCCAGTTTCCATTCCCGCTCTTTATCCCGGACGGGCCAGAGCGCGATGCCCCCGGTGAGAACCTGCGGAACCACAAAGGTCGTGCGGGCATCCGCGACACGGGTGCCGCCGGCGAGTAACTGTCCGTCGAGATGCAGCGTGGCCTGACTGCGATAGATGAGGCCGATGTTGACGAGGGGCCGTCCGTCTGCATTGCGGAGCGGGGTGTAGAGCAGGCTGGCATTAAAGCCAGCGGCGGTGTCGCGCCCATTTAATTCCATGCCGGTGCCGGTAGGGATGCCGAGCCCGCCGGGCCAGCGAAATTGTCGCTCGACCTGCCCTTCTCCAAAGGCTTCGGAAAAGGTGTAGATGTCCGCTCCCAGGCCGATCGCCAGGTCCGGCAGCGGCCGGAAGGCGATGGAGGGACGAATGTCGATCAATTCGAACGCGGCCTTCGTGGTCGCCGTGGAGAAAGGACCGTTGTCCGGCCAGCGGGTCAGGGTGCCGAACGGGCTGAAGACGGCCAGGCCGATGGCGGTGCTCTCGGAGGAGCCGACGCCGAGGTCTTTGAGGTTGGCGGTGATGTACAGATTCGACGGAGGTGGAACCGCCACACTCCCGCGAAGGTCGCCGTGTGCCTGGGTGCCCGCGGCATTCTGAAACGAGAAGCCTCCGGCGATGAGGGTGGTGCCGGCCGAAAGTTGAACTCCGCGGAGTTGAGTCATGCCGGCCGGGTTATAGTACCCGGCGGAGGCATCGTCGGCTTGAGCGGTGAATGCCGAAGCCTGGCCGGTGGCCGAGGCGCTGTGATCGTAGATGCGAAAACTCCCCGCCCGAGCGGCTGTCGGCAGGAGGGTGGCGATTGCAGCGATCAGGGCGCAACAGGCCATGACCATGCGCGCGCATGCGGCACGGTGGTGCGCCAGGCGGTGTCGCGGTCGAGTGGTCTCATGGCACGACGGTGGTGTCGCGGACAGGCGAGTCGTCTGTGTTTTACCGTCATCGAGAAGGCGTAGAGTGCTCACGATCTGTTCCTCGTATGGATATGTCTGTCAGTAACCCAAGCAGCCTGTCGGGGCGCGTGGGGTGTGCGAGTAACGTTGTACGGGTGTGACGCGCAGAGCCGATGTGTATTCCGGACGTCCCGATGGGTGCAGGGGCGTAGAAATTCGGCAATGTGGCGCTCATCTAAGAGAAGGCACGGTGCTTTGTCAAGCATGGGCGCCGGGGGATCCTGCTGAAACGATGTGCGCGCATGTGATTTCGTTCGCTTAATCGCGTATGCTCGGAAGATGGGGACATGGTGGTGATGATTGTCAGACGCTGGGTCGTGCGGGGACTCCTGGTCATGGCCGGCGTTGTGGCCCTTGTCGCAGGGAGTGCGCTAGCCTATGGGCTCTACCTCTCGACCAGTCTGGCGTTGCCGGCGGGGGACGAGCATCCCCCACGCCTGATCTACGGCGCCCCGTTTCTGTTGAAGCCTGATCTGGATATTGTCTCCGCTCATCTGATCGAACGCCTGAACCGCCTCGGCTATCGCGCGGTCCAGACGGCCGTGCGCACCTCCGGTGAATATCGTGTCACCCCCGCCGAGATCGATATTTACCTGCACGAGTTTTCCGATTTTCACCTGCGTTCCGTTCCGGCCCGCCTGGTGCTCGACCAGGGGCGAGTGACGAAGGTCCTGTCGATTCAGGGGGGCGACGAATTATTTCCCGCGTATCTGGAGCCGCAATTGATCAGCGGGTTGCGCGGCGCCTCGCGGCAGGTGCGGGAATGGGTGTCGTATGAGGATCTGCCGGCGCGGTTTCTCGATGTATTGCTGGCGATTGAAGATCGGCGATTCTTCAGCCATCCCGGCATCGATCCTATTGCCGTGGGCCGCGCGGTGTGGACGAATGTCACCCGGGGTACGGTCATTCAAGGCGGCAGCACGATCACCCAGCAGCTGGCGAAGAACCTGTTTTATTCTCCGCAGCGCACGTTCGGGCGGAAGCTCAGGGAGTCGATTGCCGCGTTGGTGCTGGAAGCGAAATATCGCAAGCAGGCGATCCTCGAAAGTTACGCGAACGAGATTTATCTCGGGCAGGTCGGGTCTGTGTCGATTTATGGAGTGGGGGAGGCCGCGCACCGGTATTTCGGCAAACGCGTCGATGCATTGAGCCTGGAGGAAACCGCGCTGCTGGTCGGGATGATCAAGGGGCCGAATACCTACTCACCTCTCCGGAATTCGGTGCTGGCCAAGCAGCGTCGCGATGTGGTCCTTGGCCGGTTGCACGAACAGGGGCTCGTGAGCGACGACGCGTGGAAGCAGGCGGTGATGACGCCGGTCCGCGTGATGCCGCCGCAGGACACGTTGG
>JBEIQG010000126.1:0-11002 GCA_040376625.1 Nitrospira sp. | reverse complement strand
GATTTCAGACGCCAGCGGCTATATTGGACGCAGGTGTTGCGCTCACCGGTTGAACCCACCGCGGCTTTTTTTAGAATATCCCGCTCGGCCTTGAGTTTGGTGACCTCGCGCCGGAGGCGTTCGAGCTCCAGCTGATCGGGTTTCATCTGCCCCTGGCCAGGGAACGCCTGTGGGGTATCAGCCACGTACTCCCGGACCCAGCGGCGTAACACGTGGTCATGCACGCCCAAATCCCGTGCGGCCTGCGCCATGGTCACGCCCCGCTCTCGAACCAGTTTCACCGCCTCCAGTTTAAACTCTCGCGTAAACGTGCGTCGCGCCATGCCCACCTCCGGGTTCCTTCATACACCTAACTCGGTGTCTTTGAAACCGGCAGCAGGCCACGGAGCTGCTTTGGACTCCAAGTGCGATGTTGGAGAGGTTGAAGGTCCAGAGGGTAGCCGCCACCCACGTTAAATGTTCCGCCCGATTGGGGGAGATGCGAGCGCCCACCAGGGTGAAACCGAGTACTCCTGACAATAGGTTCCAGAGATATGCGGTTGAAGAATTGGTCTCAATGGTTATCCCGCCTGCAACCATGCCCAGCCCGGCGGCAAATGTCAGTCCGTAAACGATCGCGGCATCGCGTACGACAGTTTTGGCGTTGGACGTCACCGCCGACTCCCCTGTTGATGATTGTCTCCCGGCCGACGGACTTCCAATTGTTTCATGATAAGAAAAAGAAGAGATTGAGAGATGCCGGCAGATCGAGCGCTCGGTGCTGACGTAGGTTTCACCCTTTCGGCCGCGCGACGTTTCACCTGTGCCTCCCTTTGAATTTCAGCGGAGCGTGCCATCGGAAACGAACATAGCGAAGGAAAAGACCAGCGCTAACCGTTGTTCTGGCCCTGCGGGTGGAGGTTGAGCGGCGGGCGACTCGACATCCTGTCACAGCCTTTTTTTCTGGGTCGAACTGAGAGCCGGGGGAGTAGGGAGTGATTTTCGGTTGCGCAGCCACCTGTTGATACGCCGAGACATCGCATACACCAGGTTATCAATCGCCAGTACGATCGCGCCGATTAGGAACAGCCCCAAAATAAGAGCAAGCTCTACATCAATGGACATTATTTATTCCGCCGGTCCAGGCTGAGTGAAATGTGAAGAGGAATGATCGTTATCAACCTACGGTTCACCGCACGACAGTCCTGACCAGGATGCCTCACGACGGGATTCTCCTGGCATCCTGGCCTTTCCTTTTTGACTAGGCCGCCAGGTGTGCCTTGTCTTCTGATCCGAAGTGACCATGCTCATCGTTTGCAATCTTGGCAACGGACGTAGAGCAGTGCACCCCGGCGCCATGAGTATGTCGATTATGCTCCAGCACTTTCTCGGCCACATTTCCGCAGTTCATGCATCGATTGGCTTGCAGCCACATGGGGCCCGACGAGTCCTCCATATCCAGCAGGAAATCTTCGACCATGCATCCGTCGCAGCGAGAACACGTCATAGTGGCTTCCTCCATTGTTCAGTGCCTATGTGTAAGCGTAGAACCGGAAGAGCTTCTCCGACAGACCTGAATGAAGTACCTCCTTGGTGGGACCCGCAGGTGGGATGTGTGTAACTGCTGGTGAAATATAAATGCATCGGGTCTCTGCATGTTGAGAGGCGTCGAGGTGGAAGCCGTTCGGCCTCATGGTCACCTTTCTCGAGCGACCGATTCCTGCTGCCTGTAAGTGTGGCTATTCCGCGGCTGTACTCGTGAGTTCTTCTTGTGGGTCTTGAAACTCCAGTTCTAGGGGAAGGTGTTCTTCGAGGAAACCATTCAGTCGAGCCCGTTCATCAGCATCCATCATGAGCAGTTCCACTCCGAATCGACTTCCCTGTGCCCAGGTGACCCTCGCCAAACCCACCGAGACCGGTCGGTGATCTTCAGGAACCTGTAGTTTGAGTGCCAGGTAGTCCCCGTCGATGAGGCTGTGAGAGGTCGGGTGCGGTGCGTCGACGAGACCGGAATCGATGATGCGCCCTCTTTCTGCGCGCCCCATGGCCACAGCAGACAAAATGCCGTGAACGACGAATCTTCGATGCGATGAACGTGACATGCGAACCTCCAGCGTGTGGCGAACGGGCAGATGAGACCCGGTGATGAACCTATCTCGGCTTTGACGGATGAGATAGCCTGCGAAGAAGGTACTTCTAACGAGGGATACGCTGGAGGACCCGCACCATAAGGACGCCGACGAGCATCCTGTGGGCGAGCAAGAGAGACGACTGAAGAGTGCGAGCTGACGGGCAGCAGGTGCGTCTTTGGAGGGGAGCGTCGACCCACGTCGTGCGGATTGCTGCTCGCTCAGGCAACGGTTTCAGGCTGTCCCTGTCCAATTGTGTAAGGCGTCGTGTTGGGGGGAGGTTGGTAAGGGTGCTGAATAAAACAGAGCTCATTCAAAATGTAAGACGCTTTTTAATCCCTCGTTTTTCGGTCGATAATGGGGCATATGGATAAGGCGTGTATGAACGGAGCGGTCCAGCACTTCGGTATTGGTTCCCGTCTGCATGACTGGTCGATAGAATCGCGAGTGAAACCACTTCCGGATCCTTCCAAAGCGCTCGCTAAACGAATCGTGAATCGGACTTAGGGCATTTGGCTGCAGCGGAACCGAATGGATTTCAATAGCCAATCCCCTTTCCATTGAGTGCCTCTGCAGCCAGGCCAAGGCGAGATCTGCCAAGTCCCGTTCCGGGTAGGTGCCGCCGAGGTCACCGTGAGCTCCTGCGAACCAGCGTTGTTCAATGGTCTGTCCAGGGCACGCCGGCGAGGTCCACAATGTCGCGTTGTGATCTGCCCGGTGTTCGTCGATGGCGAGTGCATGGTACGCCTGTTTGACGATCGAACTCAGTTCGGTATCGTGAAAATTATAGCGGTGGTCGTTGAGCCACTTGAGCGCATTGGTCGGAATTCCAAGCGGGCCTACGGTCTCCCACAACCCGAGTAGCGTGATCGAGATTTCCCGTGTTCCTCGCCGTCTCGCTAAGGTAGGCATTTCTGCGAGGATATCGCAGTGTCCCTTACGATAAAGGCGGTAGGCATCATCGAGGGCCCGATTGGAAGGATCCAGAATCATCTCGTGCAAGCATTGTCGAAGGGCAGCGGCAGTTGTAGTCGAAGGTGACGGATGAGAGGCGGTTTCACGCACGCGCTTCACAAGACCGGTATGTAGGAGCGAGGCAGGAATGAGGCCCGCTCTGGTGAGCAGGCCGACCAGAGAACGTGCGGTATATGCCCCGCGACTGAAGCCATAGACGAACAGCTCATCACCAGGTTCGTAGGTGGCTGCGAGGTAGGCGTAACCCTGGAGGATGGTTTGATCCACTCCATACCCGAATGAGCCCACTCGGAATCGTTGAAACCAGGGAGTATCGGCACCGGAGTCATACCACTTCTGTTGCGAACATCCGTCAGGTGTCTGTGGAAGGATTGAATGGTAGAGTCGCAGCACATTTGTGGCGGCAGAGAGATGACTGTAGGCGTTACGTGGAGTTTGTCTGTTGGGAGTTGCCGATAACGGCACCAGGCTGCCGGGTTCTGGAGGTAGCTCCCACGTGCCATCGAAACACAGGATGATCCGTTTGGACAAAAAGCTTCTTTCTCTTCGGCGCACGAGAAACGGTTAGATCTATCCGCGTGATCCGCTTGTTGCGATTAGGAAGAGACCAGGCTCGATCATCACGCTGGTCTAATTGCTCGCCCATGGGAAGCAAACTTAATGCCATTTTCTTGTTTAGTTCCGGGGTGAGCTGGAATTGTGCCGATCCGATTCATCGATAGCGGAAAGAACAACTCTGTAACCGGCTTTTTGGTCTGAACCTGGAGGAAGCAAAGGTTTGGCTCGTGACAGGTATGTATCGAATGGGATACGGAATCGTATCCGAAAGCGTACGGGCATATTCGGTATGTACGCATGAGTCGCGAGCAAGTAGAGCTACTTGTGGCGAACGCAGCAGCACGGTGAGGGGAGTGTGGATTCTTCTTTGCCCGAAATGCGCGTCAAAGGACTATCGGCGTTGGGATTCTATGATCGCCTCGCGATCCTGCTCGATTTGGAGGGCCAGCTGATTCAGTGCCTGCGTGGTGGCCTCGGTGATTGGATCCTGATCGGAAGACGTGATCCATCTGACTGATGATCCAATGGCTTCACCTTCGGCAGCGTAAGTCTTGATGGGGGCAGGTCCGGAAAAGGCAAGATCGGACTCCAAATGGACCCTGTAGAGGTAGCGATCGGGCGCACGAAGCATGAGCCAGGCTTTCACAACCAGGCGCAAGTCACCGGGTTCTGTTCCGATAGACGTGAAGGTTTGGCGCTGAGTGAAATATTCGACGATTGTTTGCTGTAAGCCCTTCGCGGGCCACTCGAGGAGAGGAATGCCTGGCATGTGATCCGCCCCTTCTATGGCGAGGAACGGTACCTCAAGCTGGACAGCCGCGGGGATCAAGGCCGCAGCCCTGTCGGTCGATGTTGGGATGACGTGAATCTGATGCACACATCCGGCTCCGACTAGACAGGTGCCAAACAACATGATCGTGAGTCGGTACTTGAGGTCTCGCACGAGGCGACGCATTCGGAACTCCATTGCTAGTGGGAGGAAGGGGGCGGGTTGAGGATGTCTAAGTCACGAATGGCTCGTGCCGCCTGCTCTCGATAGGTCCGCTCTGTCGCACCGGTATAGGTATCAACGACACGCTGGTAGGTTGCTCGTGATTGCGCATATTGTTTCTTGATCGCGAGATATTGTCCCAAAGCCAGCCAGTTCTGGGCGGCCGTCTCATTGGCGGTGCGGAGATCGGTCCATTCGCGATCGACCTGATTGGTTCCTGGACGATTGACGCGTCGAGAGATGATTTCGCCCAACTGGGATGCGAGGTGTTCGATCGCTTCATTCTCCCGGACGGCCGCTGCCACACGATCATGCGTCAAGTGGTCGTAGAAGGCTTCGACATGATCCTTGACGGTGTCGGCTCGTTTCTCGTGGATGTCGTGGGAGCAGTGCGCGAGGGGGAGGCAGATTATGAGCAATACCAGCCCGTGCCACATCGAAGCTGTGCGTGAGCGGATCGCCATCGTCGCCTCCTCGATAAATCGAATGTGTGGTGTCCAACGGTTTTCGTCTCGTGTCGCGATCCTACCGTAGCCCGGCTTGGAAAGGCGAGCCTGTGCATGACGTTAGGAGGGGGATTTGAAGAACAACACGGAGAGCGGGGGCAGCGTCATGGCCAACGAGTGGGTGCGACCGTGGGCCGGAATGGGCTCAGCCGAGAGCCCGCCGAGATTGCCAAGGCCGGTGCCGCCATAAATGGACGCGTCGCTGTTCAACAGCTCTTTCCAATAGCCGCCTTGTGGGACACCGACACGATACTGGAGTCGTGGGACCGGCGTAAAATTACACACGACGGCGATATGTTGCTGTGGTGTCCGGGCGTGTCGCAGGAGACTGATGATCCCGGCATCCACGTCCTGGCAGTCGATCCACTCGAATCCTCGCGGATCAAAATCGAATTCATGGAGCGCCGGCTCTGTCCGGTAGAGATGATTCAGATCGGCGACCCACCGTTGAAGCCCTTGATGAGGCTGGTACTGGAGCAGGTTCCAATCGATGCTGTCGTCGTGGGCCCATTCGCGCCACTGGCCGATTTCACCACCCATGAAAATCAATTTTTTTGCAGCCTGGGCGTACATATAGCCGAACAGCGCACGGAGGTTGGCGAATTTCTGCCAATCGTCGCCGGGCATTTTGCCCAGGAGCGAGCCTTTGCCATGGACAACTTCGTCATGGGACAGCGGAAGCAGAAAGTTTTCTTGGAACGCATACAGCATGCGGAAGGTGAGGTTCCGATGGTGATGTTTTCGGTACACGGGGTCCAGCGCCATGTACTCCAGCGTGTCATGCATCCATCCCATGTCCCATTTCATGCCGAAGCCCAATCCGCCCGCATACGTCGGACGTGACACGGACGGCCAGGAGGTGGATTCTTCCGCAAAGGTCTGGACGTCCGGATGGCGGCGATAGATCTCTTCGTTGAGTTGCCGTAAGAAGGTAATGGCCTCCAGGTTTTCCCGGCCGCCATGCTGGTTGGGGATCCATTCCCCTTCCTTTCGCGAATAGTCCAGGTACAGCATCGACGCGACGGCATCTACCCGCAGCCCGTCGGCGTGGTATTGCTCCAGCCAGAAGAGGGCGCTGCTGATAAGAAAACTGCGGACCTCGTTGCGACTGTAGTTGAACACCGCCGTCCCCCAATCGGGATGGAGGCCCTGGCGGGGGTCCGCATGTTCAAAGAGGTGGCTGCCGTCGAATCGACTGAGCCCATGTTCATCGGTCGGAAAATGGGACGGTACCCAATCCAGAATCACTCCGATATCGTGCTGATGGAGCTGGTCGATCAGGTACATAAGGTCCTGCGGCGTCCCATAGTTGCCGGAGGGGGCAAAGTACCCGGTCGTTTGATAGCCCCAGGAGCCGAAGAAGGGATGGTCCATCAGGGGCAGAAACTCCACATGAGTGAAGCCCAATCGCTGCACATACTCAATGAGCTTCGGGGCAGCTTCGCGATAACTCAGGGAGCGGTTACCTTCGCCGGGAACCCGCATCCACGAGCCGAGATGAACCTCGTAAATGCTGATGGGCGCATCCAGCGCATTGTGCCTTTTACGTGTGTGCATCCAGTCGCCGTCCTGCCAGGTGTAGTCGAGGTTCCAGACTACGGATGCGGATTTCGGCGGAATTTCGTTCAGTCGTGCGAACGGGTCGGTTTTGATGAGTACCGCGCCATAATGCCGTGATCGGATATGAAATTTGTATAGCGTGCCGACTCTCACACCGGGGACGAAACCTTCCCAAATGCCTGAAAATTGGCAGGGGTGGAGTGGGTGTCGAATGGGGTCCCAGTGGTTGAACGTCCCGAAGACCGAGACCTCCTCGGCTTCCGGCGCCCACACCGCAAAGTATGTGCCCTCGACACCTTGCAAGGTCGCAGGGTGCGCGCCGAGTTTATCGTACAGGTGGAAATGAGAACCTTCGTTAAAGAGGTAGAGATCGTCCGCTGTGAGCAGACTCCTGCGCTCGTCCATGAGTCCCGCTTCCTGCGTGGTCGGATTGAGGTGGTCGCCGGGGCGATGATTTACGAAAGGATCCACATATGCAGAGTACTGTGGTTGGGGGCAGATCGTCAATCGGCCGGCGGCTCGGTCGACCGGCAATTGTTTTGATTGCGAAGACACTTCGGGATCTTGCTACAGACTAGTGACACCTCTCGATCAAGTATGGTATGAATCAACCCGCTCGTACGGAGTTCTCTTCGTCCCCATCGTCTAGCCTGGCCTAGGACATTGCCCTTTCAAGGCAGTAACACGGGTTCAAATCCCGTTGGGGACACCACACTTCTCCCTGTTATTCGTTGGCTCAGCCTTGTCGGGAACGTTCTTCCCAGACATTACAGCCATCCCACATATAAATTTCCTTGCGGCTTCATCGACGATGGTTCTTGTCGTGGGAGACGATCGCTATACGGTCGGCAGTTAGGATTGTCACTGCCCTCAGGATCTCGACCACGAAGCTGCATCTGTTGTCCGCCTCATGATCCGGTGTCATTACGCGTGACTGTATTCAGGCATGACCGAAAGGCGATGGTATGCCCCCTGTGCCGTCATCATCGTAGCCGCGGCCGGTATTGAGGCCTATACGCCATTGGGGATTGCGGCCTGGGTAGGGTATCTATTCGCCTCGGTCGTGGCCGGTGGAATGTGGATGAGGTACGAGTTCCTAGCGCATGGTGCCTGTCTCTACTGGGCTCGCGGGATTCTTTTATGTTCCGGCCTATGGGGTTATACGGATCGTAGCGAGGAATGACGTTGTCCGTGGGTGGGAGCAGACGCCAACCTCCCACTAGTAATGAGGTGGACATTCAGGACGTCGTCGAAAGCACGGAACGTACGCGAGGGTTGCTCAAGTCGAAGAAAATGGGCGTGGTGTGGCCGCGGCCAGAAACCCTCTTGCGAGAGGGACGCCGGCAGAGGTGAATCTGTGCGGCAAGGGAAAATGGAGCCTTGTTGTTGCAGGTGATCATGATGCCGGCCGGCGGGTCCGAATGAGATCTGCGGTTGGAAAGCCGAACCGCTGGGCCTGCTCGACGAGTCGCTGATAGGTAGCTTCTTCCAGGTGAGGTGCTCGCGAGAGAATCCAGAGAAACCGGCGATCCGGTGTGCCGACCATCGCGGTTCGGTATTCCGGGTCAAGCGCTAGAATCCAATAGTTGCCTTCCCGTGATGACCCGAAGAGCCGCGCAAAGAAGTTATCGAAAACTACGGTGAGCCGTGCATTGGTTTGAGGGTCGATCACCGTCGCCAGACCCTCTGCCTGATCGACTCCGCCGCTGTCGGTAACACATTCATTGTGAACTCCTATGCGGCCGTCTGGACGGCTGGTATAAATAGCTTTCGAGTCCACGCAGTGCCGTTGGAACCACATCGGTAGCCTTGCGATTTCATGCCAGGTGCCAGCGTAGCGAACAAGATCCACCGACGGTACTGTCGGCAATGAGTCCTTGGGCTCCACGCCCGCACATGCTGTCACGGTAAGGCAGAGAGCCAAAACCGTCCGCTTCACCCGCAATCTAATCCAGCTATCTGCCCAGTCCTGCACCCGCAGTTTATGCATCGTATTGTACATAGTGTGTACTCGGGATGTGTCGTAAAAACTCGGTAAGTGACATTGTCAGCAGGAGCTGTCACCGCCGTGGTTTTATCATAACAAGTATCCATACCATTGTGTTGCGAACTTGGGGATGCAGCGCCGGGGTGAGAGCTTGAGTCAGGGGAGGAGCCGGCGCCGCGCTCAGCCCATAGTTCGTGCACGGCCATCGGCGTGAGCGGAGTCTCAACCCGCATTTATCCGTCTTGACGCCGAAGGTTCTGAATGTAGGTAAGGCTGGAGCCGATTCGTCCATGAATAGGCTCGGCGGTGGGATCGTGGATGATCATGACACGTTCCGAATCGGAGAATTGGCGCGCTGTCACTGCTGGCGAGACCGCGTTTGTTCTACTTGATCAATCCTGCAGCCTCATCTTCAAGGCGGGGCTGAATATACGTACAGATGCCTAGATTAATTTAATGGCCTACAAAAGTGTTTGTCTCTGCCCAACCTCTGGGGAATAGTGCTTCAGGCAGTCTCGCCATAACATCGCCTCTGCCGTGCGCGAGTCCGGATGACTTGCGAATAGAACAGCACTCTTAGCGAAACACGGGAGGAACAGCATGGCAGAAAGTCATCATCCTAGGCATCCGGGGGATAAATCGGTGGCCGTGAAGGTTCGTCTTAAGGCTCTTTCCCAACCGGATCAGCCGATTCTTGCGAACTACACTCATGTTGGTCTCTCGGGCGGGCTGGCATATGTCGACTTTGGCTTTCTAGAGCCTGCTTTGCTGAGTGCCGTTGCCGCTCGTGCGAAGCAGGGCGAAGTCACACCAAAACAGGTCGAGGGAATCAGCGCGGCACGTGTTGCCTTACCTCTTGATTCAGTGGTGCGTCTCTCTCAGCAACTTCAACGTGTGCTGGTCAGTCTCCAGCTTCCTAAGACCAAACAATCCTAACCAGTCGTGCCGACATCGTTTCCATGGATACATTGACGTCCAATCCCACGGATTGCTCTATGCCAAGTTCGATGACAGATACGGGATTGTTATGCCTGCTCGTCGTCGCCCGGTTCCATGACTTGCCTGTTGATGGGGGACAGATTCAGCACCAGTTCGGGCAGTCGGACAAAGTACTAACGACGCAGGAGTTGCTACGAGCAGCCAAAAACATAGGGTTTCGAGCCGGACTTGTGACTGCTCGATGGGACGAACTTGCGGCTACGCCATTGCCGGCCATTGTTCAACTAATCGACGGGCAGTATGTCGTCCTGGCCAAAGTACAGGACGACAAGGTGCTTATCCATAATCCACTGGAGGCGCGATCGCTGGTTCAATCGAGAGAGATGTTCGTCACAAATTGGAGTGGAAGGTTGCTGCTCTGTGCGAAACGCGCGGCACTCAGGGCCCAGGATATGGCTTTCGACATCACCTGGTTCATTCCCACGGTGCTCAAGTATCGACGGCTGCTGGGGGAGGTGTTGTTGGCGTCATTTTTTCTGCAACTCTTCGCACTACTCACTCCTCTGTTCACCCAGGTCGTTATCGATAAAGTCTTAGTTCACAAGGGCTTCACGACGCTCCATGTGATGGCCATCGGTATGCTGGCACTGGCATTGTTCGACGGCCTGCTCGGCGGGTTGCGTACCTATCTGTTTGCTCACACGACGAACCGGATCGATGTGAGTTTGGGAGCGCAACTGTTCCGGCATCTGTTGGCCCTCCCGCTCGCCTACTTCGAAGCACGCCGGGTTGGTGATACGGTCGCACGTGTGCGCGAGCTCGAACATATCCGGCAATTTCTCACCAGTAATTCGGTGACAGTCGTCCTGGATGGCGTGTTCATCGTTGTCTTTCTCGTGGTGATGTGGCTCTACAGTTCGATGTTGACGGTGGTGGTGATGGCATCTCTGCCTCTCTATGCAATTCTCTCGATTGCCATCACGCCGACGATTCGCGCACGGCTCAATGAAAAATTTAACCGTGGAGCGGAAAATCAATCCTTTTTAGTCGAGGCCGTAGGCGGTATTCAGACCGTGAAGGCGTTAGCCGTCGAGCCACCGTTGCAGCGCCGTTGGGACGAGCAATTGGCCGGATATGTGCAGTCCAGTTTCCGTGCGACCAGCCTGATCACCATAGCCGGCCAGTTGGCGACATTCATCCAAAAAGCCACGACCATTGCTGTCATGTGGGTCGGTGCATATCAAGTCATCGATGGGGCGCTCAGTATTGGCGAACTGATCGCCTTTAATATGATCTCCGGGCAGGTGACCGGGCCCCTGTTGCGTATGGTGAACCTCTGGCAAGAGTTTCAACAGGTCGGAATTTCGATACAGCGTTT
>JBEIQG010000251.1:0-4780 GCA_040376625.1 Nitrospira sp. | reverse complement strand
CACCGCATCGCGCGCCCCATCGGCCACCACTCGGCCATCCCGAAGCACGACCAAACGATCCGCTCCCTCGCTAAACGGAGAACAGGTACGCAGGGTCGCGACCACGGTCAGCGGCCGGTGAGTTCGACGTTCTTCGATACAGGTCCTGAGCGCCACTACCATCTCGGCATCCAGCCCGGCCACAGGATCATCCAGCAGCAGCACCTCGGGATCCAATATCAAGGCTCGCGCAATGGCCGCCCTGCGTACTTCGCCTTGATTGAGTTCGGCAGGAAACCGGTCCCGCATCGGCGCGACCCCCAGTCGTTCCAACTGCTCCATTACGGCTTGTTCCCGACTCCGCTCGGGCATCGCGCCACGATGGTACCGGAGCGGCAGGAGCACGTTATGAAAGAGGGTCATATTGCTTAACAGCCCCGGTTGTTGAAGGACAGTCCCCACGCGAAGCCGCACGGGGGTCTGCTCACTCTCCAGGGTATCGTTCCACTCATACCCCAGCATCAGGACCCGACCGGTTTCCGGTCGCACCAACCCCGCCGCAAGTTCGATTACCAGGCTTTTCCCCGAGCGGCTCGGACCCACCAGCACGACGAACTGCCCCGCCGCAATCCTTAGATCTACATCGAGGACATGAGGACTGCCTGCCATCGGCGTCCGGACCTGCTCCAGAACGAGTGCTGTCTCACTCATAGGTACAGCGGCACCGTGACCACGACATCGATCAGCAGGCAGAGAACAAATGAATTGATCATCGCCCGGGTCGTCTGTTGCGGCACTTCGGTAAAGGAAGATCGGACGGCCAGGCCATGGTGACAGCAGATGGCCGCCACAGCCGCCCCGAACGACAATCCTTTGATGGCCGTCATCAGAACATCCGTCGTCGACAACGCCTTCGTGATGCTCTCGACGAACGCGTAAAACGGAATGGTCAGTTGCGCGTCGGCGATGAGATAGCCCCCCAACACGGCCACCACGTCGAAATACAGCGTCAGACAGAGCATCGAGAGGATCATGCCGACCATACGAGGCATAACGACAAACCGGCTGATGGAAATTCCCATGAGCCGAAGCGCCACAACCTCGCCTGTCACGGACATGTTGCCCAGCTCGGTCGCGATAGCCGTTCCGGAGCGCCCAACCACAATGAACGCCGTGATCAAGGGACCGAGCTCGCGAATCACGGTCACTACGATGATGCTTCCCACGAGTCCACCGGCCCCGAGCTTCGGGAGCTGTGTCCCGGCCTGCGTGACGATGATAATGCCCAGCAGGAGCGCGATGACGGACGTCACGGGCAATGCATCGACTCCCGTGAATAGAATCTGCCTGACGAGTACCCGTCGCGTCTCCCCACGGCCTTGGCCTGTCGGGAGCAGGAGGTCCAGCACGGCTTGCGTAACAAGCGTCGCCAACGCCGCGAGGTAGGTATACCCCGCGATGGCTTTACGCCCCACCCACTCGATCATGCGTTGTGAGCCGCCTTTTTCATGGAGCAGCACCGTAGGGCCGAGCCACTATTCATGTGGGATTCGGCAAAATTGTAGGGGAAGGATCGGAAACAAAGCAATGAGTGGCCCTTCCGGCCTGGTCTCGAAGCGACGCAGGTGCGAGGAGGTCCCAGGTCTGTTGGTCGACATGGACATATGACGGCGGAGCAGCAACAGGAAGGAGAACTATGGGACGAGGCCTATGACAATGGCCTGGACTTGATGACGAACTGCTGGATTCGCTGGAGTTGGGCAGGACGCATCGCCAGAAATTCCACACCGAACTCCCCGCCTCGCGCCCATCGCACCACGGCTTCATCCACTCGGACAGGCCATTCATGCCCATCCGACAGAAATAAAGACACCTTCATATGAAGTCCCGGTGACATCCTGTTTTCCGACCTCGCCATACAGCCGGTCGAGGAGACATCCAACACCTCCGCCTCCCCATCTACCTCATCCTCCCCGGTAAATTCCAATCGGCATTCGGTTGCGACCCGACGAGATTTACGTGGCATTTTGGTTTGTTCCACTCAAGCTCCTTTCTCAGCGCCGCCCTGCCTCATCGGTCTCGATGCCGGCGCTATTGAGGACCGGTGGAGGCGAGAAACCGGCGGATCCGATTGAGTTCGACTGTCCCCAGGGATACGAATTCCACACCAAAATGTCGATCCCGCCCCCATCGCACCAGGGCCAGGGTCCATGGTGGTCGGACATAGTTCTCCTGGAAGGAGGATGACCAACGACATCGCATCGCCAACAGTCACACCCACGTCGCTACTGATACTGCAACCACCGGCAGACGGGTAAATGACGACGCCTTTTCCCTCCGCATCATCGCTAAGACTGATGGTCGGAGCAAAGGGTGCGAACGAGAGCCGGCATGCCGGGGGCACAACACACCGCCGGTGCTGCCGGAGCTCACTTCGCGCAGAAGAGAGGTTGTCGGATTGATCCATGGCGGACCGGATTCTGCCACCGTACATGACATTCAGCCAGGATCAGTATATCGCAAGCAGCAGGAGACGCCGAGTACTTCTCGTCATTTCACCGCGCCCTCACGGTGACTACGTATGATCGCGCGACAACGTTGACGGATAGCCGTTTATCATCGATAGATCGGCGGTTCACCGGGAGGACGGCTCTTGAAGCGGCGATGCTGCCAGAAGTATTGTTCGGGAACACGACGGACCGCCCCCTCAATCAGCCGGTTAATGCGGGTGGCATCCTCCACCATTTCACCGGACGGAAAGTGCTCGAGCGCCGGCCCTACTTCAATGTCATAGCCGGATCCATCGGCTCTTCGATAATAAAAGCAAGGGACCACCGCGGCACCACTGACCTTTGCCAATCGCGACGTGGCCGTCAGGGACGCGGCCTGTACACCGAAAAACGGGGCAAAGACGCTGCGCTTCGAGCCTGCGTCGATATCCGGGGCATACCACACCACCTGATTCCTGGCTAAAGCGCGCAGGATTCCCCGCATATCCCGGTGCTGAATCAACTCGGAGTAGTATCGACTCCGGCAGCAATTCGCGACGGTTTCGGCGACCACGTCGTTCTGTGGCCGGTAGACGATCGCCACCGGCTGCTCCAGCGCCATGAAGCGACCGGCGAGTTCCGCCGCATGCAAGTGTGCGCCGCAGAGCAACACGCCTCGTCCCTGACGGAGCGCGTCACGGATATGTTCCAACCCCTTGATGGTGCACTCGCAATAGGTGCGAGGATCCTTGGCCCACCAGGCCATCGCGATCTCCAGTACGCCCATTCCCATGGACTCGAAGCAATGAAGCGCGACCTGGTTACGCTCGACCGGATCCTGTCCGGGAAAACACACGGCCAGGTTCACCCGGACGATATCGCGCCGTTTGGTCAATAAACCATGCAGGAGGCGCCCGCATTGCCGTCCGAATGCCAGTTGCCAGCGATAGGGAAACAGGGACAGCAGGCGAAACAGTCCGAGACCGACCCATGTCGGCCAATACAGCGGATGGTAGGAACTATGCGGCCGCTGCCGCTTCTTTCGTGTGTGCGTACTCGACATGGCCGAATGGGGAAGCCATTGTAGGGAAACGGAGCGGCGAGCGCAATCTCGAAGCTATGCGGGGAATCGCCACAGCTTGAACTGGCGAGAGGGAAGCGGGCGGGTCTGAGGCAGCAGGGCCGCGATGCCGGCCCTATGCATGTTATGCGCAGTTCTGTTCGCCGTCACGCTCCTATGCCGGGCAGATCTCCGTAACGCATGGTTATGCCCCGGGTTTCGTCGCGATGGTAATGAACTTTCGCAGGCGCATCTCAGCCACTGGTGATAGGTCGACGAACTCCAATCCGTACACCTGCTCTCTCTCCCAGCGCACCGTCGCTTCCTCCACCGTCATCGGCGACACCTGATTGGGCAAAGCCAGCGTCACCGAAACCCTGTCGCCGCGCTGGATACCGGACTCACTCATCACTTTGGCCCCTCGCATCGACACATCGAACACGACCCCGATGCCGTCCCCCCCGCGCCCAAGCCATTTGGCCAAGCCAAGGCGGGAAAAGGAACAGACGAACGGTGCCGAAACGCGCAAACGCGGATGCTGCCGCAAATCGACGGAAAATTGTCCCTGTCCCGTAGCGCCATCCATACGTACCCTCCCGTATGTAATATGGCCACTGTATCGCACCGGCGCCGCTTCGAAAAATAAATTGCGAAATCCAACCGGGCTCAACGGAACGAAAAGAGACGGTGCCGGAAGAGACCTGACCGATGGTCACACTTCCGACACCTCTCCTCTACCCGACCAAGCCGACGGCGACTACCGGTGCTTGCCGCGTTGCTGAATCATTTCGGAGCAGGCTGATGAGAGTTCCGCGGCATGCGCCCTCAAGCACTGAGCAATCCGCCCTTCTCCCGCCTTGACGCCCGGGCAGAGGTGTTGCACCTCCTCGGCGCAGGCCTTTCGCATGCGATGGCTCCCAAAGCCTTTTTCCTTAGCCCCTGCTGCAGGACTGCCGGAAGACTCGGGCGGAATAGTGGATTGGTCCTGGCCAGCTGCCGTTGCTGAACCGGATGCCGACCAGGCGGGTTCATAAGAACCAAACAGCTCAACCGCCAGCCCGCTCAAGACCACAAGCCCCATCACTGTTCTTAAAGCCCCACAATCAGCCCACATACTTCCCCCTTTCGAGAAGGAATGACCACGCTAAGCCCGCCCTCCCTCCGCACTCACGACCACTGTGGGCGAAGCCTGTTCCCGGCACAGTGACTCAACGTCCCCGCCGGAAAACGGTTGACGGTCCCCTCGGCCCCT
>JBEIQG010000206.1:0-6723 GCA_040376625.1 Nitrospira sp. | reverse complement strand
GCCTCTGGCTACGTTGAGGATTGATTCGAGCCGAGAACGAAGTTGGGGGCCTTTTTCAGCAGCCTGCCTAAGGTTCGACGGTGACGTCCACATACGCCGGCACACTATCGGCACCCTTTTTATCCGTCACGCGCAGCTTAAAACGAAAGGTGCGGGTTTCTGAGACATAGGGAGCAGTAAAGGAGGGTTCCGCCATGTTGACGTCGAGCATCGCCACTTTGCTTCCGCGCACCTGGCTCCAGGCATAAAACAGGGCTTCTCCCTCCGGATCCCGGCTCTGTAATCCGTTCAACCGTACCTTCGTGCCGGACTTAACCGCTTTGGGGGCGCCGGCATCTGCGATCGGTGCTGCGTTTGGCTCAGGATTGACCTCCACCCGGATATCGAGCGTGGCCCGTTTGCCGCGATTGGTGACGGTAAGCGAGGTCTTGCCGTTGCCGACGATCTGTAGCAGACCCTCCGGTAGGACTTTGAGAATGTGGTCGTCGCCGGAACTGTACTCCGTGCCCGTGCTGGGCGACGAGAGGGGGCGCATCACGCCGTCGGCGAATTCTCCCACCACCGGAAGTTCGAAGATCTTGCCGAGGGAGTCGACGTGCCCGTAGGCGGAGGATTGTCCCGTGCGTCCGAGCTGTAGGGGCTTCTCGGTTTCGAAGTCGATGGACAGCAGGTCAGCTGCAGGTCGGACGGTGACAAACACTTCATCGAACACGGTTTTTCGGCCAAGGCGGCCTTGTGAAATATCGGCGATAGCCAGGAGTCGCATGCGGCCGATGGCGTCCGACGGAACGGGCAATGCGCCACCATAGGGGGGCACGCGGTCCACGTTCGAGGTAAAGGCGGGGAGGGCCACGACAGGCGCTCCGGTGATGCTGTCTTTCTGCCAATACTTCTCTGTGGCCATGCTTCCTTGGGAGGCTTTCCCGGCCCGATCTTCCGCCTGTTCCACCAGGGCCTCGGTCTGCTCCGGATACCAGTAATAGCGGACTTCGACGAGGCCTGCCTCTCTCCCTGCTTCGACCTCGACAGGAACTGCCTGGCCGGAGGTCAAGACTGCACCATCGGCCGGAGCCACAATCTTAAAGGCCAATGCCGGCCTCACCTGCAAGCAAAACAACAGAGTGAGCGCAAGTACGCACGCTCCGGTGTTCCCGCTGTTCGCCGAGCTTCGGAATGGTGTCTGTCGCATGCTCACCTCGTGAGGTGGTAGGGCACGTCGGTTAGGATGACGCGATCCTTAAACAGGAGGGCGCCTTTCAGCATGAAGGCCCGTTGATTGTGCAAAATATTTTGCCACCAACGGGCCGGGAGAATTTCTGGGATCACCACCGTGACCCAACATTCCTGATCTTTCTGCAACACCTGTTCGAGATAATCGAGCAACGAGCTCAATACTGATCGATAGGGTGAGGGCAGCACCGTGAGCGGTACGCCGCAACCCCACTGGGCCCATTGGATTTCCACCCGGGCGGTCTCCTCCGGATCCACATCGACGAGAACCGCACGAATGTCTCCGGAACGGCTCCGCGCATAGTCCACGGCGCGAATAACGGCCCGATTGACCCCGCCGATCGGGAGGACGACGATGTTCCGTCGGGGCATGGGTGGGCGGTGTCCCCGGGACAGGGCAATTTGTTCCGAGACGGCCTTGTAGTGGGAGCGAATTGCGCGAAAAAACGTAATGAGCAAGGGGATGAGTACGATGACGATCCAGGCGCCATGGGCGAACTTGGTGGTGGCGATAATCAAAGTGGCAATGGCGGTCGTGACGGCGCCGATGCCGTTGACCAGCAGTTTCTTTTCCCAATGCGGCCCTTTCTTGACGAGCCAGCGTTTCACCATTCCGGCCTGGGAGATTGTGAAGGAGAGGAAGACACCCACGGCATACAGGGGAATCAGCGCGTGGGTGTCGCCGTTGAACAGGACGATCAGGAGACAGGAGAAGACGCCCAGAATGATGACGCCGTTCGAGAAAACGAGCCGGTCGCCCATCATGGACATTTGGTGCGGCATGTAGCTGTCGCGCGCCAGGATCGAGGCCAGGCGGGGGAACCCGTTGAAACTGCTATTGGCGGCCAGAATCAAAATGACCATGGTCGAGGCCTGCACCAGGAAGTAGAGGGGGCCTGTGCCGAAGGTCGCGCGTGCGATTTGGGAGACGACGGTCTCATCGCCTTTGGGCACGATTCCGAAGTAGTAGGCCATGGCGCTGATGCCGATGAACATGGTGCCCAGAATCGCCGCCATACCGATCATGGTAAACGCGGCGTTCTTCGGTTCAGGCTTCTTGAACGCGGACACCCCGTTCGAGATGACCTCGACGCCGGTGAGCGCGGTACAGCCGGACGAGAAGGCGCGAAGCAGGAGAAATAACGTCAGAGGCTCCGTGGGTGCCATCGTAGGGAGCGGCTCGACACGTGACGCGTGGCCGAACAGAATCTGGACGGCGCCGACGCCGAGCATGGCCGCGATGGTTGCGATGAAGATATAGGTCGGTACGGCGAAGAACTGCCCTGACTCGCGGACACCTCGCAAGTTGACGACCGTCACTAGAAGAATTGCGGCGACGCACAGAGCTTCACGATGGGGGAGGAGCGCCGGAACCGCTGAGGTGAGCGCGGCTATTCCGGCTGCGACGCTGACGGCGACGGTCAATACATAGTCGATCATCAAGGCTGCGGCCGCAACCAGTCCCGGCCATTCGCCGAGGTTCGACTTGCCCACAATGTAGGCGCCCCCGCCTTCCGGATATTCGAAAATAATCTGCCGGTAGGACATGGTCAGGATAATCAGCAGACCGATGATGGAGAGGCTGAGCGGGATGGAATAGCCGACCATGGCTGCGCCGGCCAGCGTCAGGACGAGCAGAATTTCCTCCGTGGCATAAGCCACCGAGGACAAGGCATCGGAGGAAAAGACGGCTAGGGCGAGTCGCTTAGAAAGGCGTTCGTGAGCGGCTTCCTTCGTCTTGAGTGGCAGGCCGACAAGCCAGCGTTTCAAGATCATGAGTCATTATGCCCCAAGTTGCGGAAGAGAGACAATGGACAGGGAAACGTTGTTGCATTGGTGAGGCGCGGCAACCTCGTGATTCACCCGAGGAGAACACGTGGGACTCAATGAATTTGATCGTGCGACCGGTTGGCAACATGCGTTGTGTGAGGAGGTGAGGGGGTTGACAGAGACGGATCAGTTCAGTAATCTCCGGCACTTGTTTTCTAAAGGAGTGCCCTGCGTGCGTGCTGCCGCAGGATTACAGCCAGAATGCGTATCTCCAGAGTGTTGAGAGTGTCATGTTCTGATCGTAAGCGCTCATAACTTTTGATCTGTTTCTTTCCAAACTCTATCCAAGGAGGCCGGTCCATGGATTGTCATTGGTTCACTCGTGTCACATCGCGCGCCCTCAGCGTCATCGCTGGTGGTGCGCTTGTGTGTCTTCCGCTAGCCGCATCGGCTGAACCCCAGCCGCATGCGGACCATGCGGCGCCGCAACAAACAGCGATGTCCCATCAACTCCCGTCTTGGGCGGAGAAGTTGAAGGGGCAGACGATCGTCGAAGATGCGATGGCTGGAAAGCCGGAGCGTTCTGCGATGGTTGAGCAGCAGCACCAACGGGTCATGGAGCATTTGACTCATGACCCGCAGGCGCAACAGGTCAATACGGGTATGTTCAATACCCAGACCATGATGCACCAGTATGGGGCAGGCGGTCAGGACCTCCTGTTGATGTCCGACCCACGAGTGGAGCCAGTGGCACTTTCGGGAGGTGGGAAGTGCCCGGCTTCCGCACCGGTCAAGCAATACAACGTCTCAGCCATCAACGTCGAGATCACCCTGAACCAGTGGCTCGATTTTTATCCCGGCTACATGTACACGCTGGATGAAAATCTCGACAAGGTTCGGGCCGAAGAGACGAAGAATCGGGAAGCACGCGAGAAGGAAGGTTTTGATCCAGGCGCGGTGATTCCCGGGGTGCAAGCCCAGTGGATTCAGCCGTTGGCCATTCGCGGCAACCAGGGCGATTGCGTCAAAATCAAATTGAGCAACAAGTTGGAGGGCGGCGAGGACGTCAGCCTGCACATCCATGGCTCCAGCATGGTGGTGAGCGCCACCGGTGCCGCAGCCGCTACGACGAACTCCGACAGCATAGTTTCAAAGGATAAGAGCGGAGAGTTCGAATGGTACATCCACCCCAGCACCCAGGAGGGCGTGCGGCAGTTCCACACCTTCGCCAACGATCGTGAACTTACGGTCATGGGACTCTTCGGGTCCTTCATCGTCGAACCACGCGGATCCGAATACCTCGAACCGCTCGGTTCCGGTGACCCCACGCCGGCCACGAGTGGTTGGCAAGTTATCATCAAGAATGGGACGGGTCCTGATTTCCGGGAATTCGTTCTCATGTATCACGAAGTCGGGGACGAAGCCTTCCGCCCCGTCAATAAGAAGGGTGACTTTCTTCCTCAGCGTGACCCGCTGACCGATGCCTATCGTCCCGGTGGCCGCGCGATCAACTATCGCAGCGAGCCGTTCGGGATCAACAACATGCATGTGCAGCACGAGTATTTCGGATTCGAAGACGAGTCGATGGGGTACAGCTCCTATACCTTCGGTGATCCATCTCCGACGATCCCGCGTTCCTACATGGGCGACCCGGCGAAGTTCCGCCTGGTCCATGGCGGATCCGAAGTGTTCCATAGCCACCACCCTCATGGGGGCACCATCCGGTGGCCCCGCAGTCCGCGCGCCATTGATGACATGAATCTGTGGACGACCGCCGGAAACGGACCAGTGAAGTATCCCGTTATTCGTGCCAAGACGGACCGTGTCGACGTGGAAGTGATCGGGCCGTCAGAAGCCTTGGACCTGGAGACGGAGTGCGGCTCCGGCCTGTGCCAACAATTGGCCGGCGACTTCCTCTTCCATTGCCACGTGGCGCACCATTATGTGGCTGGTATGTGGGGTTATTGGCGCGTGTACAATACGATTCAGCAGGGCGACATGCGGAATGACGTCATGCCGGATCTGCGTGAGTTGCCGGATCGGAAGGGCCGTATCCGCGCTCCGATTACGTCGGACAAGTTAGTCGGTCAGACGGTTGATTGGTTCGGCAAGTCTTTCAAGATCGTCGAGAAGGGCAAGAGCAATTGGAAGACCAATCCAGCTACCATTACGATCAAGGATTGGGTTGAAATGCAGCTTCCGACGATGGGCAAGCCGGGACACAAGAACGACGAAAAGGGCCAGACTATCTCCTACGATGCCACCGTGTTGGATTGGGCCTGGGAAGGTACGCGGGCGCTGAGCGAGCCTGAAAGCACCATCGATAATCCCAAATACAAGTCGACCCATCCGGGTAAGCGGCATCCGATCACGTTTGAGCCGTTGACCGGTAAGGTGGCCTGGCCTCACCTGACCCCGCATTTCGGAAAGCGCGTGATGTTCTCTCCGAACCATGTGGGCGCGCCTTGGTTGGAAATGATCCGTCGGGACGCCAATGGCGAGGAGAGCGTGGATCAGGCGTTGCCTGGTGAGAACGGCAACTGGAGTCTCTGCCCGGAAAACGCGGGACGGAAAAGCTTCAACGTTCACTTCATCAAGCTTCCGATCACCATTGCCAAAAAGACGGGCAAGGAGCCGGCGGTCATTGATCCGAACGGCTTGATCTATGTCTTGCACGAAGAAGAAGCGGATATTCGGAAAAATGATGACTTGAAGTACCCGCTGGTCGTCCGCGGCAATATCTATGATTGCGTGGACTGGACCTTGACCAGCGAGTGGGATGATGACGACTACACCAACTTCCAGTCGTCGAAGATCAACACTCACTGGCATTTCTTGCAGTTCGACAATCAAGCGTCAGACGGCGTGATCACCGGATTCTCTTATGAGCAATCCGTGCGTCCGTTCACGATGCTTGAAAAGAAGAACGCGAAGGGACTTCCTGTCCCGATGAACAGTGTGGTGACCGCCGCGGCCAAGAAGGGCGCGAATACGATCACGGTGAAGAATGCCAAGCAGTTCCATGTCGGGACATTGCTGCTCGTCGGTGCCGACAATGTGAAGGGAAATGAAATCTCCCGCATTAAGGCCATCAACGGCAATACGATCACCTTGGCCAAAGGGCTGAAGAACGACCACCCGGTTAATGACATCGTCACGGTCGAGTTCGTGCGGCAGCGGTTCTGGGTGGATGCGGACGTGGGGACGGTCTTCTGGCACGACCATGCGTTCGGCGCGACCACGTGGCCGCACGGCGGATTCGGTACCTTTATCGCGGAGCCGGTCGGATCCACTTACCATGATCCGCAAACCGGAAAACCAATCCGTAGCGGCCCGATCGCGGACATTCATACGAATGAGCCCGTCGGTCATGGCGTGAACAACAGCTTCCGGGAGTTGATGGTGCAGGTGCACGATACCGTGCCGCACACTGTCAACGTCGTGACGGCGGGGAACCCGCCAGGGCAGCCGATTGAAGTGGCGCTCGAGGCAGGGAAGACCGTCTCCTTCATGATGCCTGAGAAGATTTACATGACACCCATGCCGTTCTTGAACGGTGGCACACACACCACCGGCAGCGGATTGAACTTCAGGGCGGCGCCGCTCGCGCAACGGCTGGCGACGAACCCTGATGTTTCGCAAGCCTTCAGCAGTCAGGTGCATGGTGATCCCTACACGCCGACCTTGCGGGCCTATGTCGGCGATACGATGGTGTTCCGTCTG
>JBEIQG010000236.1:0-5299 GCA_040376625.1 Nitrospira sp. | reverse complement strand
GTGGGTCATCTTGAGGGGGGTCTGGAGACGAAACACGCAGAATGGTGCGGTAAAGGTCCCCATTCGTTGATGCTGTTCGGCGAGAGACGGCATGAATGACCAGTGATTGTAGACATGCGCTACGCCATGGCTCTTGAGCATCTCATGGTACTGCGAGCCCAGTATCCCCGCATTTCGGATTTCAACGGCATACCGGAAGTCTTTCGGCAAGCGTGCGAAGAACCCGTCTAATCCACTGCAGAATTCCTGGACGGACAGTCCGTGGCGTTGAAACTCGAACAAGAATGGACCGGTGTGTGGGCCAAATCCTGCGTCTCGATAGGGCTGTAAAACCAGCTTGACGAAAGCCTCCACGTTGAGAAAGTTCGGATTCCGCTGTCCGGCTTTGCTTCCATATCGGGCATGTGTGGCATAGGTAGGGATGGTGATGTCTTCCCAGACTTTGGCGCACATCTCGAAGTCTTCCGGAATTTGACTTAAATAACGGGTGAGCTGGTTGACCGTCGGAGGCCGGTAAAACGTCGCATCGTTCCCGACCGTGCGAAAAAGTGGTTCGCCTTTGTAGAGATACTGGCAGAACTCCCCGAGACAGTCCCGTGTGAAGCCGGTTTTCGTGTAGGTGCGTGTATAGATCTGCCCTTTCCAGCCTTCATAGGTCCAGGTGGAAGTGCCGAAACGGATCAAGGGAGAGAGTATCATGGCGCTCAGTGTACGGTTCTGCCGCGCCCTCCTCAAGTGCGATGGTATCCTCCGCGTCGGGAGCGGGTAACGGACGAAGTCGTGTGACCGTGACCGTCACGGTTGCAAACCGTTCTTCCACCACACCGGTGACGAGGTAGGCCTGATTTGAGGCGAGGAGGTGGCAGTATCGACGGTAGATGTCGGGAAAGAAGGTGGCATCATAGAGACTGGTCTGATCCTCGAAGGTGACAAACTCCATCGGTTCGCCCGTCTTCGTAGAAACGATTTTTTCTGTCACCATCCATCCGAGGAGGGTCACTTGCTTTCCGACATGTTGGGCCAGATTTCGTGCCGGGAGATGCGACAGGCCCGCGATCGTGTCTGTGAAAAGTTCCAGCGGATGTCCGCTCAAGGGAAAGCCGAACAGCTCCAACTCATGGCTGAGCTTCTCTTGAGCCGGGTATTCCGGTGGAATGGGCAGATACCGGGCTGGTTTCCCTGACTGGGCGGCGAAAAGCCTCCAGATCAGCGCCGGTCGGGTCAGTTCTCCGGCGATGGAATCGAAACAGCCTGCTTTGATCAGTAGCTTGGCCTGGGCGATCTCAGGAGTCAGCCGGTCGAGAAAATCTTGTAGCGAGCGGTAGGCGCCGTGATCCTGCCGCTCTGTGACAATTCTCTGGGCAAAGTCCTGACGTAACGCTTTGAGCTGCATCAGGCCAACCCGGATGGCCTGGCCCGATCCACGATATGCCCAGTCGCTGGCATTGATATCCGGTGGAAGGATCGTGAGCCCCATACGTCGTCCCTCCGACAGATAGGCGAAAGTCGAATAATATCCGCCTTGATTGCTAATAACGGCGGCCAGAAACTCGGCCGGATAATGTGCCCGCAAGTAGGCAGATTTGAAGGATACTTGCGCATAGCTCGCGGAATGCGGTTTGCAGAAACTATACCCGGCGAAGCTCATCATCATCGCCCACACGTGGTTCACCACCGGTCGCGAAATATGTCGAGCGGCCGCGCCGGTGTAAAACTGTCGCTGATAGTCTCGCAGTTGCCGTTCCTTGTGCTTTTTACTGAGGACCTTGCGCAGTTGATCGCCGTCGTGCACGGAAAATCCGCCCAAGGCCACCGCCACTTTCATCACATCTTCCTGATAGACCATGATCCCGTGCGTCTCAGCCAAGACCTCATCCAGCAAGGGATGCCATGAGCGGTAGGGGTGACCGTGGGATCGGCGGACAAACTCATCGGCATAGACATTGGCGGCAGGACGGATGATGGAAGACACGACCACCAGATACTCAAAGACATCCGCGTGGGCCCGGCGCGTCTGCGGCATGGTCGTCCACAGTTTTTTGAGCAACAGTCGTGTTGCCGGTGACTCCACGTAGAAGCAACCCATGGTATCCCCATGGCGGATCAGCTCCTGTGTGACGGGATCGCCGATCGGATCCCAGAGCGCGTAGTCGATCACTCGGCCGGTGTTGTGATGGACGGCGGCCAGGGCATCACGAATGACGGCGAGGGAACGATTGCCCAGCAGGTCGATTTTGACCAACCCCGCATCCTCAGCCTGGTCCTTTTCCCATTGAATGACGGGCCAACCGGAAGCAGAGGTTTCCACCGGAACATACCGGCGGATCTCATCGGGAACCAAGACTACGCCGCCTGGGTGGAGGCTGAGATGGCGGAAGTGTCCCTGCAGTTGTCCGGCCCGGAAGAGAATGTCCGGCCAGGGTGGGCCTAATTGCAGGGCGCGACAGACTTCGCTTGCCCAGGTTTGTAAGGTCGAATTCGCGGTCACATTCACGAAATCGGCGCGTCGATGAAGCAGATCCAAAGCTTTTCCGATCTCAGCGGACGGAAGGCCATAGACCTTGGCGATCTCACGCATGGCTGCACGCGCGGCCAGAGTATTTTGATTGGCGACCATCGCGGCTTGTGTTGCCCCATAGCGCGTAAAAACCCATTCAAGAATCTTCGGACGCTCATCCCATGGAAAGTCGATGTCGATATCCGGCGGGTCATGCCGGCCGGGGTTCAGGAAGCGCTCGAAGAACAGATTATGCCGAATCGGGTCGACATGGGTGATGCCGAGACAATAGGAGACGATCGAGGCAGCCGCGGACCCTCGTCCGCACGTATGAGGCGCTTCCCGGACGATCTCATCGACCACCAGAAAGTAGTCGGCATAGCGTTTTTCTCTAATCACCGCTAACTCTGTTTCGATTCGGTGCCGCACGGTCTTGGAGAGAGTGCCATAGCGTCGCTGTGCGCCCTCATAAGTCTTGGTGCGTAGCGATCCAAATGCAGCTTCTGTCGAAAGTTGACGGAACGAGGGGAAGATCGTTTCTTTGAAGGTCCAGTCGGTGAAACAGTCGTCGGCAATACGCCGGCTGTTGGTAAGCGCTTCCGGTACATGCGGCAGATACCGCTCAATGGCCGCCGGCGGCATGAGCCAGTGGGATGGTGCACAACAGCGTTCCGGGCGGAGCCGGGACAATGTCGTGTTGTCGGCGATGGCGCGCAGCAGACGATGCGCCTCGAAGTCGGCGGGATGAAGACAGGCGGCGCGGGTGGTGGCCACCGGCGGCAGCCTGTTGCCCCGGCTGAAGGTGAGCGCCTCCTGGATATCCGATCCGGGCGTGAGCTCGACATAGACATCTTCCGGGGAGTCCTTGCGCCAGGCTCTCAGTGCTGACAGGTCGTCGGACAAAATGACCAGTCCGGCTCGATAGCGCGCCACAGACGTGATGAAATCGAAGGCGCTTTCTTCGTGACGAGCGGAGAGAAGTCGGCAGAGATTCGCATAACCTGCCGGCGTTTTGGCCAACAGCACGGCCCGATGTGCTTCATGAACAAGTTCTGCCCCGAGGATCGGTTTTAGACCCGTATGCTGCGCCACCTCCAGAAATCGGATGGCTCCATACAAGCCATTGGTATCGGTGAGGGCAAGTCGGTCCTGCCCCTGTGTTCGAGCGGCCTGACAGAGGGCTTCAAGCGTCGGGATACCCCACATGGGCGAATAGGATGAATGGGTGTGGAGATGCACGAAGCCGGACGTCATTTACTGCGTTCTCCCATAACGAATTGATTGTTCCCCGAACCGTCGATGCAGAGCGTCGAGGGCGACGGCGAGTCGCCGGCTTCGGTCGCGAGTCCATTGTTCCTCCGATGGTCGCTCGTCGAATAGCGAACCTTGTTCGGCAAATCCGGTGAGATGGGTCAACGTGACCGTCATTACGCGAAGTCGGATACGTCGCCGGAAGGCTCGTTGAAAAAGCCCCCGCAGCAGTCCGGAGAGATCGATCTCCCAGCAGGTCTCCGGAATTACCCGTGCCTTCGTTGTCGCGTCGCGTTGATCGCTGTAGCGAAGGGCCAAGGAGAGCCCGCCGCACATCCGGCGTTGGCTGCGGAGGGCGCGACAAAGTCGTTGCAGGCTCTCTGCCAATCGTCCCTGGAGCCGTGCATCGTCCACCTCATCGGGGTCGAGCGTGATGGTGTCATTCAGGACCGGATGGGCAACCGGCAGAAGGACCGGCGTTGGGTCGATGCCCTGCGCCCATCGGGACAACTGTCCGGCATAGGTGCCTAATGCCGCTTCGAGGGCATCCAGAGGACTGTCTGCCACGTCTCCCAATGAGCGGAGGTTGAGATCATCCAATCGCGTCAGCACCGTGCGCATGCAGGGCCGGTGGAGGCCGGGCAAGGCTTGAATCGAGAGAGGAGACATAAAGAGGCGCTCCGATCCAGAGCGGACATCATAGAGTTCGGAGGGTTCCACCAGGGTGGCGGCTGTCTGTGCGACGAGTTTATTACTCCCGATGCCGGCCACGCCTTCGAGGTGAAACTGCGTGAGCACATCCGCTTGGATCTTGGTCGCCACATCGCAGGCTGACCCGAAGAGGCGTGTGGTGCCGGTGAGGTCCATCAGGAGAGAACCGGGGAGAAAAGGCTCCCAGGTCGGGGCATATCGCTGGATGATACCGAGGATCGAGTGGTTGGCCGTGACGACCTGACGGGGATTCGAGGGACTGATAGCGAGGGATGGACAGAGGCGGCGTGCCCGGTCGACTGTCATGCCGACGTGGAGGCCTTCTCTTTCCGCCTCGGTGGAGATCTCACGGAGAAATGCACGAGGAGTGTCGATCGCGGCGACCGCGAGCGGACGGGTTCGGAGTGGTGGATGACTCAACCGCGCCAACGCGATTTCCAGAGAAGGGATGGCAAAGCAGACAATCTGACGATCCATGGTCTTCGCTCATGCGGTCTGATAAGCGCATCTATCGTTTCAGATGCCGGATCACGCCGACGACAATGCCCTCAATGTGGAAGCTGTCGGTTTCGTGCACCAGGATGGGTGTCATGGCTTCGTTGGCCGGGAGCAACTCGATCACGCCTGCGGTGCGGTGATATGTCTTGATCGTGGCCTCGCCGTTCAAAAGAGCAATCACGGTTTGGCCGTTTCGAGCCTCATCCTGTTTCTGGACGACGACCACATCGCCGGGGAGAATGCCATCGTCGCGCATGGAGGTCCCCTTGACCCGTAAGGCAAAAGTTTCTCCTCGCCCGAGCATGCTCGTGGGAACCTCACTGCGTTCGGTTTGGGGGATGG
>JBEIQG010000154.1:0-8922 GCA_040376625.1 Nitrospira sp. | reverse complement strand
GAGGCCGGCGACTGCCAGGAGCCGGTCATCCCTGGGGCAGGGAGAGATATCTTCGCCTGCGGGTCCCGCGAGCACGGCGCGACATGTGTCGATCATGCGCGCGAGGTGCACATACCCTTCCGCTGTCACGCGCATGCTACGCGGGAACGTCGTGCGTAGATCCATCAGGCCAGCAACTTATGGTTGGTGAACGTCAGGGTTCGAACCAGGACCGCCCCGTTCTCGTATGAGATGATCCGGCGTGTGGCCGGCAGATCGGAGTTGCCGATCCGCACATGGGTGTCGGTAAAACTCTCGACGTTGCGTAGCTTGGCATCCTGCGGCGCGAAATAGTAGACCGTGTATTTGGTGGTCAGCTGCTTCTGGTCCTGCGTGGTGCTGCTTTCTTCCACGTTGATGGTGAAGGCCACATGGGGCATCTTCCGGTTGATCTGTGTGATGCGGTTGTCTTTGATTCGATAGAAGGACTGCATCCCGTCGCCGTGAATGTCTAACCGTCGGCCGAGCGGATGGTCCTCGCCGGCTTCCATGGTGAGGCGGTGTTTGCCGTCCGATTCCTCGAACTTGCGGGGCGCGCGGTGCACGGCGATCATGCCGATCTGTTCCTGCGCCCATTTCTGAATGGCTTCGTCCGGCAACTGCACCGTCACCTCGCGTGGTCCCTTGACCAGCACGGTGCCGCGCACCTGCTGGCCGTTGGTATTGACGGTCAGGTCGGCTGAAAAGCCTCGAAAATCTGGCTGCCATCGGGCCGTGCCTTCGAACGCTCGTTGGAGCAGGGCGCGCGCCTGGGGGTCGTCGGCAACGGCGGTTTGTGTATCGATTGCTGCAGCATGTTCCATCGGATGCTCCTTTGTCTCAAGGTAAAGGCTGAAAAATGATTATAAAGACCTCAATCCTCCATCTACAACCCGCGACCTCACTGGTGGAGCGGATCGTCCCCGAATAGTCCCTCACGCAATTTTTTCCCCCGGATCACCGATGTTTGTGTAGTACTGGCTAGGCCGAATCTGTTATACTGCGGGGCATTTCATCCGGCGATTTGGCGTATTTGTGCAGTGAGGTTCGGGCATTCCTTGAAAGGAGCGCTATGGAGCGGCGAGCAGCGTCTCATACAGAAGAAGAAGAAATGAATCAACGGCGGCGGCTGTTGGGACTGGCCCGCAAGGGCGATCCCAAGGCCATCAGCAAGTTGTTCGAGTTGTACCAGGTGCGTGTGCTGAACGGGGACATGCTCAGCAAGCTCAATAAATCCTATTACAAGGCGGCGGCTGCGCAAGAACAAAAGGCCGGCCAATCGAGCAGCAAATCGGCGAAAGCCCCTAAAGGCGCGCATGGCAGCGCCAAGAGCGCTCCGAAACCGTCCTCATCCCAGCCTGCATCGGCCGGCAAGGCTAATACCCCCAAGGCAGCAGGGGCAAAGAAACGAGCTAAGTAACGTCGGTCTGCGTCGAGTCCTTCGGCGCAGACCGGACCTGGTGTCGCGTCTTTCCTACTGCACTCCGACCCGTAACCCACCGGCCGCCAGTTTTTTCCCGATCTCCTCCGCCAGTTTCCGCTCCCCCGAATAGACCGTTGCCTGGCCCTCATGATCGATGCGCCATGCCAGTTCGAAGGCCCGGGAAGAGTTCATGCCGGGAATACATTTGCAGAAGAGCGCGATGACCTGCTGATAAGTGTGGCAGTCGCAGTTGAATACGATGACTCGTGCTTCCAGGTCGTCGCCGGTGCCCACGTCCGTCGTGTCGAGGGCGTCGGGAGTCATGACAGGGGTGAGGGTGCTCATAGGGTCGTCTCGCCAGGGGCAGAGTGTAGCAGGTGAGATAGGGCAGAGTGCAACCGGAACCCGTAACGGCCGGTCACCGGCAGCGTCACGCTCCTTGAGTAATTCGACTCATCCTTCCTCATGCGAATCCGAGGTGGGTGGCGACGATTGTGCCCAAGCGGCTGCGCCGATACATTCGTGCGGAAGGGCGATCACCTCGCGGGCCAGGCTCCGGGTCAACAGGATGTCGTGGGTGTGGGAGTCGGTGACCGGCACCAGGTTGTGCGTTTGGGCCAGTCGAATCGTATAGAACTCTGCCGCGGCGGTTTTGAGCAACGCCAGACCATATTCAAAGTCATAGGCCTCGTCCAAGGCCAGGGCCGGTTTTGCGAGGCGTTGGACAATGGCCACATTGTAGTGGGCGGTTGCACGGTCCGGCTCAAGCAGCCTGAGCAGTGCGGCCGGGCCTGGCACCAGCGATGATCCGATCCTCATGGCATGCGTGAGATCGAAGAGTCCGCGCTGAAACCTCCGGTCGTCTCTGAGCCCATCATGGAACAGCGCGCGCCAGCGGGAATCGCCGAGAGCTCGATCCACGGCCGCTACAGCTGTTTCGTCCAAGGGACCGCTGACTGGATACCCTTGCACCAGGCGGCCGCTTGTGACCAGCATCGGGTGATCGTCCCCCATGCGATCGTGATAGGCCGTGGTGCCCATCAGCGGCGTAAGACGCAGCGCCATGTAATCGCGGAAATGGACGGAATCGTACCGTGCGAGTAGCGCCTCAAGGGTCTGTGGGGCGCAGAGATGAAACGGGTGAAAGAGGGCGTTGCGGGAGGACAGGGCCTTCATGGATCGTATGGCTGTCAATAGAAGGGAAGATGGGGTCGGTCTGTGCTCAGGTGATGTGGGATCGCCTATCGATGGGGCTTGCAGCGGTTCTAAATTACCAGGTGTCCATATCGATGACCTCGGTCGCGTCCCAGAGGTTCTTGAGTTCTGCTTCTGCAATTGCCTTTTCCCGATCGGCTTCGGTGTCTTCTCCAAATCGCTTGGTCTGGCTGCTGTCCTGATCCGCGGCTGCCGCGATCTGTTCGGCTGACTGACGTCGGCGCCGCTTACTGGGGTCCATGTTCACTGGCATGACGGAAGCCTCCTTTCAGACTGTCAGTCTCCCCTCTGCCGGGTCTTGAAGTCAATGGGAGAAAGGATACAGAGGGCTAGGAATCTAAGCTTGTCAAAAGGGCCACTGCAACCGTATCGGCGTAACGCCGACCTTTGCGGGTGAATCGCACCCGCTCGCCGTTTCGTTCGAGGATGGCGTCGCCGATCAATTCGTTTACTTTGCCGGTCAAACCGGAGAATCTCAGAACGCCTGTTTCCCTGAGGGAGATGCCGCCGGTCAGCCGCAGTCCGAACACCAGTCGTTCGCAGGCGTCGTCGGCTGTGGTGAGGTGCTCGGATTCTGTGACGGGGAGGGTGCCGGTTCGGAGAGAGGCGTTGTAGGCGCGCAGATCGCTCACGTTTCCAAACCGCCGCGCTGCGACGTAGGATTGTGCGCTGGGGCCTAACCCGAGATAGTCTCCGCCGGTCCAGTGCAACTGATTATGTCGGCTGGCAAATCCGGGACGACAATAATTGGATATTTCATAACGCGTGAATCCGGCTCGGCCGAGTATGTTCTCGGCGACGTCTTCCATCTCATTTTGTAATGTCTCGTCAGGGGCGGGAATCGTCCCACGCCGGATCGCCGCCTGCAAGGCGGTGCCTTCTTCGACCGTCAGGGCATAACAAGAGAGGTGCGTCGGGGCGAGATCGACGACTTGGCGCAATGAGTCCGTCCAACTCCCGACGGTCTGCCCGGGTAAGCCGTACATGAGGTCGAGGTTCAGATCGGTGAAACCGGCCTGACGCGCCGCGGTCACCATCTGCACGGTGCTCATGGGACTACCGGGACGTCCGACCCGATCCAATTCGGTTTGGTCCATGGATTCGGCGCCGAAACTTACCCGCGTAAATCCGGCCTCGCGCAGTTGCGCCAGGTCGTCCCGGGTCACCGATCCCGGATGGGCTTCAATGGTGATTTCAGCCCCGGCCTCGAGGCCGAACGTTTCCCTCGCTGCCGATAAGACAGTGATGAGTTGCGGAGGGGACAGGGTGGTGGGCGTCCCTCCACCGAAATAGACCGACTGCAACGGTTCAGAACCAAAGACACGCTGCCCGCCATAGAGGCGCAGTTCGGCCAAGAGGGAGATTAAAAATTCTTCCGCGGCGCGCGGGTGGTGAATTTCAAGGTAAAAGGCGCAGAAATGGCAGCGTTGGTGGCAGAAGGGCACATGAATGTAGAGGCCGCGGCCGGTCGTCTGACGCATAGCTGGTTCGTTTCATTACGACGTCGGTGAAAAGTGTTTGGTCATCGCGACTTCAATTTCATCCGTGGGGGATTTCCCGCGATTGCGGACATGCGTCTTCCACGCCGGGTATTCTCGCAGCGTCTCGAACAGATTTTTGATGAGTGCCGGTTTGATCTGCAGTTCCCACTCGCGAAGCCAGGCTTGTTCATCGTGAGGCCCCTCGTAGTCGTCGGGGAATTGCGCTTCGAGGCTGATTCGAAAGACGAACGATTTATCTTCTGACCACATCTGTGGACTCCTATCGGCTGATGATTGCGAATTGGATTCGACCGTACTTATAATATTTCAAATCTCAAGGAGTACAGCACCATGCCTATATTCGAGTACGTCTGTAAGGAATGCAACCATCGGTTCGAATTGCTGGTTCGGGGCGACGTCGTGCCGGTCTGTCCTGCATGCAAGGGAACAGGGCTCGACAAGCAGTTTTCAGCCTTCGGAGTGGGCGCAACCGGCGGGTGGCCCGTCACGTCCAATTCCGGTGGTGGGTGCGGCTCCTGCGGGGATCCTCGCGGCCCCGGTTCCTGTTCGATGAATTAATTTTCTACGGAGGAACATAGTCATCATGGACGAGCAGGAAGAGCAGATGCGCCGGGCGATCGGGACGATCTTGCAGTCGGACCCGCTGATAAAGTTGCTGCAGGAAGTCAGGCTGGGACGCATGAAATCGACCGACCCAGGGTTACGGGCAGTCACCGAATCCTGGATAGGCGTCTATGCGCAGGTGTTGAAATCCCATCCTGTGCCTGCGAGCTTGTTACCCCGCTTAGATCCCTCACCGCGGCTTCAAGTACTGGTGGATCTGGGCGTCTTGTCGTGGGACCATCCTGCGACAAAAGACCTTCGCGAATTGTTTCAGCGCGTATCGTTGTCCGCCGCCTGAGTTCATGATTCGTTTCGACCTACGGGTCCGCCTCGCGGTTGCGCTCCTGCTGCTGATATGCCTGGGGCCTCTCACGACGCGAGCAGCCGAAACTTCCGGCGTCCGGCCTTTGTACAGCGGAATGGCTGCCGCCCTGGCTGCCCTTCCCGCTCACACTCATCTCCTCCTCGATCGCAACTCGATTGAACAGTTTCTTGTGGAGCTTGACGGCGAGCCGCCTGATTGGGCCGCGGTCTATGGGCAAGGACACCATGACCCAGGCCATGACGACCGCCTCTTTACGCTCAATCGCGAGCGCGATGCCCGGCGTGAAGGGAAGGCGCCGCTGGAATGGTCGATTGCGTTTGTCTGGTTAGGTGTATTGTCCGAGTTCGATGAGCGGGAGGGCGGATTCCACATCGTGTTAGGGCCGAAGTTCAACCAGACGGGATGGGGTGAGGTGCGGTTCAAGTATGAGGACCTGCCGTCCACACTCATTGCGTCGGCGGGACAGGAGACCGACAGGCTCACGGCGCGGATCCAACGGGGAACGCCGGTCTCCGTTGCGGTGCTGATCACCGGCCGGCTGGTTCCGGAGGAGTCGTTGATTTATGACTTTTCCCATGAAACAGAGGGGCGGGGACTCATCATGCCGGTGGTGCGGGTCGAGTCGGTGGACTTTGTGTTGGAGGGCGGACCGGAAACGTAGCCCTGACCGGTACCTCATTGCTTCAGGTGGGGATAGGCCTGATGCAGACAGGTGTCGCACACGGTTTCTGCGATTCTCGCTCGGGCCTGCCGGCGCAGGTAATCTTCCACGCGTTGCCAATGAGGGCCGTCGCTTTTGACGCGTTTGCATCTGGCGCAAATGTGGATTGTGCCATGAGGTGTGGTGATCTGCTCAAACGCATGGTCGAGTTCTTTGGTGCGTTCCAACAGCTCCTGTTCGCGAAGTTTCCTGGCATCGATCTCCTGTTTCAGGCTCAGCGCATTGGCCGCCCGGGCGATCAACTCGGCCGGAATCACCGGCTTCCGAATATAGTCCGTGGCGCCGGATGTATAGGCCGCCTGAATATCCTTCGCCTCCGTATGCGCCGTAATGACGATGATGGGCAGCCCCTGCAACCGTTCCTCCATGCGAATGCGCTGGCAGGCCTCGAACCCATCAACCCCGGGCATTTCGATATCCATCAGTACGAGATCGATTCCGCTGGATGACTTTCCACGTTTCCCGACCCCCAGGAGTTGCAGTCCTTCCAATGCGCCGCCGACCGAAAGGAGCGGACCGAACCCCGCACTATGGAGAATGCTATGGAGCAAGTCCCGCTCTTCCTGGCAGTCGTCGATGATCAAGATGCTCATGTTTCCTCTGTTTCTCCGAAGAATCTCCTCAAATCGAGTCAGGCGGCTTCATCGACTCCTGCGAGGATAGTCGTCAGTCTATCGATTTCACGGCGAATCGCCTCTCGATCGCGAGATCGGGCTGCCTGTTCAAGGCAATGACCGACCGCCCCGATATCATCAAATCCGAACGAGCCCGCAAGGCCTTTCATGCGGTGCCCCGTTGAACGAATTGCGTCATAGTCTTCCTGAAGCAGGGCGTCCTGCATCATGGCGACATCTTTACGCCGATTGGCGAGAAATGCGGGTCGGCGGCGCCGGATCTCGTCGTCGATGCGCTCCGTCAGGTCTGGTGATGCCGCAGGTTGCGCCGGTGCGGTGCCCGTTCCAGGAAAAGTCCGGCGATATTTGCGAAGAGTACTCAACAATCGTGCCTTTGTGACTGGTTTCGTCAGGAATTCCGTGCAGCCCGCCTCGATGCTGCGTGCCTGACTCTCAACTCCGCTGCTCGCCGTCACAGCCACGATCGGGATGGGGGGATGTTTGTGGGAGGCTTCCCAGGCGCGCATCGCGCGGGTGGCGGTGAATCCGTCCACCCCGGGCAGGTGCAGATCGATGAGGACAAGGTCGAATCGGCCGTTCTGAAAAGCGGCGACGGCTTGCTCGCCATCCGGGGCGATCTCCAGGTCGTACGGCAAGTTCCGGAGATAGGACCGCATCAGTATATGGGACTCAATCGAATCGTCCACCAGTAAAATACGGGGATTGTGTTCTGCTGGTGCCGCAAGCCCGATCGTCTGGACTGGTGGCAGCGCCTGAGCGATAGGTCCCTGCAGCTGGTTAAGTTCCGATGCCCGCAACGTGGGTGGATCGACCCCGCGCAGGCTGCAAGCGACGGACTCGCGATCCAGCCGGTAAGCGACGATCCATAAGCCCAGGATGCCGATCGCGCGGTTCATGAGCGCGTTGGTGGCCTCCTCAGCCGGAACAGGCGCCAGGCATCCGGCGGCGATGAGGAGCGACCATCCCGTGACGGCGAGCAGGAAGTGGTGTCGGGAAAAGAGTCGGGAAGCCGGAATAGGCAAGAATAAATAGGGGAGCCAGGTGGCCAGTCTGAATTCAGAAATCAGTTCAGCCAGGAAGATCAGGCCCGTCAGCAGGACGAGGAGGCCGGTCGTCGTAAATCGGGCGGTAAGGCTTGTCATCGTGCGGTGCTCGAACGTTCAGCGGCCGGCGACGCGGATGGTACGTCGCGCCCATCTGCAGTATAGCGGCGATTGTGTAGGGCACCTAGGATCTCCTGAAATTTGAACAGGCAGAACAAGGAAGCAGAGCACTCAGCATGAGGCTTTGAAGCGGCGACGGGGGGCTCCGGTCAGTAGGCGTCCCGGGCACAGCGGAAGCCGGTTCCGGACGGCCGGCTGTCCATCGTTCCCCAGTCGCGGTCGGTCGTGCGCAGGCTGATCGCCGGTTTGAGCCAGGATCCTCCGCGCATGGCCTTGATAGCCCCGCGTTCGGGCCCCTGAGGGTTGGTGAGCGTCGCCGTGCGATAGTCGTTGGGGTTATACCAGTCCTGCACCCATTCGGCGGCATTCCCTGCCATGTCCAGCACCCCGTAGGGGCTGGCGCCGCCCGGGAAGCTGCCCACCGGCAGGGTCAGGATTTCACCTCTCAGGCCCTTTTCTTTGGAGATGGCTGCGCCGATGCCCTTGACCCAGAATGCATCCCATTCCGTGCTGTCGGCGAACTGGACCGTCTGACCTGCCCAGTAGCTCGCGCTGTTGCCGTGCTCGAAATTCCATTCGTTGCCCCAGGGGTAGGTTCGCCCGTCTGTTCCGCGCGCCGCCTTTTCCCATTCCGCTTCAGTCGGGAGGCGTTTGTTCGCCCAGCGACAGAAGGCGACGGCATCAAGCCAGCTGACGTTGACGACGGGATGTTGTTCGATGCCGGGCAGAGGCGCATTGTGCTCCCATAACGTCAATGCCGGAGCAGAGTTGGCAGGTGCCTGGTATCCGGTGGCTTGCACGAACGCCTGATAGACTGCGTTGGTGACCTCATACCGGTCGATCCAGAATGCACTGAGATAGATGAGCCGTAACGGACGTTCATCCGGAAGCCCGCCGCTCTCCTCGGTCGCCCCCATTCGAAACTCACCAGCCGGAATGAGGACCATGTCCTCCGGCAGAGGACTGCTGAGGGCCGATGGTTGATGGCCGATGATCTTCAGCACGCAGAGCGCAATCAGCAGTAAACGTGTCAGTTCCATCCAGGCTAGGCTTTCTTCAGCTTACAGGCCTTAGCAACGCTGTCGCGGTAGGCGGTCCACAAGGCGAGGCCTTTTCCGACGCAGGCTAACACGGCATTTTGTTGTCTTCTTGACTCGGCATAATTGACGACCATCGTGTAGGCATCCTGTCGATGACCCGCCTCAACTTTCTGATGGGCACGGATCAAATCCATGTGCTGCCGGCCGATTCCATGGTGACGGATCAGGGGATGGGCATCGATGTAGGCTTCAATCTCGGCCTCGGTTTTCGGCTTGG
>JBEIQG010000082.1:0-14082 GCA_040376625.1 Nitrospira sp. | reverse complement strand
CTCGTCTATTGTTTCGAGGATCAGGATGCTGAAGTCGCGGCGGAGATCATGGCGGAGAAACAGATTCGGCGAATCCCCGTTCTTTCCCGAAACCAGCAATTAGTCGGAATCGTATCCCTCGGGGATCTCGCCGTCGACGGGCTGGATACAAGCACGTCCGGTGAAGTGGTGCAGGCGGTATCGGACCCGTCCCGGTCGAGCCGCTAGCGCCTCATCTGTTTCTGAGCTGTGCGCTTGTCCTAACGTTTGTTGACTGGGAGGCCGGGGATGCCAAGAAAATACAGCAAAGCGGCTCAAGACACGGTCAAAAAAGCCATGCATAAACGCAAGAAAGGGACGCTCAAGAGCGGCAGCGGCAAAAAGGTCAAAAGCCGCAAACAAGCCATTGCGATCGGCCTCTCTGAGGCTCGGAAAAAAGGCAAGAAGGTGCCGCCCAAGAAGCCGGCATGACCCGGTCTATCGTGGGGTGAGAGCGGAAGGAGTTCCGGTCTGATGGGTGGCGCGAGCTGAAATATGTGGGTATGAGGGCCAAGGCGAATGGAGGAGAGCGTGAAACCCGAGAACAGAGCCCGCCCGCCGGTCGTTGTCGTGATTACCGGGGCCTCGGCCGGGGTCGGTCGAGCGACGGTACGAGAATATGCGAAGCAGGGTGCGTGGATCGGATTGCTGGCGAGAGGCCGTGATGGGCTTGAAGCGGCCCGGCGGGAAGTCGAGGCGATCGGTGGCAGGGCCTTGGTATTGCCGACCGATGTGGCGGATCACGAGCGAGTCGAGGCGGCCGCTGCGGCGGTCGAGGAACGATTCGGTCCCATCGACGTGTGGGTCAACAATGCCATGGTGTCCGTCCTGTCGCCGGCCCTTCGCATGACCGCCGCAGAATTCAAGCGCGTGACGGAGGTGACCTACCTGGGATATGTCCATGGGACGCTGGCTGCGCTCCGACGCATGGTCCCTCGTGACCGCGGCGTCGTCGTGCAGGTGGGATCTGCCTTGGCCTACCGGTCGATCCCCCTCCAGTCTGCCTATTGCGGGGCGAAACATGCGGTGCAGGGGTTCGTCGAATCCCTTCGCTCAGAACTCATTCACGACCGCAGCCGGGTCCACATCACCGCCGTTCAATTGCCGGCGGTCAACACCCCGCAATTCAGTTGGATCAAATCGCGGATGCCCTGTCACCCTCAACCGGTCCCCCCGATTTACCAACCGGAGGTCATCGCACGGGCGATTGTGTGGGCCTCACGCCATCGCCGGCGTGAGGTGTGCGTGGGGCTGCCGACGGTGAAAGCAATCGTGGGAGACAAATTCATTCCAGGTCTGTTGGATCACTACCTGGCGTGGAATGGATATGACGCTCAACAAACGACTGAACCAGTTTCGAGCGATCGGCCGAACAATCTCTTTGAACCTTTGCCCGGCGACTACGGTGCGCATGGCCGCTTCGACGAGGGAGCGAGGGATTTCAGTCTCCAGTTTTGGATGAACCAGAGACGTCTCGGGCTAGGGGCGATGGCGTTAGGCGCGGTGGGCTATCTTGTTTGCAGCCTCTATGGCCGAAATGGACGCAGCTTGCTGCGCAAGAGCTGATCGGGCAGGGGGCTCAGGGAAGGCGTCGTCAGGCTGAATGTAAAAGACGCACGCGGCCGATCAAGTCTGTGCAAAGAAGTGTCATAACCTCAGGGGAGGATAAGCATGAAATGCAGGGATGGTTATTCGACGAGGCGCGATTGGGCTCCCAACAGGGACGCCACCGTCGCCGTTGTGTCGACGCGTCGGCGAAGTGTGGAACTGGCGATCCTGGTAGGAGCTGCGGTGTTGACGTGTGTATCATGCGCTCGCAACGACGCTCATACGAATATGTCCCGCATGGGCCAGTCTTCCGGGCACCATGCGACGGCGCTGCCACAGTCGGAGACGAATGCGCATTTCCCGGGTACGAGAGAGGTGGTGGGCCTCGTTGAGGAGATTCGCAGCGACCAGATCAAGATCGACACGGGTGATCTGCAACCGCGGCATCTATCCGCGAAATATCGTGAACAAAAAGGACTCTCTCCCTTTAAGGTGGGAGATGAAGTGGTAGTTACGCTCAATGCCCAGAATCAAGTCGTCGATGCGCATTTGGCAGGCGAGGCATACCGCCATAAGATCCTGCGCGGGCGATTGGCCCAGCCGTTGACGACCGGTCAAGAGAAGGCCGTGATCAAGATCACCGGGAGCAGCGAGGAATCGTACATGATCACGCCGCTCGCTCGCGCCAAAGTGGCGGGTGTGCCGGTAGGGGTGGAGGCACTCTTTCTCGTCGACGAGGCGTCTCACATCGCTGACGTCACCTATGTGAACCGGGCAGCCGCCCGCAAGGCCACCGTGGCCGCGCAAGATCGGTCGCCGCTGAAAAACGCATTCGCACGCACTCCGGGGGTATTGTCGTCGGCATTGCAGGATGGGGCGATTAGCATCACCACTGAAAGCGGAGGCGAGGAAACCTATAAGGTGCGTCCCTTGGTGGAACCCCACTTCAAAGGGCTCTCTAAAGGATCGGCGGTCATCTTGATGATCGATGATGAACGGATGGTGACTGACGTGGCGGTCCCCGGAGGATTTGCACAATAAGTGAGGCTTCTTGCCTTGCATTCCTGCGGGCATCGAAGCCGCGTGAATCGGCCTCGATGCCCTCCTTCAAGCTTCCACCCCTCGGCAAATGTCCCATCCCGTAGAATGTGGAAACAGTCCGCCAGTGTCGTGATTCCTTCCATCCGGCATCTGTCGTCATACCTGAAGCGTAGGTTCTTTTCGCATCTTGGATTCGCCGGTCGTCTCAGCCGCCGAAGTTAATCTGTCGCACATTGAGTCAGTTGCCGGAGACGGTATTTTTAGGGTTGAGGATGTTCCGGCAGACGTGCAAGATGGCGATTCAATCTAGCAGTTCGCTCTGCCCGGTAACTCCCAGTACCGAATCTTCAGAGACAATCAAGACCAAGGTGCTCCCTACGTGGGTATCACAGGGCGTGGCCAGTGGCGGCCACGCACACGAAAGGAATGACACGTGATGACAAGACGACATTCGACGCGGTGGCAACTCAAGGGCTGGACTATTACGGTGTTGTTGGCGGCTGCGTTCACCACCGGCTGCATGCACCATCCCGGTGGCATCGCCCCTTCCACCAAGCCGCTGGCTCCTGGCGGATATATCGAACTGGGTAAGGTGCGCGGGCAGGATTGTGTCTATCACCTGCTGGGCCTCATTCCGGTGACGGGTGGCAATGAAATGAGAAATGCGGTTGAGGATGCACTTCGCACGAAACCTTTGGCGGATGCACTGGTCGAAGTGACGGCCGACGGCTATTTCCAGTACTTCATTCTGTTCTCGCGAGCCTGCACGCAGGTGTACGGCACGGCGGTCGAGACCAAATAGCTGCAGTGAGGTTTTGCTCGAATTCCAGAGCAACATCCGGAGTGTCGCGTCGGCTTCCGTCTGCTAGGCTGCAGTGACTTATGTCACGGTGAAGGGAGCGCCTATGACTGTTTCGGCGTCGACTACAAGGCGGATCAACCGGACCATCAGGCAGGACCCGCGTTGGGCGGCCATCCTGGCCCGCGATCCTGCCGCGGACGGTACCTTCTACTACTCGGTCAGGACGACAGGCGTGTATTGCCGACCCTCCTGTGCGGCGCGGCGGCCTCTGCGGGAGAATGTCCGGTTTCATGCGACCGGCGCGGATGCCGAGCAGGCCGGGTTTCGCCCGTGCAAACGTTGCCGGCCTGATCAGCCCTCGTCGGTTGATCGGCAGGCGGCAACGGTGGTCGCCATCTGCCGGTATATCGAGCAGGCCGAGCACCTGCCGTCTCTCGACGAGTTGGCGCAACGCGCGAAGATGAGCCCGTCCCATTTTCATCGGGTCTTTACCTCCGTCACGGGCCTGACGCCGCGGGGATATGCCGTTGCGCACCGCGCGACAAGGGTACGGTTTGAATTAGCGGGTGATCGTCCGGTGACGGAGGCGCTCTACCAGGCTGGATTCAATTCGTCCGGACGATTCTATGAAGCCTCGAATGCCCTCCTGGGTATGACCCCGTCACGATTCCGGGCCGGAGGTGCACAGACCGAGATCCGGTTTGCTGTGGGAGACTGTTCATTGGGGGCGATCCTGGTGGCAAAAAGTGCGCGCGGGGTCTGTGCCATTCTGCTGGGCGATGATCCGGATGCGTTGACGCGGGATCTTCAGGCCCGGTTTCCCCGGGCGAACCTCATTGCTGGGGATGCCGCATTTGAGGGCCTGGTCTCCACCGTGGTGGGTTCTGTCGAAGCTCCGGGGCGAGGGTTGAACCTTCCGCTCGATATCCGGGGCACGGCGTTTCAGCAGCTGGTGTGGCAGTCCTTGCAACGGATTCCCGCGGGCTCGACGGCGACCTATGCCGAGATCGCGAGCTGCATCGGGTCACCGAAATCCGTGCGAGCGGTCGGGCGGGCTTGCGGGGCGAATCCATTGGCGGTCGCCATTCCCTGTCATCGAGTCGTGCGGAATGATGGTGGCCTTTCGGGCTATCGCTGGGGGGTGCAACGCAAACGGATGTTACTCGAACGTGAGTCGAGTGTGGCCCTGAAGCGGAACAGGTGAACCGTATCCCTCATGATGCTAGACCAGTGACCTTTCACGAACGACGGATCGTGAGAGCAGCCTCTTGCGCCCGCAGCATCATCTCCACGGAATGATGGTGCTTTTGCACCGCTGGTGGTGGGCTTCCACCACCCACGCTCGTCGATCCCCGGATGCCTGGCCATTCATCCATGGTGAACCAGGCGATTTGGCGTGACCTTGTCGGGCTTGCGCTGCAGGCGTTCTCCTTGCATTCCTTTCACGATTGAATGGTGTGGAGGAAACCTGCTGCGAAGGGCGAGGGGAGGTCACGATGGGAATGGCATGGCCGTTCGGATTGGTCGCAGATGAGAAGGTCTGTCTAGGGCGGGTGCTGGTGGTGGACGATGAAGCCTCGATTCGCAGCCTGCTACGCATGACGCTGGTTCAGGCGGGATACCACGTCGAGGAGGCGGAGGACGGGGGCAGGGCGGTGGAGGTTTTGAACAGCGGCGACAATCCGTTGATGGTCGATGTCATCATTTGCGATATCCGGATGCCGCGTATCAACGGGGTCGAGGCCATTGCCTATTTCCGTGCCCAATATCCTTCCCTCCCGGTCATCGTGTTGACGGGGTATCTCGATGAGCAGCTGGCCTGTTCGCTGCGCAAGCAAGGTGTGGTGGAGTGTCTGGAGAAACCGGCGGAACAGGAGCAGATTCTCACCTCTGTGGCGGAGGCGATAGCCGGACGACGGATCAGTTTTTACCCGTGAGGTAAGGTCTGGCGAGGGGGAGGATCCCGTTGCCGCTCGCCAGGTCTGCCCGGTTCACGTCCTTCCTGTTTGATTTTCCACCGGTAGCTTCTTAGAATCCTGCGAACCCACACACATCGCTTGATCAGGAGGACCAGCATCCATGTTTCACTTCATCGACCGATCGACTCTCCGCATCCCGCTCCGTCACCTGCTGGCCTCCGGCCTGGTCGGCCTGCTGTGCATCGGTCTGGCCCCTTCTCCTCTCAATGCCGCCCGTGGTGGCGGTAAGACCGAGGTGTTGCCGGTGCAGAAAGCCGCGCCGGCAGCGGTGATCATCGAGGGCCTCGGCAATGAGGCGGAGTTGCGACGCCAGATGCGGGCCAAGAACGGGGTGGCCGAACTCGGTGCGTCGACCGCGCAAGTGATGTTTTCGCAAGCGCCGACCGGGACCTTCGGATTCATCGTGCCGAAGCTGCTGGGATTGGCCTTAGTAACCCAGAGTCCGGACCTCGCCGTCGATCGTGTGGCGCCCGCCGCGAACGCCTATGAGATTCACAAGCTTGCCGATGGGAGCGGGATGTTGGTCGGATTCATGGGCGCATACCTCAGGACCCTGGTGGCGCCGCGTCAGCGCCCCAAAAACGTCCGGATCGCCCTCTATTCGAATCCGTCGGACAAGGCCCCGCACATTGTTGCGGTGCCGCTGGTCAAGCTGGTGGCGGACCGGATGCCGATCCAGCTCGATGCGAAGAATCCGAATGGTCCCGTCTTGCTGGATATGGATCTACAAGGCAGCTCGACACGTGCCTCGACGCAGGGGGGGCGGTAGTCAGTACGTCAGTGGCGGGGAGGCGGCATCGTTGCGGCCTCCCCGATCAGCTTTTCTCGCGACGCCCCGGTCCTACTCTCCCACCTTCACGGTAATGCTATCCGTTGCGGTCCCGGCGTCCTTATGATCGTGGTCGGCGATCTTGACCGTGATTGTATGCTCCCCCTTGGCCACGCTGCTAAACCTCCCCTTGAAGCCCTTCTGATACGTGCCGTCGAGGTAGACGTGCGCGTGATTGCCGTCCGGCGCATTCAGGATTTCATATTTGATGTCGAAGGTCTCCGAGACCGTCTCTCCATTGCGCGGGGAAAGGATACTGATGCTGGGCGTATTTTCAGCGGCACACCAGGAACTCAGGGCGAGGGTGGCGCCGATGGTCAGTGCACAGGCGGAGAAAAACACACGCTTCATGGAAACCTCCTCAGAATGATGATGACGAAGAATGGGTAGAGCCGAATCGTCGATGCTGCGGGTCAGGCCCCGCCTGGCTGCGGCATTGTTTCCGCAAGCTCTCTTGCCAGCTTGCGGAAAGGAATCGGCAGAGACTCAAGTGTTCGGCGGCGGCCAGATTGTTCCGCTCATGGTGCATGATCCGGTTGGCGGTCGCGACCGTCCATTCAGGGAAAGGTCGTTCCATGAGCTGCAGACGCGCGCCCGGTTCCACCGTGCCTTCCTGGACGACCCGGAAATACCAGCCTGTGAAGCCGGTGCGTTCGATTTGTACCGCCAGATCTTTGATCTGCCAGCGACGGGCGAGTTTCCAACAGGGCTGCCTGGGTTGAGAAACCTGTACCACGGCAGAGCCGACTGAAAAGACATCACCGATACAGACATCGGCTTCGGTGAGTCCCTCCACCGTGAAATTCTCGCCGAACGCGCCGCCGACCAGGCGACGAGGCGGCAGGATCCCGCGCCAATACAACCAGTGTTCCGACGGATAGGCACAGACCGCCTTGTCGACGCCTCCGTGATGAACGAGATCCGCCTGTCCATCCCCTGCCAGATTGTGCCGGCCAAGCCGGATCGGGCCTGGCGCAGCGCGCTTGAAGATGCCGGTCGTCCAGGGCTTCGGGTCCGGATCGTCAGCACCTTCGCTGTGCTCACTGGACGGTAGCCCCACCTGGATCGATTGTATGAGCCCGGTTGTTTGTTGCACGGCCCTGTCCCCTCCGGCTCGAGGCCCGTTCCCCGGCCGTCGTCAACTTAGTGTTCGGGGCGGGGGGGCGTCAAAGCGTTTGTTCTGATTAGTATCATCACTTCCATTTATGATAAAACGCGGCATGGAATTTCGCCATCTGCGGTATTTTCTCGCCGTGGCCGATGCGCTGCATTTCACCAAGGCCGCGGAAAGGCTGCCGGTTTCCCAGCCGGCCTTGTCCGCGCAGATCAAGCAGCTGGAGCAGGAAGTGGGCGTGCCGCTGTTCGATCGTGTGGGACGATCGGTTCAATTGACGCGGGCCGGATCGATTTTTCGCGAGCATGCTCGTCGGGCTTTGCGGGAGATGGAACTGGCGCAAGCGGCGATCGCCGAGGAAGAGGGACTGCAGCGGGGGACCCTCACGGTGGGCGTGGTCCAAACCGTGAACGCGTATTTGATACCGGAGATCGTGGGCCGCTTCTCGACGTTGCATCCCCTGGTGTCGCTCAAGCTTGACGAACTGTCGGGTCCGGACATCGAGTCCGGCGTTCAGAGCGGATCGCTGGAAGTCGGCATCGGGTTTGTGCCGGTGGCGTCGGACCGCATCGAGAGTCAGCCGTTGTTTGAAGAAGACTTTGTATTGATCGCCTCCCACAGGCACCGGTTGGCCAAGCGCCGGTACCTGTCCCTGTCCGCCCTGGCGAAGGAGTCGTTGATTCTGCTGCCGGATATGTTCTGCGCGCGCCGCTTGTTGGACGCGAGTTTCGAGCGGGCAGGTATCCGGCCGAAGATTATCGTGGAAATGAATTCCATCGAGGGGATTCTGGCAACCGTTCGCAGGAGCCACCTCGCCACGGTCCTGCCGCAACTGTCTCTCGGGCTGGGGCGTCACCGGACGCTTCGGGCCATCACGCTGAAGAACCCCACTCCTCGCCGAGGCATCGGGCTCTTATGGAAAAAAGGAGGCTATAAGAGCGGGGCGGCCAAGGCGCTGACCGATCAGGTGCGGGCCGTCGTGGATGAACATTGGCGGTCATGAACGCATTCGCTGGTTTCCTGTAACCTGCGGTCCTCGTCACAGCGTCGCCTGGAATCGGCCTCCCGGTATGGAGGGCCTACCATGAGCCGGCATCACCCGTTCATATGCGTGGACACCTGGCCTCAGGGTCTTTGCCGGCCAAAGCGTCGAGGTCCGATATCTGTGGTCCTGTGGGCAGATAGGGTATGATAGCGTGGAGGGATCGGCCGGAAAGAGGCGTCTCACATGAAGAGTCCTCATTCCTGTGCACGACGATACAACGATGACCTGGCCGCTCGCGAGTGGGGGCGGTGGCCTGTGACGCAGCAGGTGAAGGTCACCGAGGGACGGAAGGATTAGGCGATGGCTGAATCCGTGCGATTTGCAACCCTGGTGAAGCGATGGATGATCGGGCTGTGCGCGGCCTGCCTGCTGGCGGTCGGAGCGTATGCGTTGATGACCCGATCCGGCGAGGCGCAGCCACGCCAGGCTGAGAAGCGGCCCGCCATGGCGGCCCGGAGCACGCCGGTCGTGGCGGTGGCAGCCAAAACCAGTGCAATCAATATCTACCTGAACGGTCTGGGTTCTGTGATCCCGACGAACACCGTTACGGTGAAGAGCCGGGTGGACGGCCAGTTGATGCGGGTGCTCTTCAAGGAAGGGCAACTCGTACACAGTGGTGAATTGCTGGCGAAGATCGATCCGCGGCCGTTCGAGGTGCAGCTGATTCAGGCGGAAGGGCAAATGGCGCGCGATCAGGCGCAGATGAAAAATGCGCAGCTGGATCTGGAGCGCTACCGGGACCTCTATAAACAAAATTTCATTCCCAAGCAGCAGCTCGACACTCAGGAAGCGCTGGTGCGGCAGTACGAAGGCATCGTCAAGGCCGATCAAGGCCAGATCGACAATGCCAAGCTGCAATTGACCTATTCCAGCATCACCGCGCCGATCAACGGGCGGGTGGGGTTGCGCCTGGTGGATGCCGGCAATATCGTCCATGCCAACGATCCGAACGGGTTGTTGGTCATCACGCAACTGCAGCCCATCACGGTTGTGTTCGCCCTGGCGGAGGACCATTTGCCTGCGGTGTTCGAACGGCTCAAGGCAGGAAAGCAACTGGTCGTCGAGGCATTCGATCGGGAGCAAAAGCGAAAGCTCGCCACGGGAACCCTGCTTACCGTGGATAATCAGATCGATCCGACCACCGGCACCGTCCGCCTCAAGGCGGTGTTTCCCAACGACGATAGCGCGTTGTTTCCCAATCAGTTTGTGAATGCCCGATTGCTCCTGGATATCAAGGAGGGCGTCACGGTGGTGCCGTCCGCCGCCGTTCAGCGCGGCCCGAAGGGGACGTTCGTCTACGTGGTGAACGAGGCGGAGCAAACTGTCGGCGTGCGAGCTGTGACGGTGGGTGTCGCGCAGGGAGAAGAAGCCGCTATCGACGCGGGACTGGCCTCAGGCGAGCTGGTGGTCGTGGATGGGACCGAAAAATTGCGCGAGGGCAGCAAGGTCGAACTGCGACCGGCAGCCGGAGCGGTCCCGGCCAGTCAGGAGGTGCCGGTGCCCGGGAGTGAGAGCCGCACACGAGGGAACCGGACGTGAACCCGTCGCGGCTGTTCATCGTCCGGCCTGTGGCGACGGTCCTGACGATGATCGCCATTCTGTTGGCCGGTGCGCTGGCCTACCGCCAGTTGCCTGTCTCCGCCCTTCCACAAGTCGATTATCCGACCATCCAGGTGATGACGTTTTATCCGGGCGCCGGACCGGATGTCATGACCTCGTCGATCACGGCGCCGCTGGAACGGCAGTTCGGGCAAATGCCGGGGCTGAACCAGATGACCTCCACGAGCTCAGGCGGCAGTTCGGTCGTCACCTTGCAATTCAGCCTCGATATCGATCTGGACGTGGCCGAGCAGGAAGTGCAGGCGGCGATGAACGCGGCCGCGACTTTCCTGCCGCGCGATCTGCCGGCTCCTCCGGTCTATAGCAAGGTCAACCCGGCCGACGCGCCGATTCTCACCCTGGCCTTGACCTCCCCCACGTTGCCGCTTCCCCAAGTGCGTGATTTCGCGGAAACCCGGTTCGCGCAGAAGATTTCGCAATTGTCCGGCGTGGGACTGGTGAGCATCAGCGGCGGACAGCGGCCCGCCGTGCGCATTCAGGCCAATCCCCGCGCCTTGGCCGCCTATGGATTGACGTTGGAAGACCTTCGAACGGTAGTGGCGGCCGCCAATGTGAATCAGGCCAAAGGCGGATTCGACGGGCCGCGACGGGCGTCCATCATCAACGCCACCGACCAATTGTTTGCCGGCAAGGATTACAAAGCGTTGATCGTCGCCTATCGCAACGGGGCTCCGGTGCGGTTGTCCGAGGTCGCCGAGGTGCTCGACGATGTCGAGAACACCAAACAGGCGGCATGGATGAATGAGACGCCCGCCGTGATCGTCAATATCCAGCGCCAGCCGGGGACGAACGTCATCGAAGTCGTCGACCGGGTTAAACGGCTCCTGCCTCAGTTGCAAGGGACCTTGCCTTCTTCCGTGCAGGTCTCCGTGTTGACCGACCGCACCACCTCGATCCGCGCGACCGTTCGTGATGTGCAGTTCGAATTGGTGCTGGCGGTGGCGCTTGTCATCCTGGTGATCTTCCTGTTTCTGCGGACGTTATCCGCAACCGTGATCCCGGCCGTGGCGGTGCCGCTGTCACTCGTCGGGACATTCGGTGTCATGTACCTGATGGGTTTCAGCTTGAACAACCTGACGCTGATGGCGTTGACGATTTCGACCGGCTTTGTGGTGGACGATGCGATCGTGATGATCGAGAATATTGCGCGCTACATCGAGCAGGGGGAGTCGCCGCTTCAGGCCGCGCTCAAAGGGTCGAAACAGATCGCTTTTACCATTCTGTCCCTGACGGTCTCGCTGATTGCCGTGCTCATTCCCCTGCTGTTCATGGGCGACGTGGTCGGGCGCCTGTTCCGTGAATTTGCCGTCACGCTGAGCATCACCATTCTCATCTCCGCGGTCGTGTCGTTGACCCTGACGCCTATGATGTGCGCCCGGCTGCTGCGCGAGCGGCGCGACGAACAGCCGGGGCGGTTCTCGCAAGCATCGCAACGGGTGTTGGAGCGCATCATTGCTGGATATGGGAACAGTCTGCAGTGGGTGCTGCGTCGTCAGCGTGCCACGCTGATCGTGACGGCAGGAACCCTGATTCTTACCCTGCTGCTCTTCCTGCTTATTCCCAAGGGCTTCTTTCCGCTTCAGGACACCGGAGTCATTCTCGGGATCACGGAAGGGCCGCAAGCGGTGTCTTTCGGCAGCATGGGAGAGCGGCAACAGGCGCTGGCGCGCGTGATTCTCGAAGAGCCGGCCGTGGAAAGCCTGTCCTCGTTCATCGGGGTCGACGGCACGAACAGCACCCTTAACAGCGGACGGATTTATATCAATCTGAAGCCCTTGGGGGATCGGATGGCCGGGGCGGGCGAGATCATCCGGAGGATCCAGGCACGCGTGGCGGACGTCGATGGGATCACCTTGCATATGCAACCCGTGCAGGACCTCACCGTAGAGGATCGTGTCAGCCGCACCCAGTTTCAATATACGCTGGAAGACGCCGATCCCGGGGAACTGAATCGCTGGGCGCCGAAGCTGCTGGAGAGCCTGCAAGTACGCCCGGAGCTGCGGGATGTCAGCAGCGATCAATTGACCCAGGGTTTGGCGTCCCTGGTGGAGATCGACCGCAACACCGCTTCACGCATGGGCATCACGCCGCAGCTTATTACCGACACACTCTACGATGCGTTCGGTCAGCGGCAGGTTTCCACCATGTTCACGCAGCTGAATCAGTACCGCGTCATTCTGGAGGTGATGCCGGAATTTCAAAAGGGGCCCGAGGCGTTGCAGCAGCTGGAGGTGCGCGGCACCGGCGGGTCCGTGCCGTTGAACGTTTTCACGAGGGTTACCGAGACCATGGTGCCGTTGGTCATCAGCCGGCAGGGCCAGTTTCCTGCGGTGACGATCTCGTTCAATCTTGCACCGGGAGGGTCCTTGGGTGAAGCGGTGGCGGCCATCCGGCAGGTGACGCAGGAGCTGGCGCTCCCTCCCAGCATCCGCGGAAGCTTCCAGGGCGCCGCGCAAGCCTTTCAAAGCTCCTTGGAACATGAACCCCTGCTGATCCTGGCCGCGCTGATTACGGTGTATATCGTGCTCGGGATTTTATACGAGAGTTATATTCATCCGCTCACGATCCTCTCCACGTTACCCTCGGCGGGAGTTGGCGCACTGCTGGCCCTGATGCTGTTCCGCATGGAGTTCAGCGTCATTGCGCTGATCGGGATCATTCTGCTGATCGGCATTGTAAAGAAGAATGCCATCATGATGATCGATTTCGCCCTGGAGGCGGAGCGCAATGAGGGCAAGCCGCCGGAACAGGCCATTTACGAAGCCGGACTCCTACGCTTTCGACCGATCATGATGACGACCCTGGCGGCCCTGTTCGGGGCTTTGCCATTGGCAATGGGCTCGGGTGTCGGATCGGAGTTGCGGCGTCCCCTCGGCATCGCCATCGTCGGTGGATTGGTGGTGAGCCAGTTGCTCACTCTTTATACGACGCCGGTCGTGTACCTTGCCCTGGACCGATTGGCGGCCCGGTTTCGGCGTGACCGCGGGCGGGTGCCGGCGGCTGAGGCGGTTCCGGTAGGTCAACGATGAACCTGTCGGCTCCTTTCGTGCGAAGGCCGGTCGCCACGACGTTGCTCACCATCGGTGCGACGCTGGTCGGAATCGTGGCCTTTCAGTTCCTGCCCGTGGCCTCTCTTCCGCAAGTGGAATTTCCCACCATCAATGTGTCGGCGTCGCTGCCGGGGGCGAGCCCTGAGACGATGGCCTCGTCCGTCGCCGCTCCGTTGGAGCGCCAGTTTACCCGCATTGCCGGCGTGACGGAGATGACCTCTTCCAGCACGATCGGCGGGACGAACGTGACGCTGCAGTTCGAGCTCAACCGGGATATCAACGGCGCCGCGCGGGACGTGCAGGCGGCGATCAATGCCGCTCGAGCCGATCTGCCGCCGAATCTGCCGATCGCGCCGAGTTATCGCAAGGTGAATCCGTCGGATGGCCCCATCCTGATTCTCGCGTTGACCTCCGAACTCGTGAGCCGCGGGCAGATGTACGATGCGGCTTCGAGCATCCTGCAGCAGAAGCTGTCGCAGGTCGAAGGCGTGGGGCAGGTCGCCGTAGGGGGCGGGTCGCTGCCGGCGGTCCGAGTGGATCTCAATCCCACTGCGTTGAATAAATACGGCATCGGACTGGGAGAGGTGCGTCAGGTCCTGACCAGTACGAATGTGAATCGTCCGAAAGGACAACTTAGCGGCGACGAGCGCACCTGGGAAATCCGCACGAATGATCAACTCCACCAGGCGGAGGAGTACCTGCCGTTGATCGTGGCCTATCGAAACGGGCGCGCGGTGCAGCTGTCCGACGTGGCTTCGGTGGAAACATCCGTCGAAGATCTCAGGACCATGGGGGTGGCAAACGGGACCCCGGCGGTCCTGGTGATCATTTACCGGCAGGCCGGCGCCAACATCATCGAAACGGTGGACCGGCTCCGTGCGCGATTGCCTCAATTGGAAGCGTCGCTGCCGGGCAGCATGTCGCTGTCGATCGTGATGGACCGGACCCCCGTGATCCGCGCATCGCTGCACGACGTCGAACGGACGCTCGTCATTTCCGTCGCGCTCGTGATTCTGGTGGTGTTCGTCTTTCTCCG
>JBEIQG010000295.1:0-2891 GCA_040376625.1 Nitrospira sp. | reverse complement strand
CTGGGTCCATCACTGATGATTCCAGTGTCGGACGGCCAGCTGATTCTGGGGACTTGGCAATCGGTGATGTTGGTTGAACTGGACGGCCCGCGCGAACGGGAGGTCTGCGTCACTGTGGTGGGGGGCTGAACGCCCGCGCGCTGCATTCTCCTGTCGAACTCCTGGGCCGGTACATTTCGTCGGGATTTTCCACTCGGGTCCTACGCGTCGGCCGAATGCGAACACACTGCCTGGCCGCTGCCCGCGCGATCTCAAGCAAAGTTGCCTACGCGTTTCTTGGCCTCGCATTGAAGGACGGCATCGTGTGTGCCACTCTTTCTGAAGCCGCCAGATACTTTTCTTCAGTCCCGCCTGATGCGGTGGCCATCCTGGAGCCGCCGCTTGTTCTAAGCAGCTGTCCTGCCGGCATTGCCTAGCGGACAGCACTTGGACAATCTTCGTCCCAGCGGCTCAACCTACTCGGGTTGAACTACGTATGCGGCGGTTCGAATCCGGCTCAAAGGCGATCCTTGTCGTACGGTGAGCCCATATGTAGCGGCTTTGACCGGAGAGGCCCCAATGGTTGTGTCGGAATCGTTTCCTCATCTGCTCGAGCAAATTCTTAGTGTGAAGTGTTTATGAATCTGCTAGGGTTAAGCTAAATTTGCTCGCAAATAGATCGCTCCTGTCCGCTGCGATTCGGGGAGGTCACTATGCATGGTCCTCAACTCGAGCCCACCACGACACGGAAGCTCACCTGCCTCCACATGCGACTCATCGATCGTATTCGCTGCGAGGATGAAACAGAACGTCCTCTCTATCGATGCCTCGAATGCGGAGCCGTCATCCAGGATCCCCATCCTGTCGCGAAGACGTCCGCATGACCCTGCTGGTCCGGTGAGTCGCGCAGGACTCCGTCTAACGAAGCATTCCACTCACGATCAGTTCGGCAGCCTGCTCCGGATTTAGCCCGCGGCCATCAGCGTTTCCAATTCCTTCTTATCCACGCATCCGATCGCTGCCTCGTGGGTGACCTTCGCCTCCGGGTGAAACACTTTCACAATCGGGATGGCGTTAGCAGCATGGCCATTGAACGGAATCGAAGTGCATCAGTTGTGTCCGTGCCGGGATGTATTATCCGTGAGCTTCCCTTGGTCTTGGACCGAGTGAACGTAGCCCTTTGCGGCAGAGCGATCACGTCTGCAGGGGAGTTACTCTTCATGCCGTGTGAGCACCGTCTGCGCGTCGGTGTGTCCCTGTAAGGATGGGACCGCTCCAGGGGCAAGCCGGGATACAAACGTTGTCGCAGCGAGATCGATGCCCGGGGATCGCGCCCGATGGGCTCACGGCCGGGCAGCGCGGTTGCAGGAAGGGGAGTCATCCAGTAGAGTGAAAGAGTCTGCTCCGTGGCGCCGGAGGCGGAAAGCGCCCACGATTCACAACAGTAACCGGGAGACATGGAGGTGGGTTGTAACAAACTGGTTTCTATCGGGCTGCTCCTGTGGTATCTGGCTGTGTCCGTCTGGATGGCGCAGGCGCCCGTGGATCCGCAATTCTGGTTGCTGGCGAGCATTCTGCCGGCGCTGTTCGTCGTCCTGTTGATTGTGACCCATCGGTACCTTCCCTTGTCCCATACCTCCCATGCGCTCATAACGGCGTTTCTCACGCTCCATACGATCGGTGTGCATTACACCTATGCCGAGGTACCGATCGGTGTGTGGATGGACCAGGTGTTGCATCTCGGGCGGAATCACTTCGACCGGATCGTGCACTTCAGCTTCGGGTTCCTGCTGGCCTATCCGATGGAAGAGTTGTTTCGGCTGAGCGCGAGCATCCAGGGCTGGGTGGTGTACTACCTTCCCGTGATGACGGTCCTTGGACTGAGCGGACTCTGGGAAATCATTGAATCGTGGGTGGCTCGCGCCGTGCACCCTGAACTGGGCGTCACCTATTTGGGTTCTCAGGGGGACATCTGGGATGCGCAGAAGGACATGGCGGCCGCACTCTATGGCTCATTGTTGTGCATGACACTGCTGCTGGTGGTGCGGGCCCTGCGAGGAGCGGATTCTGCGCTGGAATCCGAAGCGGCGCTTTCCGAGTAGACGGCATGACATGGGTGTGAGCGCGCGGAACCAGAGCGGAACGAGATCGAACCATCGCCTTATTGCGACGGGACTTCTCCTGGCTTATGGGCTGTTCTGGACCTGGCTGGCCATTGCGCCGGTGGATCGTCAAGATTGGTTTCTGGAAAATCTCCTCGCGGTTGCGTTCGTGTCCGTGCTCGTCCTGACCTACCGGCGATTCGCGTTTTCCCTCCCTTCTTACTATTTGATTCTGGCCTTCCTGCTGTTCCATGCCATCGGCGCCCATTACACCTATTCGGAAGTCCCCTTCGGGTTTTGGCTGAAGGATGTGTTGACCCTGAGTCGAAACCCGTTCGACCGTCTCGTGCATTTTGCCTATGGGGCGCTTCTGGCCTATCCTTTGCGGGAAGTGCTCATGCGTCTCGCGGGCGTGCGGGGGATATGGGCGAGTTATCTGGCGGTGAGCGGTATTCTGGCGCAGAGCGGTTTTTTCGAGGTGATCGAAGCGATCGTCGCGATGATCGTCAGTCCTGAGCTCGGTAATCTGTACCTGGGGACTCAAGGGGACGAGTGGGATGCGCAAAAGGATATGGCGGCTGCTTTTATCGGCGCGATCCTCACCATCGCCATTACGATGTTCTTGCGCCGGGGCGAGCGGCCCACTGCCTAGCGGGGTCAGTCAAACGCCGCCCGTATGGTCCGGATCCACCCTCTTCAGCGGCAGGAATCGGCACACCCTCTCAGTCTGCGCGACTTGTGGCCCTGTCCAGGCCATGCTCAAGGACATCCACCGCTCCGCGAGCCCGCCCGGCGACAGGTTGGTCGCAG
>JBEIQG010000224.1:0-5849 GCA_040376625.1 Nitrospira sp. | reverse complement strand
GTCATGCGGTTGAATGCATCAGCCAGACGGTCTACCTCGTCATGGGTGCCTGCGGCGACATCCACATCGAGTCGTCCTTCCGCGATGTGCCCCGCCGCTTCTACCAATGCCAGAATAGGTTTGGTGATGCTCCGCGTCAGGATCAACGACATGGACAGTCCGACCACCAGAACGACTACGCTGACGAAGCCGGTGATCAGCACAAATTGCTGGAGGTTTTTTTGCAGCCGTTCCTGACTCAGGCCGAGCTGAATGTAGCCGATGACCGCCGCCGGTGCCGCCCCTGCGTTGGACTCGATAAACAGTGAATCGGCGGCCGATACCGGTCGACTCACGACGGGCACCAAAATATCGATGTAGGATGGGTGTCCCGACTCAATAGCCACCTCCCCGAATAGCACATCTCCGACGGCGGGCAGGCGTGTTCTGAACCCCGTGGGGATGGCAATCTTTGCGCCCCAGGTTTCCTCCAACAGCGCCTGCCCCTCTTTGCCGAGCACGGCGGCATAGGCGATATCCGGCAGGGCCTGAAGTCCACTGACCACCCTGCGCACGGCATCCTGGTTTTCCGTATAGACGGCGTATTCGCTGTTTTGCGCGATCATCGCCGCGGTGGCGAGGCCGGTGTTGACCAGATCTTGATAGCGAGTGGTGATTTCCCGGTGCACGACGAATGTCGCGATGCCGATCGCCGTCAGCACAATCAGCCCGATACTCAGGAGATTGAGCTTGTCTCGTAGTCCGAATCTTTTCCTGGTCATCTCTGTCCTCGCTGCAATTATTGAAAAACCTGCATGGCGCCGCGCACGACTTCCTGGGGCAGTTCCAAGTTCATGGCGCCGGCTGTTTTCAGATTTACGGAGTAGGTCACCTTGCGCGGGAAGGCAGGGGCAAGGGACGAGGCACTGGTCCCCCCCAGAATTTTTCCGGCAATCTCTCCGCATTGGGTTCCGATATCGACGTAGTCTCGATCCAGGGCGTAGAGAGCGCCGGCCTTGACCCACGAGGTCGATAACCCCGCGAGCGGAATTTTGTTTCGCAGCGTACTCAGCAAGATCGGTTCGGCGGTTTGAGGCGTCATCACGACCGAATCCGAGATCCCCCAGAGCGCGTCGACATTGCGCGAGAGGTTTTCGAGCGCATCGGGAAGGGAGCGAGGTGTATCCACCGCCTGTGTCACAAGGGTCAGGCCGGTTTCCTTCGCGATGCGCAAGGCATTGCTCACTTTGGTTTGATTTTCCTTGGGATTAAACAGCACGCCGATGCTATTGGCGGCGGGGACGATACGCCGAAGCCACTGCATTTGGATGTTCAGGGGAAATTCCAGCAGGACGGCAGTGGCGTTCGAAGCAGGCTTGATGTCATCCGCTGTGACGATCATGGTGGCTAGGATCGGAAGATGTCCTACTTCGCGCACGGCGGCCTGCGTGGCGGCGCTCCCTAGGGTCACGACTAAACGGGCGCCGTGTTCCTTGATGTCAGCGAACACATCCTGCCCCGTTGTGGGGTTGCCTTGTAGCGCATGGATTTCCACGGGCAGATTGAGCCCCTGCTTGGCCAACGATTGTTGAAACCCTGCGCGCACGTCGTGATACGGTTTCAAGTCCTGGCCGTTCAGGACCACGATCCGGCCGGATTCGGCGGATACGAAATCGGGACTCGCGATGAGCCTCATCACGCTCAGGATGAGCGCGATCCCAATTGCCGGAATGAGGTGCGGGAGTCGACGCATCGGTGGTGCGAATCCCTTAGAACCGGTACTTCACCTTGACCCAGAATGTCCGGCCATCCTGATCGATGACATCTTGCAGGTGCTCGCCAGCGCCGGGATAGCCGTATTTCTGATTCATGAGGTTGTTGATATGGCCGGAGAGCTCCCATCCCTTCACGATTCGCTGACTGAACAATGACAGGTTCAGAATGTAGAAAGGGCTGGCGTTGTTTCCGGCGAGGGTCAGGCGTGAACTGGTGTAGCGGCCTTCGAGTCCAGCGAACAGTTTGTCTCCAACCATCGGAACAATGAGGTTGACCTTCGCCAAGTGCTGAGGGGAATTGGTGAGCTGCCGTTCGCTACTCTCACTGTGTGTCGTTTGCAGGGCGTAGCTGAGTCGCCCTTCCAGGCCTGTAGCCCATTTCCCTTCCATGGTGAGCTCCAGGCCTTTGGCGGTAATGTCCTCGACGTTACTAAAAAAGAGCAGCCCATCAGTAGGATCAGTGGTCTGGCTGATCAAGCCGGAAATGTCATACTGGTAGAGGCTGCCGAGGGCACGCAAGTGATCTCCCAAGTACTGCTCAACGACGAGTTCGTACGTTTTGATCTTTTCAGGTTTCACATTGGGATTCGCCTTGTTTGTCGTCGACGCGACGTAAAACTGCTCGAATGCATTTGGCGCGCGAAAGGCCTGTCCATACAGGAGCTTGATGGTGGTCTTGTCCCAGTTTGAGATCAGGGCCAGCCGAGGGTTCGTGGTGCCGCCAAACGTACTGTATTGATCGTGACGAAGCCCGGCATTCAAGACAAGATGGTCGGTGATCGCCCATTCGTCCTGCAAATAGGCGGCAATGAAATTGGAGTGCCGTTTGTCGTCGAGGTAGGTGGATGGGGGATCGATGTCTGCATTGCTTTGGCTTTGTTTGAACTGATCTCGATACTCCGTTCCGATGGTCACTTTGTGGCGGTCGAACAGTCTTTTTGTCAGTGTAAGTTCAGCGCCCCACCAGTCGGACTGCGCCACATCCTTATTGATGGTAAACGGAGGAGTGCCGGCGCCGGCATAATCCAACGGGAAATGGCCCCGATAGTAGTATCGATCGTAATAGAGCCGTGCTTTCACGTTGAGCTGATTTGTGAATTCGTGTTGATAGCTGAGATCTGCGTATGACCGTTCATCAAGCGTGTTGAGACGGTTATCGTTGAACACCGTCCCATAGGCTGCGGTCGGCACGTTTTTTTTGCGCCACTGGTGGCCGCCCAAGAGGGTAAAGTCCCCATAGGAAAGTTTGCCGGTGTAATAGTAGAGATTGTCGCGATCCGCATCCTTCGCGATGCCATTATTGATGGATGAAAATGCCGGGTAAGACAACTCGCGATGCCCTTCGCTATCCGAGAAGGAGCCGGAGAGGAGCATCTCCAGGCCGTTTGAGAACTTATTTCCGTAACTGAGCCGGCTTCGATAGGTGTTGAAGCTGGATGCTTCGCCGGAGACTTCGGCGCCTTTAATATCGCGTCCCCGTTTGGTGATCACGTTAACGACCCCGAAGAAGGCATTGGTGCCGTAGAGCGAAGACCCTGGACCCTTAATGATCTCCACGCGATCGATTAAGTCGACGTCTATGGGCATTTCCGTGCCGGCTCCGCCCTGATCGTAGATGGCATCATTGAGCCGGTGGTTGTCGACCAACAACAAGACACGTGAGGTATAGTCGCCCGGCCGATTGAACCCTCGAACGCCAAGGTAGCCATAATTGCGATCGTTGTTGGTAAACAGGCCCGGTACGCTGTCGAGAATTTGCGCAAAGTTCCTGTAGCCGTATTTCTTGATTTGGTCGGCCGTGATGATGATGACCGCCGCCGGCGCCTCGTTCACCTTCTGGTCGTATTTTGCCGCCCCAAATACCGAAGGAATTTCTTCGAATAGCGTACTTTCACGTGTGGCGCCGTCCTTCAAGGGGGGCGCCTCCGACGAGGGTAAATCCAAAGTGAGATCCAATGCCTCGACTGCATCGACCTGGGGCACTGCAGAATCTGTCATCGATGGGTCTGCCTGAGCCGGTGAAACCCAGAGTAATACGAGGGTGGCGGTCAGTAGGTAGTGAGCAGCTGGAATACGCACCGCCAGGCTGCTCGTCACAAGAAGGTGTCGCATGAGGGGGCTCCTCCGGTTGAGAACCATCAGCCCGGTATCGGCGAAATGAGCGAGGAACTGAAGCAAATGGTGTGCTGGCTGGAGCGGTATGCGGTCGCCCGCGCCCGGATTCAAATGGAGGAAATGGAATCGAATGAGACTCAGCGGTCTCTGTGTTGCTCTAACTTTGTGGTGATGGCGGAACAGGCCTGTAGATGGGCCTCGGAGAGTTGGGCGAGGAGTCGGAAGGCTCGTCGAAACCCCCCAGCCGACCCAGCATCTCCAAGTCTTTGCAGTGGGCGGCGGCGGCCAGAGCGCCGAGTTGGTGCTGCAGGACTTCAAGCGGGGGCGGCCTGAGAAAGAGCGACAGAATCCTGTGAATGTACGGCGCAGCGAATCTGCTTTACCAGCCGGCGGGAATCATCCAAGTAGGTCGCCAGCACGTGGGCTAAGATGTCGGGCCGTCCCGGGCGTTGGAGCGATAGAATCGCAACCCAGGCAGTCTTGTCGATGGCTACTGGAACGGTTGGCTCATCTGAGGAAGCCGGTCCCTTGTCGTCGGCAGACTCAAAAGGCGACAGGATGGGTCTTGCTCGGCCTGACTTGTTGTGGCGTCAACCACTGGGTGAGGAAGGCGTGGAGCTACGCGACGGTAAACGATTTGGTGAGATAGTCGTCCATGCCAGAGTCCAGGCAGCGGGCGCGATCGTGATGCGACATCCCAGCATCTCCAGCCCGGAGAACGCCACCTCCTGGTTGACTGGGTCATCCTTGGCCAGGAGGATGTGGGCTTCGGTGCGCACGCGTGTTTTGAGCTGCGAAGGTGCCGCATGGCACGCCACACGGTTCAGCACGTATTTTGCGCAAAGATGAGGCAAGCTTCTGCGATTTGAACCGACATGTCGAATGCTCGCGATATCACATCGAAGAGTCCTGCCAGGGGCGTCCTTTTCCTGCGCGGAAGCGACTCTGTTGTGACATACGGGTACCCTGTGCCGACCCATGCCGCACACTGACTGTCTGATGTCGGTGGATTTTGAGTGGGACTTTAGGCAGTTTTAGCGAGAAACGTTGGTAATGCGCAGCACCCAGGGAGCTGCCGCACTGTTACTGGGATAGTCGCGGTGGGTGTGCTGGTGATGAGGTGAAGCGGGATAAGTAGCCCGTCGACGGCGAAAAGTGGAGGCTGTTGAGTAGGCAATTTATGCCGGATATTTTGCTTCGATGACGCTCCGCAGTCCCCCACGAGCAGCAAATTCACCGGTTACCGTGGCCTTGATGGGCCGACAGGCTCGTACGATGTCCTGGAGGATGCGGTTGACGGCATTCTCGTAGAAAATTCCTACATTTCTGTAGGCATGGATATACATTTTGAGAGCCTTCAGCTCAAGGCAATGCTTATCCGGTTTGTAGTGAAGGGTGATAGTTCCGAAGTCCGGCAGGTTCGTCTTGGGACAAATGGCTGTGTACTCTGGGATGACGATAGTAATTTCGTATCCCTTGTATTGATTGGGGAATGTCTCAATGTCGGGTAGAGGAGAAAAGATTCCACTCTTGGCGTGCCGCTCGTTGTACCCCAGTCTTGTCGTGGCCCCAGCTAATTTCAGTTTCTTACCACCCTTCGCCGTCACCCGCTCACCCCCACCTTCTTGTTGTCAGACTTGCTTCATCCACTCCAGTTGGCCCAGTTCGTTCAATTTATTGTAAAGGGTGACCCACGGACAGGTCATCTCTGGGTAGACCTCGCAGAATCCACCTTTACGGACGCCTCCGCATGGGCCATGGCTCATGAATTTTGGGCACTCGGCCTTGAGTGAGCCATCAGGGATTGGTGGTCGCTTGTGTACCCCTCCCGCATGGTGCTCGCCATGTTCTTCTCCCGGGACCAATACTCGTATAGGCATAGGTGCAGTGTAATCCGAAACGCGTTAAGCAACAATGTTTACCCGCTTCTCGGGTCAACTGCAACTGAATTACATGACGAATCGCTGTTGCAGTCAGGAG
>JBEIQG010000252.1:0-4775 GCA_040376625.1 Nitrospira sp. | reverse complement strand
GTCTCGTGGTCCTGGCATCCGAGGCCGGGGTCTTGCCAGCTGACGCAAAAGAGATCCGCATGAAGGGCCGGCTCCAACCTGGCCGCATGTTCCTCGTCGATACGGTGCAGGGCCGTATCATCGATGACGAAGAGATTAAGGCCGATATCGTCGGCCGCAAACCCTATCGCAGTTGGGTGACGCAGTATGGTGTCTCGTTGGATGAGTTGCCGGAGCCGCTGAATGTTCCGCAGCCCGACCACCCGACTATCCGCCAGCGGCAGCAAGCCTTCGGCTATACGGTCGAAGAGCTCAAAATGGTCATCACACCGATGATCGTGATGGGCGAAGAAGCGATCTCCTCCATGGGCACCGATACCCCGTTGGCGGTGCTGTCTGACCGGCCGCAGCTTCTGTTCAAATATTTCAAGCAGCTCTTTGCGCAGGTGACGAATCCTCCCATCGATCCGATCCGTGAACAGCTCGTCATGTCGCTCGTGACTAACATCGGTCCGAAGCCAAACTTGATGGACGAATCGCCGGAGTCGTGCCGCCGTATCAAGGTGCAGCAGCCGATTCTTACGAACGCCGATCTGCAAAAGATTAGAGGTATTTCCGACCCGCACTTCAAGAGCAAGACCCTCCGCATGTTGTTCCGCGTCGCCGAAGGGCCTGATGGGCTTGGCGAGGCGGTTGACGACCTCTGCCGGCAAGCCTCGCAGGCGATTAAGGAAGGCTACAAGTTTCTCATTTTGAGTGATCGTGGCGTTGATGAACAGTGGGCCCCGATCCCGAGTTTGCTCGGTATCTCCGCCATCCACCATCACCTGGTTCGGGAATGTACGCGAACTGAAGTGGGCTTGATCCTCGAAACCGGCGAGCCTCGCGATGTGCATCAGTTTGCCTGTTTGCTCGGCTATGGTGCCGGGACCATCAACCCCTATCTGGTGTTCGAGTCGCTCGTCGACATGGAGCGTGATAACTATCTGCCGGAAGGACTCGATGCGCAGACGGCGGAAGGGAAATTCATCAAGGCCATTAACAAGGGCCTGCTCAAGATCTTCTCGAAAATGGGGATTTCCACGGTGCAGTCCTACTGCGGGGCGCAGATTTTTGAGGCGATCGGGTTGAGTCGCGAACTGATCGACCGCTACTTCACCGGGACCCCGTCGCGCGTGGAAGGGGTCGGCATCCGCGAAGTTGGTGAAGAAACGCTACGCCGACACCGAACTGCCTATGAGCCGGCGGCGATCCGCCAACTTGATTTCGGTGGCGAGATCCACTACCGCATTCAGGGTGAGCACCATAACTGGAATCCGGAGACGATCTACAAACTGCAGCATGCCAGCCGTTCGAACGATCCAAAGACCTACGCCGAATTCGCGCAGATCGTGAACGACGAGAGCAAGCGGCTGTCGAACTTGCGTGGTCTGCTGGATTTCAAGTTCGCCCCCCAGCCGATTCCCATTGAGGAAGTGGAGCCGGCCAAAGATATCGTGAAGCGCTTCAACACCGGCGCGATGTCCTTCGGCTCGATAAGCAAGGAAGCGCATGAAACGCTGGCCATCGCGATGAACCGGCTCGGCGGCAAGAGTAACACAGGGGAAGGTGGCGAAGATCCTGAGCGGTTCAAGCTCTTGCCGAACGGCGATTCAAAGAACAGCTATATCAAACAGGTGGCGTCTGCCAGATTCGGAGTCACGGCGCATTATCTCGTGAACGCGCGGGAATTGCAGATCAAGATGGCACAGGGGGCCAAGCCCGGAGAAGGCGGCCAATTGCCGGGGCACAAGGTGGACGAAAACATCGCGCGCTTCCGATATGCCACGCCGGGCGTGCAACTGATTTCGCCGCCCCCGCATCACGACATCTATTCGATCGAGGATTTAGCCCAGCTGATCTTTGACCTCAAGAATTCCAATCCTGATGCCGGGGTCTCCGTGAAACTGGTGGCGGAGGTCGGCGTCGGCACGGTCGCAGCCGGTGTTGCCAAGGCCCATGCGGACAAGGTGCTTATCAGCGGCGATTCGGGCGGCACTGGTGCTTCCCCCTTGGCATCGATCAAATACGCTGGGATCCCTTGGGAGCTGGGGCTGGCGGAAACTCATCAGACGTTGGTCCTCAACGATTTGCGAGGGCGCATCCGTGTCGAAACGGATGGCCAGATGAAGACCGGCCGCGACGTGGTTATCGCCACGCTGCTTGGTGCGGAAGAATATGGGTTCGCGACAGCCCCCCTCATCGTCGAAGGCTGCATCATGATGCGCAAGTGCCATCTGAATACCTGTCCGGTCGGGATCGCGACACAAGATCCTGAATTGCGCAAGAAGTTCAACGGCAAGCCGGAACACATCGTCAATTATCTGTTCTTCGTAGCCGAAGAAGCGCGGCAGTTGATGGCGAAGCTCGGCTTCAGGACAATCAACGAGATGGTCGGCTGCGTCGACAAACTCAAGATCACGAAAGCCGTCGACCACTGGAAAGCCAAGGGGTTGGACCTCACGCCGCTGCTGACGGCTCCGGATGTGCCGGCGGATGTGCCGCGTTATTGCGTGCAGAAGCAGGACCATGGTCTCGCCGACATCCTCGACAACAAGCTTGTGGATCTCTGCAAGGCTGCGATCGAGAAGGGTGAGAAGGTCACGCTCGATCTTCCGATCAGGAACATCAACCGGACGACCGGCACGGTGCTCTCCAGTAAGATCGTGAAGAGGTACGGGCCGGACGGATTGCCGGAAGACACCATCTCGATTAAATTTACCGGCTCGGCAGGCCAATCCTTCGGAGCTTTCCTCGCGAAAAGCATCACGCTGACGTTGGAAGGGGAGTCCAACGACTATATCGGCAAGGGATTGTCCGGAGGCAAGATCATCGTCTTCCCGCCCAAGGATATTTTGTACAATCCGGAAGAGACGATTTTGATCGGCAATACGTCGCTCTATGGGGCCACGCAGGGTGAGGCCTATTTCTATGGGATGGCGGGGGAACGGTTTGCCGTGCGGAACAGTGGGGCACAGGCCGTCGTCGAAGGGACGGGCGATCACGGGTGTGAATACATGACCGGCGGTGTGGTCGTGGTGCTCGGCAGGACCGGCCGCAACTTTGCGGCTGGCATGTCTGGGGGAGTGGCGTTCGTGCTGGACGACGGTGGGACATTCCAGAGCCGTTGTAACACTGGGATGGTCGAACTGGAGTCGGTGACGACGAAGGAAGACAAGCAACTGCTCCACGGGTTGATCACGAAACACTTCATGTATACGGGGAGTCGGAAGGCCAAACAGGTCCTCGATGCGTTCGAGGCCACTTTGCCGAAGTTTGTCAAGGTCATGCCGGTCGACTACAAGCGTGTCATAGAAGAACGGAAGCGGAAGGCGAGCGCGGTACACTAGTTGGTGAGGAGTGAAGGGTAAGGGGTAAAGAGGTTAGAAGAGAAAAGATGGGAGACCCGAAAGGTTTCATAAAATACGCCCGTGAGGGCCCGAAGCGTAAGCCGATCGAACTGCGTGTGCTCGATTGGAAGGAGATGTACGAACCGATCTCCGAGGACAGGCTGAAGACCCAGGGTGCGCGCTGCATGGACTGCGGCGTGCCGTTTTGCCAAGGGAACACCGGTTGCCCGGTCGTGAATCTGATTCCCGAATGGAACGATCTTGTCTATCGCGGTCGTTGGAATGATGCATTGAAAGCGCTGCACACGACGAACAACTTTCCCGAGTTTACGGGACGGCTCTGTCCTGCGCCCTGCGAAGGGGCTTGTGTGCTGGGCATCAATGAGGATCCGGTCTCCATCCGCATTCTCGAATGGAACATCGTCGATCGTGGCTTCAACGAAGGCTTCGTGACACCAGTCCTACCAGTTGTTCAGACCGGCAAGACCGTGGCGATCGTCGGTTCCGGTCCGTCGGGGTTGGCTGCTGCGCAGCAACTGGCTCGGGCCGGTCATGAGGTGACAGTCTTCGAAAAGTCTGATCGGATCGGGGGCCTGCTTCGCTACGGCATTCCCGACTTCAAAATGGAGAAGTGGGTCATCGACAGGCGGTTGGAACAGATGAAAGCCGAAGGGGTGAAGTTCCAAACCAGTGTCGCCGTCGGTAAGGACATCACCGGCGAACAGTTGCGCCAACAGTTCGATGCGGTGGGATTGACCATGGGCGCCGAGCAGGCCCGCGAGTTGCCGATCCCGGGACGTGAACTGAAGGGTGTGCATCTTGCGATGGAATACCTCACCCAGCAGAACAAGCGCACGGCAGGCATTCAGTTTAGTGATGAACCGCTCACAGCAAAGGGCAAGCGGGTGGTCATTATCGGCGGCGGCGATACGGGCTCCGACTGTCTCGGCACCGCGCACCGCCAAGGCTGCGTCGAAGCGCATCAATTTGAATTATTACCGGAGCCACCGCCGCAGCGGGCCAGTTCAACCCCTTGGCCGCTCTGGCCGATGCAACTGCGTACGTCCCACGCCCATGAAGAAGGCTGCGACCGGCAATGGAGCGTCTCCACCACAAAGTTTTCCGGTCACGACGGCCATGTCACGAAACTCCATGCGAACCGGGTCAAGTTTGAAGGTGGAAAGTTTGAATCGATGCCTGGTACCGAGTTTGAGATGAATGCCGACCTGGTGCTATTGGCAATGGGCTTCACCGGTCCCGTTAAGAACGGCCTGCTCGACAACCTGGGCGTGAAATATGACGCCCGAGGAGCAGTATCAGTGGACGAGAACTTCATGAGCAACCTCGACGGCGTCTTTGCCGGCGGCGACACGAAACGCGGCGCCTCACTCATCGTCTGGGCCATCG
>JBEIQG010000191.1:0-7392 GCA_040376625.1 Nitrospira sp. | reverse complement strand
TTCCTCCTGTTGGAGCAAACACGCGTCTACACCAAATCCACGGCGGCACTGAGAATCGTACGGCACCTGTCCGGCTTCTGGCCGTTGTTCTATCTCGGCATCCTGGTCCCACGCCCGCTACGTGATGCGCTGTACGACTATGTTGCGCGTCATCGTTACCGGTGGATGGGAACAGCCGACACATGCCGCATCCCTGCCCCCCATCAACTGGAACGTTTTTTATAGCCCTCCAGACAGAGCATGTCGCCGCACGTAACCCCCATCCGCCGTCCGCCGATGACCTACCCCATCTCCTCACCCACGATGCTCGTCGCACGACTCCGCGTTGGCCTCGATTGAACCTCCCGCGCGCGATGTGGATGCGGGTAGACGCACCTGGCGCGAGCCAGAATTCTCCGCCCCGATGCAGTGCCATGAAGCACTTCCCTATGAACGGACCGGCGCATTGTACTGAAGCTGGGTTCCCGATGATATGCATTACGCAGCAGAAGAAGAATCGACAGACGCAGTTAGGAACTCACCCGGGGCCTGCGGCCGCGATTGGTTTAGAGCCGAACGACAGCAGGTCGGCTGGAATGAACGGCATCGGACAGGGTCGGCCGTCCTTTAAGAGTGTACGAGATCGATATAACAGGGAGGAGTGGATCCGAATTTCGGTCAATGAAGGATATGACAGTGGTGGGTCGGACTCAGCGTCACCCGATAGGCATCGGAATGGTAGAACTGAGGCAGTGTGAATGAGAGCTCATCATTTTCCACTGAGAGAACCTGATCGAGAGTGACAACAGGGGCTTCGAGAGGACCGGACCCCACGTCCGGTATTTGTTCAGCGCAGAGATGCACCGTCCCGCCAGGCTGCGAAGAAACCAGACGTCCGACATGCTTCAGCACGAGTTTCGTTTCATCAGGCGAAGTGTCTTCGTATTTGCCCAGCAAGATCCTTAGCGTGCCGGTGGTTTTGTCGAGCGCGGCGAGAGCATGGATCTTGGGACTATCCGTCATCGTATAAAGCCGGACGCCCTCCATTTCCGCATAGGTCCTATAGACGTGCCACCCCGGACGCTTCTGCTTCCGATCGACATACAACAACCCGTCCAGCGTAGGATTGTCGCAGGTATTTTCCTCGTAACTCCGGCTCATATCCTGAGGATCAGGCCAACAGGAACGCATTGCGCTGAGGATGTCCGCCCGCTCATAGGCGGCAATTACTCCGGCCGTGTAACCGGCAATCGTCCAGGACTCCTGACCCAGGATCTCGTTCACTGAAATCGGGCGCGCCAGATCACGGGACTGCAAATAGTCGCGTAAGTCATTGACGTACCAGCCGGCATCCGATGGGTCCGCATATTCATGATAGGCCACGACATCGGGAAATACCCTCTGCGAGTGACTCCACTCCAGAAAGGGCTTGAGCAAACGGTATCGACTCACGCTCGGCCCGACGATCTGCGCGTCGGGTATCCGCTGCTTGATGCGCTGATAGGCCAGGCGCCAACCTTGTTTGAGTCGCTCGTTGTCATTGAGAGGGACCGCGGCAAGATCGGGCTCATTATAGATATCCCAGATGACCGACAGGCGTCGCTGCAGGACCTGATCGATCACATGATCCACATGCGCCAGCCAGGGCGCATAGTCGGCGTTGATGCCGATCTGATTGATGTCAAAAATCTGCAGCGGGCGATGCTCAAAGACCAAGCCGAGGGTGAGTTGAAACTCCGTGACGCCGGCCTGTTTGAGCCGGTCATAGTTGCTGAGTATATATCCGGTATTGCCGCGAAAACTGGTCGGCTTCAGGGGACGAATCAGCTCCATCGGAGGGTCCGCCGGCTCGATGCTGACGAGATATCCGTTGGCCCGATGATTCATCGAACCCTGCTCGACGGCGAGGTCGACCCTGATGGTGCCGGCCAGGCTCCAGGGCGCGCATGTAAACATGAGTCCGCATGTGAGCAGGCCGATGATCGAGACCAGTCGCACAAGCCTTCTCCCATGACGCATTTCAGTCATAAAAAAGACGAGGATATCCGGTTGTACTGCCTGCGGAGAGCGGTGGTCAAGCTGGAAAGGTAGGTTCAGGCCGCGTCACAGAGATCGCACCACTGAGGAAGCTGTGGCAGACAATTCTCACGCGTCAGATACGGTTGATCCAGACCCGGGACTTCGCTCCCCCTCTCGCCGGAACGTGTCCGGCACTCAGCCATGGCATTCGCGACATGGACGGCGGTCACGGCACAGAATCCGGATCCCTTATACGCCATAGGGTGGTGGTGGTAGGCCACCGCCTCCACGATCCCGTCGCTGAGTCCCCAGATCCCCAACAAGTAAGCGCCCACGTGGGCATGATCGGCCCCGAACACCTCCCGTTCGGCTTTCCAATCAGGCATCTGTTTCGTCTGCATCAGCTCCAGGACCCGAGCGTAGTCGGCGGGTTTGTTCGTCGCCAGCACCAATACTCCGACGTCGTGGAGCAAGGCAGCCGTAAACGCTTCTTCCGTGACCTGCTGACTTGTACCGGCCTCTTTCGCAATCCGCCGGGAGCAGGTACCGGCGAGCATCGCATGCCGCCAGAGCTCGTCCAGCGAAAAGGACGGGAGCTGCGCTTGATCGAACTGGGCGAACACCTGACTGGAAAGCACCAACGACTTGATCGTGTCGAATCCGAGCAGTGCCACCGCCTGTTCCGGATCGGACACATGGGTGCGAAGTCCGAAGAAAGCGGAATTCACCAACTGCAGGATCTTCGTGACCATGCCGAGATCTTTGGCCACAATACGGGACGCCTTCTTCAACGAGGCCTGGGGAGCCTGCATCTCCTTCATCAGCTCCTGGTAGATCGACGGGAGGCTCGGCAGCGTTTTGATCTCGTTCGCCAGGCTACGAAGCGCGGGATCGGCCAGCACGCCCCGTAGGGCCTCCGCCTTCTCAATCGTTCCTTTCAGCGTGGACACATCGAACGGCTTTTGAAGAAATCGATGTGCGACCGAGGCGGACCGCAGATAATTGGCGGGACTCTGGTCTCCGGACAGGACGATGCGGGTCGCCTGTGGACAGACCTTGCGCACCTCGCCCAGAAATTGAGCGCCGTCCAGCCCCGGCATGGTCATGTCCGATACCACGACATCGCACGGCGTCTCGCGGATGACAGCCAATGCAGCCGTGGCGGAGGAAAAGAACTCCATCGTCCATTCTGACTGCATCGGAGCCAGGGTGCGTTGCAAATGCTTTAGAATCTCGGGCGCATCGTCCACAAAGACCACACGTCGCATCGTCCGCCCTCCCGATAGAATCTCCCTCCTCTTCTCATCGGTCGGGCATGGCATAACCTTGAGTCGGTTGAAAAGAGTGCTGAAGAGAAGCGGAGAGTGCCATTCCCTTGTGGCGGATACTGAGTCAGGGAGCGGGTGACGGCAAGAGGATCAGTTGCGGTCGAGATCCCAACTCACGATGTCGGCGTTTTTCCCTTCGCCTCCCGGCACTCCATCGGCCCCGAAGGAGATGATCTCGAGCTCGCCACCTTGCGTGGACGGGGTCGTGTACTTGTAGGGCGCGCCCCATGGATCGACCGGCACTTTGGGAAGATAGCCGCCCGCCTTCCAATTCGGAGCAGCGGGACCCGACGCGGGCCGCTCGACGAGGGCTTTCAAGCCCTGTTCGGTTGTGGGAATATTGCCGTTGTCGAGCTTATACAGTTGAAGAGCGCTTTCAATGTTCGAAATTTGAGCCTTGGCGGCGGCCCGTTTGGTATCTTCCGTGCGCCCCATCACCCGCGGAATCAGCAACGTCGCCAGGATCGCGAGAATCACGACGACGATCATGACCTCGATGAACGAAAAGCCCTGACTCGACCCCAATCGATGAAGCTGAGTGCCATGAGAACCGGTCACCGCTTCGGTGCGACGGTAGCTTGAACTGTTCGCATCGTGACGCCATCCCATATACACCCCTGCTCCTTCTATCGACGGACCCCGAGGATCTGCTCCCCGCATTCTCAAACCGGTCCAAAATTGTAACAGGAACTTGGTCATCACTGTAGCCCAATTCCCATGAAGCATCCATCGCGAATTCACTCAGGGCCGCGCAATTTGAAACAGCATGACGCCGGGCTTCAGCTGCGCGCGAGGCAGCACGCTCTGATGCATTCGGAACGTAGGCAGCGATACCGCCGGCGTAATTGCCTGGACCTGCATGCCCGCAGCTCGACATCCGTCTGCCACCGCTGAGGGACCGACAACAAACGCTACAGCACCGGGTTTGAGCTGACGGGCCAGTTGCTTCATTCGCATAGCAACGACATTCGGTGTGTCATAGTCGCTGAACGGTGTCCACTCGTAGGCAAGATCGTAGGTCGGTGTGTCGAGAGCGTGCCCCTTGTCGGCACGTGCGTTCATACGCACATGGGAGAGCCAATCCATTCGTTGCGTGCGGGCCCACAAATTCCATAACAGCTGGGCCTGCCGTTGTGCGAAGGCCGGGTGGTCGTAGAGCACGGTGCAGGCGCGGGGGCGGTCGTGTCCGATACAGGTCGTCATCGCCGCGTCGAACCCGCTGATCAACTGGTGCTCTGCCCGTCCCACCTGCGCAGCTAAGGCCCGATCCTGCTCGATCAGATCTTGTAGATAGTCCGCCACGAAGGGTTGCGTCGGCAACTCACCGATCTCACGTGCATCCTCCGGATACATCAGCACCGCACCGAACGCCTCCTCCGGACTGACTACCGGCGCAGCCCCTCCGAATACGGCCGTCCAATCAATACTCGCCGTCGCACCACCGACCTGTTGCGGTCCGGTCACAGGGCCCCAGCTGTGGCCCAACGGAATAACCCGTCGGGCCCCTCGATCCACCAGCAAGAGCTGCTCCCGCTCAATCGCCACTCCACGCTCGCAAGGCGCCGAACCCCACCGGTCGAACGGTTGATAGGATAGTCCGGCCGGATCATCCGGACAGGTGGCTTTTATGATCCGTTGTCCTTGAATCGTCACGCAGAGTTTCTGCGTGGTATCGACATGCCGTCTGGGTGCATCCGGCACCGGGATCCAGGTCACCATGTGCGACCGGGGTGGATCCATAAACAAGGGAAAAGGATCACCTCCTCCCGGAATCTGCGGGGAGAAAAAATTGCTGAACAGCCGGTAGGCCGCCTCGGACGGATAGGTGGGGATACCTCGATACCGTAGGGCTCGTGGCGCGGGTTGCGTCCGGTTCTGATCGTCATACAACCCGCGAATCAACTCAAACAGCGCCGATCCCGTGCCGGGCAGTAGGGAAAGGAAGAGCTCCACCACCGGCAGAAAGTCGATCTCCTCCCAATGCATGGCTCCCATACAAGCCATGAATTGCTTGGATTCGAACGTCCCGTCCGGCAAAAAATAGATCGCGTCCTTCCGGTGCCGGATCGTGGCGGCGCCCTGCGCCCCAATCGTCACGTCCTGATCGTTGTAGAAGAACCGGACTTCTTCCAGCGGCACCCGCATCGCCTGTGCCGCCATGCCACGAAGATCGTCCGGCCTCAGTCGTTGCCACCCCGACTTCCGGGACAGATCCAGGGTCATGGTATTCACCAGACCGCTGGGAGTCAGGCCGACCCAGGCTCCCCAATCAAGATGCACCCTTGCCCGCAGAAGGCGGAGCGCGCCATCAATACTCCCCCATTCACATTCATGCAAGGGATAACCGTCCGGATCGGTCGCGCAGACGCGGCGACCGTGGCTTCCATAGACGACGAGATGACCGGTAGGCTGCTGCGACACAGATTCCGCCACAGCCGCCAGGCGTGACACGTCCTTGAGATTGGAGGGGAAGGTGAGCGTGCCCGGCCTCCTGAGAATCTCATGTACCAACGAATCACGCGGCATTTACTCGCGGATTTGACCGCTCCCGAGCACGACAAATTTTGAACAGGTCAATTCTTCAAGTCCCATCGGTCCCCGAGCGTGGAGTCGCGATGTGCTGATGCCGATTTCCGCCCCCAGGCCGAACTGGTAGCCGTCGTTGAGCCTGGTCGAGGCATTCACGAGGACCGCGCCGGCATCGACCTCGCGCAGGAAGCGCATCGCACGGGCATAGTCCTTCGTCACGATCGCCTCCGTATGCTGAGAACCAAAGGCGGTGATGTGCTCCAGCGCCTCATCCATGTGCTTGACCACTTTGACCGCGAGGATCAGATCCAGAAATTCATGGCCGAAATCGCTCTCGACGGCCGGCGTCACCTCAGGACAAAGCTGACAGGTCTTCGGGCAGCCACGGATGTCCACCTTCGCCGCTCTGAGTTTCGCTACCAGAAGCGGCAACCAGGTGCGCGCGATACTGTGGTGGACCAACAGAGTCTCCATGGCGTTACAGGTCGACGGCCGCTGCACTTTCGCGTTCAGACAGATCCGTTCGGCCACCTGGGGGTCGGCATCCACATCGACGTAGGTGTGACAGACTCCCTTGTCATGTTTGAGCACCGGGATCGTCGCATGCTCGGCAATCGTTTTCATCAACGATTCTCCGCCCCTCGGAATGATGAGATCGATATACCGGTCCTGCTTGAGCAACAGCTGGACGACTTCTCGCTCCGCGCGCTCGACAAATGTAATCGCGCCCGCCGGCACGCCGGCCTTCTCCGCCGATTCGCTCAACACCCTGGCAATGGCCACGTTCGAATGCAGCGCTTCGGATCCCCCGCGGAGGATACAGACGTTGCCCGACTTGAGGCAGAGGGCGGCCGAGTCGGCCGTCACATTCGGACGCGATTCGTAAATGATGCCGATCACTCCGATCGGCACACGCATGCGACCCACCAGCATCCCGTTCGGCCGTGTCCACATCTTCGGCGTATCGCCGAGCGGATCCGGCAATCGCGCCACGTCACGTATCCCGGCCGCCATCTCCCGGATACGCTCCGCCGTCAGCCGTAAACGGTCCCCCAAGGCTTTTCGCTCAGGCGTGGCTTCGAATTGTTCGAGATCCTTCTCGTTCTCGGCCAACAGCTCCGTCTCATGTTCTTCAAGCCCGTCGGCCATGGCTTCCAAGGCCTGATTCTTGACCGCCGTCGGAAGGCTGGAGAGCCGGCCAGCCGCCCCCTTGGCCCTTTTGACCAGGGTCGCGACATATTCTTCCGGAGTGAGTACTTCAACGGGAGCATCCAGCTCCGGAACCGGGGATTCGGTGAGATCTTGTTCCATGTCGTGAATTCCTGCTGCTGGCCACACATGAGGCCCGATGCCTCAGCGTATCGGCCGATCAAGATGGTGAACGAAGGCGCGGCGATCTATAGCCAGACAGGATACTGTGGGGTTCGGAGTCGGGTCAAGGGTTGCGAGCAGGACCCGGTGTCGGCGGAGCACCCGGAGCAGACCCCTGCGGCCCTGGTTGCATCGGCATTGTGCCGGGAGCCAGGCCCATCATGGG
>JBEIQG010000262.1:0-4497 GCA_040376625.1 Nitrospira sp. | reverse complement strand
TCTTGTGCGGCCGAGGTCCCCGCTCATGATGACCACGCCGATACCGTGGTGTCTGATGTTGCGGCAGCGGCTGACGGTCTGCCGGTTTCAGCTCCCAACAATCGTTGCAGTGGAATGGCCCAGGGTCGTTGGTGGCGGCAGGCGTATAGGTGTGCAGCGTGGAACGGCTTTCTTCCACGGCAGCGATGCCTGGCGGGGCGGGCGAGGCGACTAAGCATAGCAGGGTGAGTCGGCTGAGCAGACGGGAAACACGTTCGTTTCTGTGTAGCATGAAAAGACGTCCTCCGAATGTTCGAGGTCGGACGAAGCATGCTCTGTGCCATGCGGCCATCATCGATGCCTGTGGTTGACAAGCCGAAAAACCGCGTGCTCAAATGCCTTCCGTTGAAGGGCGTATGGCTGATGGCCAATAGCGAATAATCGGGACTTTTCCTGAGCTCGTACCATAAGCCATACGCTATGTGCTCTTAATCGTTCAGACCGCACGAACTACTACAGGAGAGCCGCTCATGGATATGTTTGGAAAAGTGGGGCTGGTCGAGGTGCCGATCTTGATCGCTCCGGATCAGAAGGCGTGGATGGATCGCATGATCAAGGAAGGCAAGATCGCGATTCCACCCGGCGGGACGCTGGAAAAAGGCTCGCTCTATTCGATGTTTGTCCGCATGCTCCTGCATAACGCGATGGAAGAACAGAAGCGGCAGGAAGCTCTGGAGATGGACGACGAGGACGACGACGAATAGCTCAGGATGCTGAAAACGGTCCCCAGCATCGTTCTCGCATCGCTCGGACCCTCAACGCACCGCCCATGGGACAAGAGCCTGTCTCGGCAGGCCGGGGTTGGGCGGGTAAGATGGGCGCCTCGGGGTCTCGTTCGCTGCGGCCTTGCTGGGAAACCGTTTTGAGCATCCTGAAGTCACATGGTGAAGTCGATGGGGATGAACCGCGATCTGTATCCGAATGGATGCATTTCGTATCGGTTTCGATACGGGAGACTCGCGAACGACGCCTCACCTTCGCCGAGCGACGATTAGGCTGCTCCCTGCCGGGTCAGAGGTTCTTGAACGCGGCTTGAGCTGCGCTGATCGTGCGGTCGATGTCTTTGGGCGTATGGGCCACCGACATAAATGCGGCCTCGAACTGTGACGGGGCCAGGTAAATCCCGGCGTCCAGCATCTGGTGAAAGAACTTCGCGTAGGCCTTCGTGTCGGCTTTCTTGGCTGTGGCCCAGTCCCTGACCGGCCCCTGGGTGAAGAACGCACACATCATCGAACTGACGCGGGTTTGCGTGAGAGCAACCCCGGCCTTTCGGGCCGCATTCCCCAATCCCTCCGAGAGGGCCACCGAACGCTGTTCGAGCTGTTCGTAGGTGCCGGGTTTTTTGAGGCGCTTCAGCGTTTCGATACCGGCTGTAACGGCCAGTGGATTCCCTGACAAGGTGCCTGCTTGATAGACCGGTCCGGACGGCGCAATCATCTTCATGATGTCCTTCGCGCCGCCGTAGGCGCCGACCGGAAGTCCCCCGCCGATAATTTTCCCCAGGATCGTGAGATCAGGCTTGATGTCGAACAGCGTTTGTGCGCCGCCGTATTGCACGCGAAATCCAGAAATAACCTCGTCGAAAATCAGCAACATGCCATGGGCATCGGTCAGTTTGCGGAGTCCGTGCAGGAATTCCGGCGAGGGCGGAATCACGCCCATATTCCCCGCGATCGGCTCGACAATGACGCAGGCGAGCTGACGGTAATGTCGCTTGATCAGTTTCTCCACGGTGGCCAGGTCGTTATAGGGCGCGGTCAACGTGTGCTTGGTGAAGTCTTCCGGCACACCGGGACAGTCAGGAATACCGAGGGTGGTGAGGCCTGATCCTGCTTTCGCCAGGAGGTAGTCGCCGTGGCCGTGGTAACAGCCTTCGAATTTGAGGATGCCGTCGCGCTTCGTATAGGCGCGGGCGACTCGTATGGCACTCATGACCGCTTCGGTTCCTGAACTCACCAGCCGCACCAACTCCATGGATGGCAGGGCCTCGCGAATCATGGTGGCCAGTTGAATCTCTAACTCGGTCGGCGCGCCGTAGCTGGTTCCGTTCCCGGCAGCCTCTTGAATGGCCTTGGTGACGGTCGTCGGCGCATGCCCGAGAATCATGGGCCCCCAGGAGAGAACATAGTCGATGTAGCTGTTCCCGTCGACATCGTAGAGACGCGAGCCTTTGGCGCGTGCAATGAAACGTGGCTGTCCGCCCACTGAGCGAAAGGCCCGCACGGGGCTGTTCACTCCGCCTGGAATGATGAGTTGCGCGTCTGCAAAGAGTTGTTCCGATCGTTGTGTTTTCATGAGCCTCTTTCATCGAGCCGTGAGTTGGGGCGCCAACCTACCACGGGAAATTTAAAACGGTCAATTGTGGACGCGCTCAGGAGGTGGGCTCCCGTGACTATGCCGGGCAAGGATTCGATACACCGCATTATCCGATTGGATACACCAACTATGGACATAAGGTGTGCTACGGCAATATTAGCACATAAAACCAATTGGTTAGATGAGGATCACCTCAAGGCGCAAGTCTTGCTGAGCATTGGGTATCACTGCGTAGGAGAACATGATGAAAGTGATTTGTTCCTGGTGTCAGAGCGAAGGCCGATCGGGTTCAGTCCGGGAAAAGGCCCCGTTCGCGGATCAGCGCGAGACCCATGGAATCTGCGCTGACCATCTCCAGCAAGTGGCCTCCGGTCGAGATCCGTTGGTCCCCGGGTACGATGAAGGTTCACTACCACGGCATGAGTCCGTGCTCATTCGCAGAAGTGCTCTGAGCGCCGTGTCCTGCTATGAATGATTTGGACGCACGATTCGATGCCGCTGCCAGGATGTTCGCTCCCGAATTTACGACTTAAAAGCGACGAAAAATGTCAATTGTTGCCGGAATGCCACGCCATTGACGGCCTCGCCGGGTAAAACCCTTCTAGTCCAGGAAACGATCCTGCTGAAAACATTGAACACTTACTGACCCGTGCCTGCTGGTGCGACTCTTGCGCCCACAACGGGGATGATCGTATCGTGACGAACGGAGTGATGCGGTGAAGGTGCTCTGTGCTTGGTGTGTACGAGACGGGAGGCCGGCGTTTCTGCGGGAGAAATTCCCATTGGACGATCCCAGCGAGACACATGGTCTTTGTGGCGATCATTTCACCTCGCTCAGCTTGAGCGTAGGGAAAATCGTCACACGGAGAGTCTGGTTGCTCTCACGCATCCACGACTTCTCTTGGGGGCTGACGCGGTGGGCACAACGGATGATGGGACGGCTCTGGTCTCTCTGCTAGCGCCGATTGGGCACCCGGCACCCTGGAACGGGTACCGGGCATCGGGTTCTACCCCAGTTTTCCTCGCAAAAGATTCAATCCTTGTTCAATCAATGTGGTGTCCGGCAACTTGCCGTCCGGGGTAAGCTTGTCGATCAAACCAGGAAGCAGACTGGCCAACTGGCCGCCGGCTGCTTCTGAGCTCAATCCCGCTTGAGACGCCAGTTGCTTCAGGAGGTCGCCGCCCAGACCCTGTTGGATCTGCCCCGCCGAAATCGGGAGATTCTTCCCCGTGCCGACCCATGAATTAACGATATCGCCCAGGCCGTTCTTCTGAAACGCCTGCACAAGTCCACCGAGCCCGCCGACGGAACTGTGCTGCCCGAGGAGTCCAAGTACGGCTTGCATGAGGGGGTTTTTATCGCCGCCACCCATTATGCCGGTTGCGGCCTGGCCTAGTTGATCGAGAAGACCCATCATGACCTCCTTCTGTAAATGAGACCGGGAAGTATTCAGCCGCGACTATTTCATGAATACCCGCTTCGGCGGGCTGGAGACGTACACGCCTCGCCCCGGCATTCACGAATATTCCGGCCTAGCGAGATAGTTTTTTCGCGCCTTTGGTGGGCCCGGATTTCGAGGGTTTTCGCTCCATGGCCAACGGCGGCGCGAACCAATTGTGGCGGCTCCGCTTATGGCGATCGGAGACGGCCAGGACGGCGTGAAACGGCAGGCCGTCCCCCGTCGCCTCGTCGGATTCTTTCAGGCTCCAGGCTTCACCCGCTTCGCTTAAGATCTCAACGAAGGTTTCAAAGTCGTCTTCTTCGTCGGGTTTGGTCAACACTTGATCCGCATCGGTCACCACTACGAGGTAACCCTTGGCCGGCAGCCAGTCCAGATCGGCCAGACATTCCTCGAGGGCATCCCAGTTATGGCCGAAGTAGTCCGGAAACGAGAAGACCCGACTGAATTCATCCAGCAGGCCCGCCTTTGTTTTACATTTCTTGCCGGAGATGGTTTTGGTGATGAAGTGTGCGGGGACGGAGAGAATTTTGTCGAGCGGCTCTCCTTCGGCATGCACCAGGAGATGCGCCCAGGGTTTCTTGATCGATTGGAGGGCAATGAGCGACATGTCTCCTCAATTCATCGGAACAAATGTCCGGTAGTGGTCGGCGGTGTAATAGGCCTTGCCGGTGCGTTGGTC
>JBEIQG010000180.1:0-7643 GCA_040376625.1 Nitrospira sp. | reverse complement strand
GCTGTCGGAGAAAACCAGACCGTGCAGATCCTCGTGCCGGGCAGCAGCATCTTTACCGGACCGACGACTAACATGTTCGATTCGCTCCGTGATCTCCTCACGGCTCTGGAAAGCAACGATCGTTCGGGTATTCAGGCCGGGCTGGGGAATCTGGATCTGGCGACGGCTCAAACCAGCGATGCGCAGGGCACCGTCGGCGCTCTCGCCAACCGCCTCCAGGTCACGCACGACGCCTTGGACACGGCCACCTTGACCATCACAAAATCCATCTCAGACAATCAGGATGCGGACCTTGCCACGGCCATTACGCAACTCCGCCTCCAGGAAGTCGCCGTGCAGGCCGCCAGTCAGACCTTCACCAAAATATTCGACTCATCTTTGATCAACTATCTCCGCTGATCGACGCTCAAGTTGATCTTCGTCGAAACCGATATATCCATGTACTTATCCTCACATGCCAAGGAAGGCTTGTATGCTGGTCTTAACACGACGCCGGGGAGAAGGTGTGACCATCGGTCCGGATGTTCGCATCGTGGTGCTCGGCATCAAAGGCGGCCAGGTCCGTCTCGGGATCGAAGCTCCGCCCAATGTGCACGTACATCGTGATGAAGTGCATGCGCGGATTCAGGACGAAAATCGCATTGCCGCCGGGCCGGGGGTTATACCGTTGGAGGCGTTTCGTCAATTAGCCAACAAAACCGGGCGTCGGGGAGGGTGAGAAACCGTCATGAAGTGTCAGTCGACCAGGTTCGGGAATTTTGAGGTGAACGACGACACCCTCCTGGTGTTTCCTTCTGGTATCCTGGGCTTTCCGGATTGCAGCAAATACGTGCTGCTCGATCACGATACCGAGGCCCCGTTCAAGTGGCTGCAATGTGTCGAAGAACCTCAGCTGGCCTTCGTGATCTTGGATCCGGCCCTCTTCAAGCCCGACTATCAGATCGAGGTGTCCTTGGATGCACTCATCGAAATTCAGAAGCAGGACAGCGACGAACTGTCGGTCGTGACTATCTTGACCATTCCTTCCGATGATCCTACAGCCGTGACGGCCAATTTGCGGGGACCGTTGGTCATGAATCACCGGACCAGGCTCTGCAAGCAATTAGTCCTCTCGGAGGAGTGGCCGACTCGATATCCCCTCTTTTCACCCGCCCCCGCACCACGCCCCACTCCGGCGTCTCCGCTTCAAGCCTCAGCCCGCTAGATCGCGCATCACTCAGCGTGCCCCACGCTAAACTGCTGCCCGAACGCCCCTGTTCTGCGCATGCCGCCTGACCCGTTCCGATAACAGGGTTTCGGCCTCACGATGTAGGGTAAATAGACTAACGCGATTGAGTCGGGTCGATTGGTGTGATCTGACGCTCCAGCACAGCGATCAGTTGCTGGACCGTACGTTCGAGCTGGACGAGTAGGGCAGGGGCCTCGGCGAGCGTCCCGAGACGTCCATTGGCCTCCAGTTGGCTTGCCAGGAGCACCACCTCCGGTGCGCACAAATTGCCTGCCGTGCCTTTGAGGGTATGGGCCGCCCGCTCAAGCGCGGCTGCGTCCACCTGCTGGATGGCGGTTTCGATTTCCTGGACCATCATCCGATGGCGCTCCAGGAACAAACGGATCAATTGATCGAACAGTTCGACGTCGCCGCCGATATTGACCAGCATCGTGCTCGCGTCGAACACGCGCGCATCGGTCTTCGTTAATTCACGGGGAGGCACTATGGACGGGGACGGGTCGGGGTTCGTTAGCGGAGCCCACCGCTCCAAGATTCGAGCGAGATCGTCCGTTTTGACCGGCTTGGAGAGATAGTCATCCATGCCAGCGGCTTTGCAGCGTTCCCGGTCACCCGGCATAGCGTTCGCGGTCAGCGCAATGATGGGGATATGGGCACGGGCGCTCGATGCATCGCTTGTCTGTTGCCGTTCGCGAATGCGACGGGTCGCCTCATAGCCATCCATCGCCGGCATCTGACAGTCCATGACGATCGCTGCGTAGGTTTCCCGTTCAAAGGCAGCCACGGCTTCCTGACCGTTAGACACGACGTCTGGCTGGTATCCCAGGCGTTCCAGCATGCGAACGGCGAGCTTCTGGTTCACCACGTTGTCTTCTGCGACGAGAATACGGGGCCGGGCACGCTGTTCGGCCAAGGTGTGACGAGTGATCAATGCCGGGACGATCGCGGGACCCGTATCCATCCCCGGCGCAATAGGGGAGGCCGATCCCTGCAGACCAAACACGACGCGGAGACAGCCTTGAAGCTGGTCGTGGCGCACAGGCTTCGTGAGGTAGGCCGCAAAACCGGCGCGACGCGCTCGTTCTGCATGACCGGGCTGAATCAAGGAAGTCAAAACGATCAAGCGGATCCCGGCGCCTTGCGGATGAGACTTGATCTCCTGCGCAAGCTGGAGCCCATCCTTCCCCGGCATCAGCATGTCGAGCACCGCCGCGTCGTAGGGCCGGCCTAGCGCCGCGGCCTGCTCAAGCATCTGAATGGCTTCATCGGCATGACAGGCCTGGCCGTCTTCCATACCCCATCCTGATACCAGATGATGAAGAATGGTTCGATTGGACTCATTGTCGTCGACAATCAGGATGCGACGACCGCTCAACTCGACCGATGGAACGATGGCTGGGGCACATACCGCCTGTTTCTGAAACTTCGCAGTGCACCAGAACGTGGTGCCCTGGCCCGGTTGGCTGCGTAACCCGATCTGGCCGCCCATGAGTTCCACCAATTGTTTGGAGATGGCGAGACCGAGTCCCGTCCCCCCGTATTTTCTGGTGGTGGAGCTATCGGCCTGGGTAAAGGCCTGGAACAGCCGTGACTGCACCTCTTCGCTGATGCCGATGCCGGAGTCCGTCACCTCGAACTTGATGGTGACATCGGACGGGGAGTCGCGCTCCAGAAACGCCTGCACGGTCACTTCTCCACGTTCGGTGAATTTGATGGCGTTGCCCACGAAATTGGTCAGGACCTGTCGGAGGCGTCCTGGGTCCCCGCATAATGCATTCGGCACGGCGGCATGGACCAGGCCCGTAATTTCAAGGCCTTTTCGCTGGGCTCGTTCCGCAAACTGAGACAGGACGTCTTCAACGGTCGTACGCAGCTGAAAATCCAGTTGCTCCAATTCCAGTTTGCCCGCCTCGATCTTGCTGCACTCCAGCACATCGTTAATGAGCGAGAGTTGCGCTTCTCCGCATTGCTGGATGGTATCCGTGAAGGAACGTTGTTCTTCGGTCAGCTGGGTCTCAAGCAACAAACTCGCCATTCCGATCACGCCGTTCATGGGCGTGCGCAATTCGTGAGTGATCATCGCCAGAAACGAGGACTTCGCCCGCGCGGCCGCCTGCGCCTGTTGAAGCGCCTGGTCCAGCTGACGATTGCTTTCGCGGAGACGATCGGCAGTCTCGTTGAGCGCCCGGTGAGTAGCGTGCACTTCGCCCAGATCGATGGCGAAGGCTCGCACAAGTCCGTGCCTAGGTACCGGACACAGTGTCCAGCTGTAACAGGCCGCGCCCCGCACGACTTCCTGCGACGTTAAGGTGCGTCCCTCCAGTAAGCAGGTCGTGACGAGAGCAGAAAGGTTGTCCGGAAGGATGTCGGGTTTGCCTGCCAGGTCGTATCCGAAGCGACTCAGCACGTCCGCCATGGCCGGATTCACGTAGACAAGGTTTCCGTGGCGGTCGATTTCCACGATCGGATAGGGACTTTCCTCGGCGACTTTTGCCAGCCGATCACGGTCTTTCTCCAATTGGATTTCGTGCGACACATCGCGCAGGGTCATCAACGTGGCGACCGAGGGAATCCCGGAGATGCGGAGGTGTTGCCATTCGAGCACCGTGGAATGGTCGGCCTCACTGTCCTCGTCTGTCCCGGCCTGGGTCGCGGGGAGAGGCGGCCCGTCCGGCAGTTTTACGTGACCCGCGGTTCGAAGCGAGCCGTCCAAATCGAGGTGTTGTCCGATGAGATCGGAGAGCCGTGTTCCGGCACAAGCCGCCGGGGTCCGAGCGAAGAATCGAGCGGCGGTACGATTCGCACAAAGAACCGTCGGCCCGGCCCCCAGGAGAAGGATGCCCAGCGGTACCGCATCCCACAGCAGGGCTAAGACTTCTGGAGGCACGCCCAGGCCGGCTGCATGCTGTGGCTGCTGTGCGGGGGGACGTTGAGGTTGGTTCATTACGGAGCCCCTGCGGCTGGTTCGAGGTATTGCAGGAGATCGACTTGTTCCTGTTTTGGGTCCAATGCACGGAGGATTGTCCGTGCAGGCAGGTCGGCCGGTTGGTTTTGTAGATCGACGTCGAACGGCTCCTGCTGGCTCTGCCCTTCGGTTCCCTTGATAACACGAATACGCGGTCGCAACCGGTCCTCGTGATTCAGGCCGACGACCAGGGCGCATTCGTTTGTATTGAGCTTGATGAGGCTCCCGAGCGGATACACACCCAGGGCCTTGATGGCGACCTCCACCAGCGTCTTTTCGTACCGGCCTTTCGCGCCCAGCACAAACAGCTGTCGGATGGCATCGTGCGGCAGCAGGGGCGGACGGCCATGTCGTGGGCTGACCAGTTCGTCATAAGTGTCTGCCAGTCCAACCAGTTGCGCCAAGGGGGAAAGACTCTCCTGCTTCAAGTGGTGAGGATAGCCGCTTCCGTCGTAATATTCGTGGTGCTGCGCGATGATGCGGGAGACCGCTTCCGGGATCGAGCTGACGTTTCCCAGGACGGTTGCCGCCAATTGCGGATGCTGCTTCATGAGCACCTGTTCCTGATCGGTCAGAGCCGTTGTTTTCCTATACAGGTTGCGCGGGAGGCGGGCATAACCGATGTCATGGAGCAGGGCCCCTAACCCGAGCGCTTCGAGATCGCTTTCCGCACTGCCGTTTTCCACCGCAAGAATCAGTGTCAGCACGCAGACATCCATGCCATGGTTGGCGAGGGTTGCATCAAACCGCCGGACTTTATCCAGGCAAAACTCGATCAACATCGCTTCCGGTTGTGCCACGATCTGCGCCAGAAGCCTGCTCACGATCGGTTTTAGGAGCGGGATCTTCGGCGGGTTACCTGCTCCGAGATCACTGAAGACACGTTCCACGGCTGCCATGCCTTCCCGGTAGGTCGCGGCAGCCGCTACGGCGTGCGAGATCTGCTCATTCTGCTGCGGCACGACGGCTTCGCCCACGGACGTCGGAGGTTCGACCGGAGAAGGCACAGCGACAGGCTCAGTCGCGGCGGCGGGATCGACGTCCAGCCCGCGTTCGGTATCGATGGTGACGACGAGGATGCCAGTGCGTTTCAGCTGCAGGATGTCGTCGGGATTCGATACCAACCACTTATGGAGGAGAAACGGAGTGCGGTACCAGGGCTGGTCCAAACCGGCGATAAACATGCCGACGGTGAGTTGATCGATGGGGATGCGCTTTGTCGAGGCCATATCAGAACTGTAGCTACTCCTCAAAACGGATTGAACTGAGCGTAGTCATTTCGATGTCCACCTATGCGCTAGAGTTCCTATCGGTCGATTTGAAGCCAGTCTTTACCCAGGCCGACCGGGCGGATCCGCTCGTCAGTTCAGATCTTGCAGGTTGCGGCCGATAGAGCTGATGAGGGCGCGTCTACGCGCCTGGAGGCAGGGGAAACAGCGTATGAGCGAACTGGTCATTATTCGTCATCCGTCCTCGTTTCTGTCGGTCGGTCTCGCTCTGCAACTCAGTCTGCCGCAGGATGAAACGCGGGGGCAGTACGGCTCTTCGGTCCTGGGGTGGAAACACCGGAGTTGGATCGTCTGTGAATGGCCGTTTCATTTAGGGGAGCCGATTCCCTGCGTCAAGGGGACTCTCTGCCTGTTACGGTACATCTATGAAGGAAACATGATCGGATATTGCACGAAGGTCCTGGAAACCCAGATGCAGCCCTTCCCGTTCCTGTTGCTTGCCTTTCCCTCCGAGCTGGAGGAAGTGCCGCTCCGGAAGCACGGTCGGGTAACCGCACTGGAACCGATCGTCATCTCTGCCGGCCAGGAGCATGCAGCCGGCTCACGAAGTGGCCCTACGGTCCGCATCGGCGGTCTCCTCAAAGATTTGAGTGCGACCGGCTGTGCCGTTCTCATTCAGCGACCGGTTCAGAACTTCTACCCGGGGATGGCTCTGCGCGTTGAGTTTGAAATCATCGGCACCGGACACGTCAACAATCTGACAGGGATCGTCCGAAACCTGTCACTGCAGACCGATGGAACGCATCTCGGCCTGGAGTTTCGGTTCGACGGCAAAGAAACGATCGAATACCGGGGGTGGGGAGGATCGGTGCGGAATGCACTCGAATCCTTCGCGCATCAGAAACAGACCTTTCAGTCCGCCTAGACTACAGCGGTTGCCGATGGCTGGGAAGTTTTTGCCCGGTCGTTTGCGGCCATCCGTTCCCGAGACCCACAAATCCAACAGTTTTAATTCCCCCGGCCGCACGGACCAGTGGCATGCATCTTGATTGGTATCCCGTGGCCACACCTCGTCCTCTGAGGGACGCAGGCCATGTTTAGGAGCGAGAGGGACGACCATCATGACGCTTCACGCACAGAGTGCCAAGCTGAATCCTCGCTGGTGTCTCGCGCAGGATACGATCGACCGGCAGGATATCGACCGTTTGATTGAGTGGCTGCAGACCTATCCTCGCCTGACCAAAGGGGCCGTGACACTGGACTTCGAGCGTCAATGGTCGGAGTGGCTGGGGCGTCCCTATTCCGTGCACTGCAACTCCGGCTCGTCGGCCAACCTCTTGATGTATTACGCCCTGCTGCGCTCAGGCAAGCTGCGCAACACGAACGTGATCGTTCCGAGCGTCGGATGGGTGACATCCATCGCGCCGGCGATTCAGTTCGGCTTTACGCCCATCATGTGCGAGGCCGATCCGGACACCTTCGGACTCGACCTCAATCATCTGGAAGACCTCTTACAGCGCCATCATGCGCAGACGGTGTTACTCGTTCAGGTACTCGGAGTCCCCCATCGCATGCGGGAGTTACAGACCCTGAAGGATCGGTACGGGTTTTATCTCCTCGAAGACGCTTGCGCCGCCATCGGAGCGGAATATGACGGCCGGAAGATCGGCACATTCGGCGACATGGCAAGCTTCTCCTTTTATTTCGGCCACCAGATGTCCACGATCGAAGGCGGTATGGTCTCGGCCGGCGACAAGCATCTCGCGGATATGCTCTTGATGCTGCGCAGCCACGGGTGGAGCAAGGATCTCGATCCCATCAGCCATCAGAACTTGGTGACGCAATATCAGGTTGACGATTTTCATTCGCCCTTCGTGTTTTACGAGCCCGGCTTTAATCTCCGCTCCACCGATCTCAATGCCTTTATCGGCATCGAGCAGCTGCGCAAGCTGGACTGGATGACCGGACGACGACAGGCCAATCACGAGCGATACCTGCAGCACCTGGGCGGCAGGTTTTATACTCAGCGCCCGCCGAAAGGCAGCAAGGTGGCCAGCATTTCTTTCGGCCTGCTCGCGGATTCGACGGAACAGCGTCGTCGTATTGTCCGGGCCCTAATCACGGGAGGAGTGGAGACGAGAATCTTCTCCGCCGGCAATCTGGGACTCCATCCTTTCTGGATGAACCGTTACGGGAAGGCCAGCTTCCCTGTGGCGGATCG
>JBEIQG010000113.1:0-11684 GCA_040376625.1 Nitrospira sp. | reverse complement strand
TGAGAGTTCTGCGTCTGAGCATATTCCACCGCCAGCCTCAGCCGCGCGTCAAACCCGTTGACCTGCGCGTACTCCCGCGCACACTCGATCGCCACCGGATCAAAATCCTCCCCGACCGCCTCCGCCGCCCCGAGCCGGAGCGCCACCATCGCCAATACACCGCTCCCTGTTCCGACATCCAGTACGCGATCGGCCGGCGTCACGACCTCTTGCAGCCATTCGATCAACAGTTGGGTCGTGGCATGGTGGCCGGTGCCGAATGCCTGCTTGGGGTCAATGATCAATTCGATGTCGCCGGGGTTCAGCGCCAGAGACTTCCAACTTGGCCTGATGACCACCCGTCCGATTCTGATCGGCTCCACCAGACGCGACCACTGGGCGTTCCAGTCGCGGTCCTCCAGATGGTTGATCGTGAGGGCACCGGCCGGGTCGGGATGTCCAAGCCGGGTCAACGCAGACCTCAGGCCCTGCCACGTATCCGGTCCGCAACGGGCCGCGGGCCAGTAGAGATGGATACAATCCTGTTCCTGCCAGGCCCCGGTCACATCCGGATCGTTCAGCAGTCCCAGGAGTTCACCGGCATCGAGCAATGTCTGCACATCGACTTGAATCCAGTCGCCAAAACCAGGCGTGCCGGACACATCAGCGGGACACTCATCCGTCTTCGAGGTTGACGCCATCTCAGACTCCCAGTATCGTCAGCGGTACGATGAAACCCGACACAGAGTTGACACTATCGCGAAGGTCACCCACGCGGGAACACAGTCTCGTCCGCATACTGCGCCGCGCGGCGCAGCTGGAAACAAATGCCCGCCGGGCCAGCGCGGGGTTCACGAGGTGGCGGCTCGCAATCTTTGCCGTCGGACTCCTCGGCTCCATCATTCCACATAAACTGGGATGGACCCTCCTCGGCAACGTCATACTCGCATTCAGCTTCATGTTGTTTCTCATTGTGGCCTGGTATCATAACAGGCTCGAAGATCGCTTGCATCGGCTCCGCCGCTGGCAGGGCATCAAACAGGTGCACCGCGCGCGCCTGCGTCTGGACTGGGCTGAGATTCCATTTCGCCCGGTAGCCGTACCAGAACGACATGGGTACGCGAGCGACCTCGACCTCGCCGGGCCCCATTCACTCCTGCATCTCATCAACAACACCGTCTCGTCGCAGGGCCAGGAACGGCTCGCCTCGTGGCTGTTCCATCAACCGCCTGAACCCGCGCAGTGGAGGAGCCGGCAGGCTCTCATCAGGGAATTGGCACCGCTGTCTCTGCTCCGGGACCGATTGTCGCTGGAAGCGCAAGCGGTGGAAGACGCCGATATCGACGGCCGCCGGCTACTCGCAGTGCTCCAGAAGCGGGTCGACAGTCCCAGCTTCATGCCCATGCTGCTGACCGAAACCTTTCTCGCCCTTGCCACGGTCGCGCTCATGTTGACCGATCTCGTGTCCGGAATCGGCAACTATTGGATGTTGTCGTTCGGGCTGTACGCGTTTCTGTTTCTGTCCGTTCGCAGCCGCTCGGAAGAAATCTTCGACCATGCTCAATCACTACATCGGCAACTGGAGCGGCTCAGCGCAGTCCTGGGTTATCTGGAGAGGCGATCGTACCGCGCCACTCCCCGGTTGGCGGAACTGTGCCGGCCGCTCCTACGACAGGACACCAGCCCTTCCACCTCGCTGAAACGGGCCGCCTCCCTGATGAACCGGCTCAGCGTTCGGGCCCATCCGCTGGTGCATTACCTCATCAACGCCTTCGGTCCCTGGGACCTCTACCACACCTATCGCCTTCAGCACCTACAAGATAGGATCGCCGCCGTCGCACCGCAATGGTTCGAGCTGCTGGCCGAACTGGACGCCGCCGCCTCCCTGGCAACGTTCGCTTCCCTGCATCCGGATTACCCCTGGCCCTCGCTAGAACAGCCGGATGACGCCGCCCACCTCAACGGTGCGGGACCGATCCTCGATGCGCAGGGACTGGCGCACCCGCTCATCCCCGCGAAGGCCCGCGTAGCCAACCACATTGTGCTCCGGGAACGCGGGCGCATGTTTTTGGTGACCGGCTCCAACATGTCGGGCAAGAGCACCTTTCTCAGAACGATCGGCATCAACACCTGTCTTGCGCAGGCCGGAGGCCCCGTCTGTGCCACCTCCTTCCGCTGGTCGCTGGTGCGCATCGGCAGCTGCATCCGCGTCGACGATTCCCTCGACGGCGGGCTCTCCTTTTTTTATGCCGAGGTCAAACGCCTCAAGAACATACTCGACAGCACCCGGGACATGAAGGGACCGCCCGTGCTCTGGTTGATCGATGAAGTCTTCAAAGGCACCAACAACCGGGAACGGCTCATCGGAGGACGCGCCCTCATTGCAGCCCTCGCAGGAGGAAACGGGTTCGGACTTGTCACCACCCACGACCTCGAACTAGCCGATCTGGAGCGCCAACTCCCCACCGTCACCAACGTGCATTTTCAAGAAACCGTCGCGGAAGGCGCGCTGCACTTCGACTATCGATTGAAACCGGGTCCTTGCCCCACTACCAATGCGCTGCGGATTATGGCACTCGAAGGCCTGCCGGTGGACGCGCCGCCTTCGACCACCTAGCGAACGCGCATTGCATCATGACAATAAATTCGGCAGACTGCGTCGTCGAAACGTATCCCAAGCAGATCTTCACTGACACAGGAGGCACCTATCGATCCCCGACCCGACTCCTCACCCACCCGGCTTCCCCTACGAGGGCTCCTGATCGCACAGTTCTGCGGCGCCTTTAACGATAACGCCTGGAAATTTATGGTCGCGCTCTTAGGCATCCGGGCAGCCACGGCCACGCTCGCGCCCGGCCAGGATCTGGAGACGGCCTCTCAGACGCAGACGACCCTCGCCATGGTCGTGTTCACCTTGCCGCTGGTCCTGACATCATTTGTGGCAGGGTGGTTTGCCGACCGGCTCAGTAAACGCACCGTCATCATCTCGATGAAAGCGGTAGAAGCGCTGCTCATGGCCGCCGCAACCCTCTCCCTGCTGGCAAACCCGACCGGAGGTTTCTGGGCACTCGTCGTGCTGGCCTGCATGGGCATCCATAGCGCGATCTTCAGCCCGGCAAAATACGGCATTCTTCCTGAACTACTCCCGCATGAACAGCTCGCGCAAGGCAATAGTATCCTGGAGTTGTTCACATTCCTGGCGATCCTGACCGGTACCACCGCGGGCGGTTTCCTCTTGGCCGGTGCAGGTACACAACCCTGGCTGGCCCCGCTCGCATTGACCCTGCTGGCCCTGGGTGGGTTCGCGGCGGCCTGGGCCGTGCCGCCGGTGCCGCCGGCACGCGCTGCGGGCGGATGGTTCGACACCTTGCGAGGAGCCTTGTCGGCCTTGCAGGCCGATCGCCTGCTGCGGCTCGCCATTACCGGCGCCGTCTTTTTCTGGACCATCGCCAGCCTGGTCGTCCAAAACGTCCTGGTCTATGCGAAAGCAGTGCTGGGTCTTTCAGATGCGCTGGCCACCGTCCCCTCCGCCCTGATCTCTGTGGGCATCGGAATTGGCGCCCTCGTCGTCGGTCGCCTCTCCCGTTCCCGCGTCGAATATGGACTGGTCCCCCTTGGAGCGGCCGGCGTCGCCACCTTCCTCCTGATCCTGGGCTGGTGGACGCCCCCGTTCAACGGCACCCTCGCGCTGATGATCGCTTTGGGCATGTCCAGCGCGCTCATCTTCATTCCCATCAACGCACTGGTCCAGTGGCGCGCGCCTCACGACCGGCGAGGATCGGTCATCGCCCTCGAGAACATCTGTGTCTTCACCGGGATTCTGCTGGGGTCACTGAGCGGAGGGATCCTGGCCAACGCCGGCCTTTCGACCGTCGGGATTTTCCTCGCGACAGCCCTCGCCACCACCATTGGAACGACCTGGGCGATGTGGCTCATGCCTGAAACCTTCCTGCGTTTAGTTCTCGTACTGCTGACCCATACCATCTATCGGTTGCGCATCGTCGGGCAACAGCAGGTGCCGCTCACAGGCGGCGCGCTCCTGGTCCCGAATCACATCTCCTTCATCGACGGATTTCTCCTGATCGCCAGCCTGGATCGTCCCATCCGGTTCGTTGTGGATGCCCGGTACGTCAATCACCCGATTTTTAAGCCGTTCATGCGTGCGTTGCAGGTCATCCCGATTTCATCGGCTGGTGGTCCCCGCGTGATTCTTCGCGCCCTGCGCGAGGCAGGTCATGCGCTCGATGGCGGCGACCTTGTCTGTATGTTCCCTGAGGGCCAGATCACCCGCACCGGAAACCTCCTCCCGTTTCGTCGCGGATTCGAACGGATCGTCAAAGGACGGGCGGTTCCAGTCGTGCCGGTACACCTGGATCGCGTCTGGGGCAGCATTTTCAGTTTTGTCGGAGGGCGATTCGTCACCAAATGGCCGGAGCGTGTTCCCTATCCTGTCACCGTCTCTTTCGGGACCCCCGTTCCAGCCGAGACGCCTGCGCACGAACTCCGCCGCCTCGTCCGAGAACTCGGTGAAGCCGCCTGGCAATTGCGGAAACCAAGCCGTCGACCATTGCACCAGGCCTTCATCAGCACCATGCGACGGCACCCCTTCCGCTTGGCGATGGCAGATGCCACAAAACCCCGCGTGTCTTCGCTCCAGGCCTTGATCGGGGCGATCGCCCTGGCGCGCGCCCTGAAAACCCATTGGCAGGGACAGCAGAACGTGGGCCTGCTGTTGCCGCCGACCGTGGCAGGAGCACTGACGACTGTCGCCGCCACCCTCGCCGGCCGCACCTGCGTCAATCTCAACTACACCGTGGGCAAATCCGGGCTGGAGTCGGCCGTTCGCCAGGCGGAGCTGCGCAGCATCGTCACCAGTCGCAAGTTTATCGAGAAAGCCAAGATTGAACTCCCGGAAGGACCCGCCATTCTCTGGCTCGAAGACATTGCCGCCACCATCGGCACCAGGCAGAAATTCACTGCCGCAGCCCTCGCCATACTGGCTCCGCTCGGCCTTCTGGAATCGGCCTGCGGACAAACCGAACGCATCACCATGGATCACCTCGCCACCATCATCTTCAGCAGCGGCAGCACCGGCGAGCCGAAAGGCGTGATGCTGTCGCACTTCAGCATCGACGCGAATGTGCAGGCCGTCTCGCAAGTCCTACCCCTGGCCGAAGACGATCGAATCCTGGGAATTCTTCCGCTCTTCCACTCCTTCGGCTACCTCGTCTTCTGGTACGTCACGCTCAACGGCGCTGCAACCGTATTTCATCCCTCGCCGCTCGATGTCACGGCGATCGGCGAACTCTGCGCTCAACATCGCCTCACATTCCTCGTCTGCACCCCCACCTTTCTGCAACTCTATCAACGCCGCTGCACTCCGGAACAATTCAGCACGCTGCGAGTGGTCCTCACGGGGGCGGAGAAATTGCCCCTTCGACTCTGCGAATCGTTCCAGGACCGGTTCGGTATCGGCCCGATCGAGGGGTATGGCGTGACCGAATGCGCCCCGGTGATCGCCGTGAACTGTCCGGACTTCCGGGCAGCCGGTTTTTTTCAACCGGCCTCCCGCCGTGGAACCGTCGGCCAACCGCTGCCCGGCGTCTCCACCCGCATCGTCGATCCGGACACCTTCGCGATCCTGCCTCCCGGCACGGCAGGCATGTTGCTGGTCAAAGGGCCGAACGTGATGAACGGCTATCTCGGTCGCGAAGATTTAACGGCCCAGGCCATGCGCGACGGCTGGTACATTACAGGCGACATTGCGACACTCGACGACGATGGATTTTTGACCATCACCGATCGACTCTCACGTTTCTCGAAAATCGGCGGTGAAATGGTGCCGCATCGACTGGTCGAAGAAGCGCTCCAACTGGCCTCCGGCGAGGAGTTACAAGTTTGCGCGGTCACCGGCGTGCCGGATGAACGAAAAGGCGAACAATTGGCCGTTTTGCATACCCTCCCTGAAGAGAGGATTCCCCAGATCCTTGCCAAGGCGGCGGCAGGCGGCCTGCCCAATCTGTTTCTGCCCTCGCGCACCCACTGTATCAAGGTGGAGGCGCTCCCGATCCTGGGAACGGGTAAACTGGACCTCAGGGCTCTCAAGCGCATTGCGATGGAACGGCTGCCGTAGCGTGAACCTTGAATCATTCTTCGTAAAGAGTCCCGCGCGAAAGACGGGCACCGCACTGTCACAGAATCTATGACGAACCTGGCCACAAAGCCGCTGATCGACTGCCACGTCCACCTGGCTGCGCTGCCGGAAGGCGACAACGGGTGTTATATTTCGCCCAAAACGCTCAGAAGCCCCTTGTTTCGGTTTCTGCTCTGGAAACAAGGGCTGTCACCGGAGAAGCCACGCGAGGCAAATCAAAAGTATCTTGCCGATCTCCTGACGGAGCTGAACGCCTCGCGCCATGTCCAAAAGGCCGTGCTCCTCGGCATGGATGGTGTGTATGACCATAACGGGCGCTACGATCAGGCCGACACCGACTTTCTCATCGGCAACAACTATGTGCTGAAAACCGCGCAGGCCCATCCCGACAAGTTGCTGCCCGGCATCTCCATCAATCCGCAACGACGGGATGCCATCGACGAAGTACATCGCTGCGCGGATGCCGGGGCCGTGCTCGTCAAGGTACTGCCGAACGCGCAACAGTTCGATCCCGCCGATCCGAAATACAAGCCCTTTTATCGCGCGCTGGCGAACCGGAAGCTGCCCTTGCTCAGCCATGTGGGGTACGAATTCAGTCTGATCGGCAAGGACCAGTCCGTGGGCGAACCGGACCGGCTGCGCCTGGCGCTGGACGAAGGCGCCACCGTCATCGCGGCGCACGCCTGCAGCTATGGCTTGATGCTCTATGAGAAATTTCTCCCGACCCTGCGCGACTTCGTCACGCATTATCCGCATTTCTATGCGGATGTTTCCGCCCTCACCCTGCCGAACCGGTTGCGAATGCTTCTGCACTTGCGGAAGTATCCGGAGGTGCACGAACGCCTGCTCTTTGGCACCGACTATCCGTTGCCGGTCTTCCACATGGCAGCCTGGGGCCGGGTTCCATTCGGGACGTTGCGCAAGATGATCGGAACCACAAACCGCTTCGACCGGCAGGTCGAGGTCTGCAATGGCCTACGACTCGGATTCCGCTCCCTCGGAGACCTGCTTCCCGCTTCAGCTCCAGTGGCAAGCCAGTGAGCACGCCGGCCATGAGGCGAGACGAGATACTCACCAGATTGCGCGAAAGGATTCTCGCCTTCGCGACATCACGTGTAGCGAAGGATCTCGCCGAAGATCTCACCCAAGAGGTCCTGGTGCTGCTGCACGAGAAGTATAACCGCGTCACCGAATTGACCGAACTGGTCCCCCTGGCATTTCAAGTGCTCCGGTTCAAAATGCTGGATCTCCATCGTAAGTCGCTGCGGCGGGGGGAATACCATCAGGAAACGGTCGATGAGCTGCCGCTGGCCAATCCTGGCGATGATCCGGCGACACTATTGGATCAGAAGCAGCGTGTCGATCGACTGTTAGCGGCCGTGGCTCAGCTCGGGGAGCGCTGCCGCGACCTCTTCGCATTGAAATTGGAGGGAAACAGTTTCCCGGAGATTCAAACGCGTATGGGACAACAGTCGATCAACACCATTTACACCTGGGATCTTCGCTGCCGGAAACAGTTGTTGAGTTTGATGGGCGGCTCATGGGAATGATGGAGTCGGCAATCATTTCACGTCACACCTTTCACGTACTACACACAGACAGAAATGCCTGACCACGATCTCGAAAAATTGCTCGGTGGGTTCGCCGCGAATACGCTGACGCCGGAGGAGCGCTCACAACTCTACAAAGCCGCCCTGCACGACCAGCAGTTATTCAACGCCCTGGCGGATGAACAGGCGCTGAAGGAATTATTATCCGATCCCGCCGTGCGCCGGAAGCTGCTGGAGACCCTGAAGCGGCCCGCCACATCCGATGCCGTCGGATCGCTTCCCTGGTGGGCTTGGTTCAAACGACCGGCCGCGCTTGCATTCGCAGGCGGTCTCGCCGCAGTCATTTTCGCCATCACATTCGGCACGAGAATTTATGAGGAGAGTCTCGATCGAGCCGACAGACCGGTGGCGACTGAGGATGTGGAGCAGGCCAGGCCGTCAGTCCAGACTCCTCAACCGTCCGACCCGCTCCGCTCGCCCGAGGCGGAATCGCGGTTCAAGACACACGCGCCGGACGAACCGGCGCAGGCTCCAGCAAAGAAGGATGTGCTCACCGACAAAGCAGCCAAGCGAGAGCGATCCTCGGCGACGAAGCTACAAGAGCCACGCGCCCCTGGAACGGCGAGCGACAACGCCATGCCTATACGTGAACGCGACGAAACGCGGAAACAGGCCCAAGCCCCCGCCGCGGTACCGGGCAGGACGGCCGAGCAGGCAGCAGCATCAACCGATAAAAAACTCTCGCCCGGCGCACCGCCATCAGCCGCTGCCCCTGCAACGGCTCCGCCACAAGCGCCGACCGCAAGCGCTCTGGCTTCAAGACAACAGGCCCGTGCCCTCTTCTATGGCGAATCCTCACCGTACGCCGATCAAAAAGACGATCAGGCCAGCCGGCTTGGCCGAGGGATGGACCAATTTGCTGCGGCAGGAAAGGCTGGGGCTATCGGCCAGGTGAGGCCGTTGGGTCTCCGGTATAGCTTTGTGACAAGGGGCACCGACGGGCAGAGCCGGGAAGTAAGTGCCGCGATCGCTGCCGGAAGTAAAGAGCCGGTGCGCATCACGGTGGAGACTACTCAGGATGCATATCTGCAGATCCTTCAAGATCTCGGCTCCGCCGGCACCAGACTCTGGTGGCCGCCACAGGAGGCGGGGAAAATATCGCTCAAACTGCTGGCGGGAAAACGAAGCGAGATTCCACTGCCTCCTCCGGCGGAGAATGGCGTGCTGGCGCTGACGATCCGTCTGTCACCGAAACCGTTCGGGCCACTGACCATGCAGGAAGTCGGCATGCTGGACCGGTTTTCGGCGAACCTCCTCATTGAATCGGTTTCGCCAGGGAACACCTCCGGCCCGCAGGAACAGGCCACGTACGTCGTCAATCCGCAAATCTCACCGACGGCCCAGATCGCCGTAGACGTCCCGATGAGTCGGTAACCATAGCCTCTGTCCACCAGGTCACTCCCACATCACGGATAAAACCGGAGCACCAACAATCCTGAGATTGCCGCGACTCCCCCGGCAAGGCACAGGAAAAACCCCAGCGCACCCGCAACAAACCAAGGTCGGATGCCCTGATATTCGGCAGGCGTCAGACAGGGGTGCAGTTCCACCGGCCTTCGCCACCAACGAGGCGGAAGAGCCTTACGCGCGGCCAATCTCCGGTAGAGCAGGACGTGATACCACCAGCCGGTCGGGATACCGATGAGCAATCCTGTGGCCAGCGCCCACAATCCCAGTTCAACCATGAGGAATGGTGTGATGGAGACCGTTACCAGGCCGATCAGTGCGATTGTCACGACGGTCACGAGCACAAGGAGGAACTCCAGCATGGGGCGAATTATACCGGACGAGAACCTCGACGACTTCAAACAATTCAAGCAAGCCGCAACCAAGCGACTGTCTAGGTCATAGGCTCGCCCCTTGTTCCTCGCTGAACCTCCCGTCAACGTCCCCGGTCCCCCACTCGCCTGAAAGAGATGGGCACTGGGCCACCGCGTTCTAACCTCTTACAATCCTGTCGATTTTTCCAGGCTTTCCAAGGCGTGAAAGGATTCCCCTTCTCACTCCATACCCTCCTGTGAAGGGAGGAGTCCATGGAGCCAATGCACGATGCAGCCCGATCGAAATCACGAGAGAACCGGTGCGATCCTCGCCTCTACCAGATCTCCAGCCTGGCAACACTGCTGGCATACGGTCTCGCCTGGCTGCATTTCGACCTGAGCATCTGGCAAATCGCCATTACCATCGGAACGGCCCTGCTCACTCAATATGCCGGAACGCGTGTCGCCGAGCTTCCATTCTTCGATTTCAAGAGCGCCCTCATCTCCGCTTTGTCGCTCTGCCTGCTCCTCCGCACCGACTACCTTTCCGCCACAGCGCTGGCTGCCGTCATGGCTATCAGCAGCAAATTCATCTTCCGTTGGAAAGACAAACACCTCTTCAATCCGACCAATCTCGCCCTCGCCGTCATGCTGGCCACGGGTCTCGGCTGGATCTCTCCGGGCCAATGGGGTCAAGTCGCCTGGTTCGGCTTCCTCATCGCCTGCCTTGGCGGCCTTGTCGTCACGCGCGCCACCCGGGCGGATGTGACGTTCGCCTTTCTCGCCGTCTACGTTGGTCTCCTCCTCGCTCGCGCCATCTGGCTCGGCGATCCGTTGTCGATTCCATTTCACCAGATCGAAAGCGGCGCGCTGCTCATCTTCGCCTTCTTCATGATCTCCGATCCGAAAACCACACCGGACTCCCGCAGGGGACGAATCATCTACGCGCTTTGCGTCGCCTTCGCTGCGCATTATGTCCAATTCGGCCTGTTCCGCCCGAACGGACCGCTGTGGGGACTGATCACTTGCGCGCCGCTCGTGCCCCTTATCGACCATTTGTTTCCCGGTGTTCGCTACGTCTGGGCGAGCTCGTCGCCAGATCGTGCCGTTCTTCGTCCCCAGTCTGTTCCCGTTCCTCTCGTATCACCGACCAAGGAGGTTCTCATGAGACGTGTCATCGTCCCTTCATTGTTACTCACCCTGGGCCTGCTCGCATGGAGCGGCGAGGCTGCAGCATTTTGCGGCTTCTACGTCGGCAAGGCCGACACCGGATTGTTCAACAAGGCCTCTGAAGTAGCCATCGCGCGCCAGGAGAACAAAACGGTCATCACCATGGCAAACGATTTCAAAGGGGATGTGAACGAGTTTGCGCTGGTAGTGCCGGTGCCGACCTTCCTGGAGAAGGAGCAGATCCATGTCGGCGATCCGACGGTACTGAAACATCTCGCCGACTATTCGGCGCCGAGACTGGTCGAATACTTCGACGAGAATCCCTGCCTGCGATATGAACTCATGGAGCGTCGGAGCATGGACGCCATGAAAAACATGTCGCCTGCAGCAGCCCCGGCCCGTGATCGTGATAAGGCCTTGGGGGTCACGGTCGAAGCCCAATACACGGTCGGCGAGTATGACATCCTGATTCTCTCGGCCAAGGAGAGCAATGGACTCGAAAGCTGGCTGATCGAGAACGGCTATCGCATCCCGAACGGCGCATCGGTCGTCCTCCATAGTTATCTCAAACAGGGCATGAAATTTTTCGTCGCCAAGGTGAATCTGGGCGAGCAGACGAAGCTCGGCTTGACGCACCTCCGTCCACTCCAGATTGCATTCGAATCGCCGAAGTTCATGTTGCCGATCCGGCTCGGCACGGTGAACGCCGACGGCGCGCAGGAATTGTTCATCTATTTCCTGACGAAGCGGGGCCGGGTGGAAACGACCAACTATCGGACCGTGCGACTCCCCGAGGCTCGGGAAATACCGCTCTACGTGAAGGACAAGTTCGGGGACTTCTATCGCGACCTATTCACACAACAGGTGAAACGGGAGAGCGGGCGCGGTCTGTTCATGGAGTATGCCTGGGACATGAACTGGTGCGATCCCTGCGCGGCTGATCCACTCACCGCCGACGAGCTCCGCAGCCTAGGCGTCTTCTGGCTGGATGGAAACCTGCGGATGGGTACG
>JBEIQG010000084.1:0-13832 GCA_040376625.1 Nitrospira sp. | reverse complement strand
TTCCCAATAGTCGTTCCTTCACTGGTCCCAGCCCTCTGGCCCCCATGACGATCAGGTCAACATGGCGCGACTCGGCCATCGCGACGATCAGTTCCGCCGGGGAGCCTAAGGTCAATTGTTTGGTGACCGGTCCGCTGTGGGGCGGGAGCAGTGAATGGATTCTGGTGAGTAGACGCTCGCCATCCTCCTTCATGCTGCGTTCCAGTTGCGAATAAAGCTCCTGGGCGACTTCCGGTACCATCATCGGGTAGGCGGGACGCGGAGCATCGACGACATGGAGCAGGGTCAGCTCATCCGGACGGCGCAGGTATTTCATCGCCCGCACGGCTTCATAGGCGTGATCGGATCCATCGACGGCCAAGAGCACTTTCATGATCGAGACTCCTTTGCCGGGTACGCGCCCGGCTGCAGATACCGCTGAAACCAGTGGAGCGCTTCCCGGGCGACCTGCTCCAGCGTGCCCGGTTCCTCGAATAAATGACCGGCTCCCGGAACAATGACGAGCTCCTTCCGACAGGTGAGTTGCGTGAGCGCATCCTTGTTCATCTCGATCACGGAACCGTCGTCTCCTCCGACAAGCAGGAGCGTGGGAGCCGTGACCCGGCTCAGATAGGGACCGGCCAGGTCGGGTCTTCCGCCGCGCGACACGATCGCGCCGACCGCCTGCGGTTCACGGGCAGCTGCCTGGAGCGCCGCACCGGCTCCCGTGCTGGCACCGAAATACCCGAGCTGTAGTCCGGCTGTCTGGCTGTGCGACCGGAGCCAACGTTCCGCCAGCAGCAACCGGTCGGCGAGTAAATCGATGTCGAAGACTTTACGGCGATCATCCGCCTCATCTGAGGTGAGGAGGTCCATCAGCAATGTCGCGAACCCGCCGGTTTCCAGATGGCGGGCGACGAACTGGTTGCGCGGGCTGAACCGTCCGCTTCCGCTGCCGTGGGCAAAGGCGATGACGCCCTTCGGGTGGGCAGGGAGACCGAGAATTCCATCGAGCGTGACGCCATCGTGGCTGATGCTGACCTGGAAGTTGCTCTCCGTTTCCATAGCTTGATGTGGATCCTGTCGGTTCATGACCCTCAGGTGCGCGCAACGCAAAAACCTCAGCGACCGCTAATGGCAGTCGGTGGGACAGAAGAAGAGCAGATATAGTGCGACTGCGGCTCCCACCAGCACAGCTCCGAGCAAGAGCCAATGCCTTTTGGACATGGTTAAGTCCTCTTGAACTCTGGTTGAGCAAGAGAAATGCCATCCGAGCAGCGTCACCGCTGGGATGGCGAAGGGAGGTCCAAGAGGCTATAGCTAAAGGCACGACAGGAGAAATCTCTATCATCTTGTGCTATTTGCTCTAAGCCATGAGCTCGTTGTTGCTCTGTGGCGTTCCGCTACAGAACTTGGGTGATGGCTGTAGCAGGACACCCCCTAGATAAGATTCGAGGGCCTCCGACGTTCGGACATTGGCCTTGATGTCAGCCAAATCGCCTGTTCCATAGGCCATCGGCTATATGCCGCTCGCTTTCGCAGGCATGGCATCGGCCTTGCTGATCTTACTGATACCGACGCCGGAGGTAAGAGTGATGGGCGGAGATGTAATGGCTGATCGTCTATTTACGAAGATCCTCGTGCCAGTGGATTTTTCCCCCTGTTCCGAAGAAGCCCTCCGGCTTGCGCTGTCGTTCGCAAAATCGTATCAGGCGGAGGTGCTTCTTCTGCATGTCGTCGATACCAAGAACTTAGACGCGCTGAATCGACTCGGGCTGGCGCCTGCCACCGAAGCTGCGAAACAGAAAAAACGGCTGCATCATTTCGCCCGTCTCAACGCCAGGCAACTGCTGGCCAGGGATGACGCGAAGGGGGTGACGATCCGCCGGGTGCTTGCGGACGGTTGCCCCTTTGAAGAAATTGCGCGCACGGCTCGGGTGGAGGGAGTCGATTTGGTGGTCATGGGAAGTTACGGGGGAGCGATCGGCGGAGTGGACAAGATTTTCTTCGGCAGTACGGCGGAGAAGGTAGTCCGGACGGCCGGTTGTCCTGTATTGACGGTGCCGCTTCCCATAAAACGGGCGAAAGTGAAAACGGGCAAGAGTTCATAAAGGAGGTCACTATGGGTGTCAGGAAGGTGTCGGACTTGGTGAGTGGAGGACGCGTATGGCTGGCAGCTTGTTTCGTCCTGGCTCTCTCTACGCAGGGTGGGGCGCAGGCGGAGCAGCGGATCGAGGTGACGATCAAGGACTCTGTTTTTGTTACCAAACAAGCGCCGCTCCGGCTGGGGGTGGCGACGGTCATTGCCATCGTCAATCAGGATCAGGTGCGCCACGATTTCGGGTCGACCATGTTCGAAGGCATTCCGACGCGCGTCGAATCCGCCGGGATTGTGTCGTACGGCAAGCAGATCGGCGGATTGTTTTTGGATGCGAAGAAGGAAGCCGTCGTTCGCTTTACCATGGAGCGGCCGGGCCGGCATGAGTTCCGCTGCTCCATTCATCCGAACATGAAGGGCGAATTACTCCTGCTGAACGTGGAGGCGGTCTGAGTCATGACCCTGATCAAGCGAGTGCTCTGTGCGACGGATTTTTCGGCCTGTGCGGACCGGGCCATGGGTTATGCCTTGGCAATGGCGTCGGCGTGGAAAGCGGAGCTCTGTGTGATGACGGTCCTGGAGCTCTATCCGGGGATGGATCCCGACTATACCGTCAACAAGATGTACCTGGATCACTTGCGTTCTGAGGCCGGCCGTCAGTTGGCGGCGGTGGAGGCACGCGCCAAGGCAGCCGGGCAGCCGGTGACGGTGCGCATTGAAACCGGCATTCCCAGCCAAGCGGTCCAGACCGTTGCTGAAACCATCGGCGCGGACCTGCTGGTGGTCGGTACACATGGGCGAACCGGGTTAGACCATGTCCTGATCGGCAGCACGGCTGAACGGGTCGTCCGGATGGCCCCTTGCCCGGTCCTGGCGGTCAAGGCCGACAAGGGAGATGTGGCTTCACCCACGATGACGAACATCAAGCGGATCGTAGTGCCGATCGATCTCTCGGCCTGTTCGCTGGATGCGTTGGAATATGCCGTCCAGTTCGCCAAACCGCTCGGAGCGTCAATCACGATTCTGCACGCCATGGAGCCGGTGGCGTATGGATTGGATTTCAGTTTGAGCCATGCGAAGGAGTGGAAGGAGCAGCACGCCTATCTGGAGAAACGCCTCACGGTGCTGGACGCCTGTCTGCAGGCGCAGGGTCTTCAGGTCGATCATGTCCTGAAACCGGGACTGCCATCGGATTCGATCACATCCTACGTGACGCAGCAGGGATACGATTTGATGATCATGGGGACGCATGGAAGGCGTGGCATCTCCCACGTCCTTGTCGGCAGCATTGCCGGCGCGATGCTGCGCCATGCGCCCTGTCCCGTACTCACCGTACGTCAGTTCAATTTCGGTGCGGACCATCATCGTGTGGTGCCCCTCGGGGAACCATAACCGGCAGGCTATCGATAAAGGAGTCGCCTATGAATCCCAAAGTGAAAAAGCCGTCCGCTCCGCAATCGAAGGTTCGAGCTATCCGGCCTTCCGTGACGAATCCGATCGAGCTGCCGGAAGGCATGTGGGAGCGGATCAATCAGAAGGCCTTTGAATTGTGGGGCGCGCGGGGATGCCGTGAAGGCTACGCGCTTCAGGATTGGTTGGATGCGGAAGCGGCCGTCATGGAGGAGATTCATGAAGCTCGCGAATGAACGGGTCGTCGGGCGATCGGTACCGCTTCCGAAGGAGCTGGACATCATCCTGATGCGGCTCGATCGGCTGTCGATGACGCCTGGGTTTGCCCAACAGCGCCGGATTGCCTTTACTCGGGCGTTGCAAGTGTACGTCGAATTGGGTAGCCAGGCCCCCCTGTCGCCCTTGCCGGAAGAAGTCGGGCTGGCCGATCTGTTGCTGTATGCGGACTTCTACCCGGAAGACGGGCAGCTGACCCTGATCGAGCAACTGCGTGACGTCATCACCGAGCATATTCCTGAAGAAGAGCGCGTCTGGCTGGATCCCCTCAAACATTCTTATATGGATCTTGTCGAATTGCTGCCGCAGGAGTTCGGGAAAAAACGGCGGAGTCTACGGTCGATCGGGGACGGGCGCGTGTACGAGGTGCCGGCCGACAGCGTGGGAGCAGAAGCAGAAAGCGCACAGGTATTGTTGACGAGACTCGTTCGAGAGCCGGGGGATCCTGAAAGTCCCGTGGCGGTGTTAGCCGGACCGCTCTTGCTGTTGTCGGCGGAGGATGCCAGGGCGCTCTACGAAACAACCGGTGAAGAACGTCGCGAGATGGAAGTCGTCGGAGGCTCATTCGAGCTTGGAGACTGGCCGGAATTCGCCAAACGGTTCGGGCATCTACTTTTGCGGAATTTTGCGCGCATGCGCCTGGCGGCCTTGGTCGAGGCGGTGAGCGAGATTCGGTATCGGACCACCGCTGGTGCGCCCTACTTCTACGTCATGGCTCTGTACGAACATCACGAGTTCACGTTTATCGCCGGAAGTATGGCTGAGCTGGAAGGGTGGAAGGAAGAGGCTTTGGTTCGTTCCGCCGGTGCGACGGGTTCCGGAAAACTCCGGCGCTTCGTTCAGAAAAACAATGAGGCAGCGACGGGAGCAAACCTGACAGCCAGGGTGACGGTGACGGCGACGGAACTATTTCTCGAATGCGACTCTCGGGAGCGTCTCGATACGGTCAAACATAGTTTGGCAGCCGCCTTCGGGTTTTCGCTGCACTTTCGTGGTGAAGCGGTCCAGCCGCCGATGCGCCAGGTGACGCAGGCTCAGTTATCCGCGGCGGAGCCGCTGACGGTGGTGGTCACGGATGAAGAAGATCGCACGGTGGTCAAGGCCTTTCTGGAGACTGTCTATCTCGAGTGGGCTGACCGTGAGTCTCCCGCGCTTGGTGGTGAAACTCCCCGCCATGTGGTGCGGAGTCAGGCCGGGCGCACCCAGGTAGCGGCGCTTATCGATGAGATGGAGCGGAACGATTTCGGCCGCCTTCGGAGCGGGGTCCCGGCCTTCGATTACAACACACTCCGCGCGCACGTGGGGCTTTGCTGATGTTGATTCGTGAAGCACCTATGCATGAGCAGGTGAAGTCCATTCTCAAGAAGGTTCGCAGTGAGCCGTCCAATATTCTCAAAGCCCTGCTGGCTCTGCAGGAGCAACTCGGGCATGTGCCGACAGAGGCGGTGCCGGAGATCGCCCATGCGTTGGGCGTCACGACCGCCCAAGTCGCCGGGGTGCTTTCTTACTATCCCGATTTACGAGTGACGGCCCCGGGCCGGCATTTGATCCGTGTCTGTATGGGGGAATCGTGCTACGCCAACGGCTGCGGACGGCTGCTGCGGGAATTGCAGGATCGTCTCCGTGTGGACGTGGGCGAGATTACCGCGGGTGGGAAATTTACTCTCGACACCATGTCTTGCGCCGGGAACTGTGCGGTCTCCCCTACGGTAATGATCGACCGTGAACTCTACGGCCGCCTGTTGCCCTCGCAACTCGATACCTTGCTGGAGCGGTACAAGTAGTATGAGTACGGTCACCAGACTTTACCTGTCCAACGATACTTCGGCACGGGCTGCAGGAGCCGGTGTGCTGGCCGACGCCTGGTCGGAACATCCCGAGGTCCAACTCATTCGCATCTCCTCGCGCGGCGCGTTTTTTCTTGAGCCCATGGTGGAACGTGACAGCTCCGCCGGCCGCGTCGCCTGGTTCAACGCCACGGCCGAGGATCTGCCCCGCATTCTCGCTGGGACAGAAGGTACGCTCGTGAGCTCCATTCCTTTTCTGGCCCAGCAAACCCGGTTCACGTTTGCCAACTTCGGCGAGACGGAGCCCTTGGCGCTCGATGAATATCAGGCGCGCGGCGGCTTTTCCGGCCTGGAGACGGCCTTACGGATCGGCCCGGATGCGATCATCGAAGAACTACGGGTGTCGCAGTTGCGCGGGCGGGGTGGCGCGGCCTTTCCGGTCTGGAATAAGTGGAAGGTGGCGCAACAGACTCAGGCCGATGAGAAGTACGTGGTAGCTAATGCCGATGAAGGTGATGCCGGAACCTACTGCGACCGGATGATCCTGGAAGGCGATCCGTTCCGGTTGCTCGAGGGCATGCTGATCTGCGCCAGGGCCATCGGGGCCGGTCGAGGATACGTGTACTGCAGGCAGGAGTGTCCCGCGGCAGCGAAGACGTTGCGAGCAGCCATTCAGAAAGCGGATGAAGCGGAGTGGCTGGAGTTGGACGGGGAGCCCTTTCCAATCGAAGTGGTGGACGGTGCCGGGTCGTATGTCTGTGGAGAGGAAACGGCGCTCCTGGAATCGTTGGAAGGGAAGAGGGGCGTTGTGCGTGCCAGGCCTCCCTATCCGGCACAGTCCGGCCTTCACGGACGACCGACGATCGTCAGCAACGTGCTGACCTTTGCGACCATTCCGAACATACTTTCACGCGGCGGCGGCTGGCATGCGGCGCTCGGCACGGAGCAGTCGCGTGGCACCATTACATTGCAACTGGGCGGGCGGGTGAAGCACCCCGGGTTGGTCGAGGTGCCGTTCGGAATGAGTCTGCATCAGGTCCTGGAGCAGTTCGGCGGAGGCATGGCTCCCGGATCGCGCTTCAAGGCCGTGCAGGTCGGGGGACCGCTCGGAAGCCTCTTTCCGGCCTCTCAGATGGACATTCCCGTATGTTACGGCGCCTTTGGAAAAGCCGGTGCAGTGCTCGGGCACGGCGGCATCGTCGTCTATGACCATGAGACCGATATGGTGGATCTGGCGCGGCATTTTATGGCGTTTACCGCCGACGAATCCTGCGGGAAATGTACGCCCTGCCGCATCGGATCGGTGAGGGGTCGTGAAATTCTCGAACGGATTCAGGCCGGGAGCGGCACCATCGAGGACCTGGCGCTGTTGCACGATCTGGGCGACACGATGAAGGTCGCCAGTCTCTGCGCCCTCGGCGGGCGCGCGCCCTATCCGGTGCTGACGGCAATCGAGCATTTTCCGGCCGAGTTTCGAGCTAAGCTGAGGGCGTAAAAAGTGAAATGTGAGTGGTGAAACGAGCTTCGGAGAAATCAGGCCGTTCGTGGTCGAAGGTGGAACTACGTGAAGCTGCAAATCAACGGGCGCTTGGTCATGGCGTCGTCGGGTGACACGATTTACGGCGCGGCAAAAAAAGCCGGAATTGCCGTTCCCGGGCTCTGTTCGTCGGATCATCTGGCGCCGTTCGGCTCCTGTCGGCTCTGTCTCTGCGAGGTTGAGGGCCAGAGCGGCTTGCCTGCCTCCTGCACGACTCCGGTGCGCGATGGCATGGTGGTGCATACGGAGAGCGAGCGGCTGAACCGGCTCCGGCGGAACATCGTCGAACTGTATTTGTCCGAGCAACCGGCGGCGGATCGAGCTCCTGAAACTCTGCAATGGTTAGCCAAGTCGCTCGGGCTCCGGCAGGTCCGGTATCCGCAGCCCTCCCACCGGCTCGATTTTGTCGATCGATCCAATCCATTTTTCACGTTCGATAATGCCGCTTGTATTTCCTGTGCCCGCTGCATACGCGCCTGTGACGAAATTCAAGGGACTCATGCGTTGACCATGCTTCATCGTGGCTTCGCGAGCCGACCGGTTGCAGGGGCTGCATCGTTAACCGAGGAGGCGGCCGGGTTTGCTTCGTCGAACTGCGTCTCCTGCGGCGCCTGTGTGAAGGAATGTCCCACCGGGGCCTTGATGGAGAGAACTGTCGCCGAGCTGGGGTCGCCCGAACGGACCGTGCGTACCACGTGCGCGTATTGCGGTGTCGGCTGTGCCTTCGATGCCGGAGTGCGCGACGGTGCAGTCGTGAACATGGTGCCTGCCGATGACGGCCCGTCCAATCAGGGTCATGCCTGCATGAAGGGGCGATTCGGTTGGACGTACAACTCTGCGCCCGACCGGTTGCGCGTGCCGTTGCTGCGGCAGGCCGACCGGTGGGTGGAAATTTCCTGGCCGGACGCGTTGGACCGGATTGCGCACGAGTGGATGCGACTGAGGGACACCCACGGAGTGGATGCGCTGGCGACGATTTCATCGAGCCGTGGAACGAACGAGGAAAATTATCTGTTCGGGAAATTCATGCGCTGCGTAGTCGGCAGCAACCACATCGACAACTGCGCGCGGGTCTGCCACAGCGCGACCGTGACCGGCATGATGGAAACGATCGGCGCGTCGGCGGCGACCAATTCCATTCAGGATCTGGAGCTGGCGAAGCTGATCCTCGTGGTCGGGGCCAATCCCACGGAGTCGCATCCGGTGGTTGGCGCGCGTATCAAACAGGCGGTACGCCGTGGCGCCGCACTGATCGTGATCGATCCACGGCGCACCGAACTCGCCCGCCTCGCGGATCTCCATCTGCAAATGCATCCCGGCACCAACGTCGCCCTGTTGAACGGACTCGGGCATATCATCGTAAAGGAAGGGTTGATCGATCAGGGTTTTGTGCACGACCGCACGCAGGGCTTTGAAGAGTGGGTGACACTCGTGGAATCCTGCACGCCCGAAGCCACATCGAAGGTGACCGGCGTCCCGGCTCATCTGATAGCTGAAGCGGCGCGTCGTTATGCCACCAGCGGCGGCTCGATGGCGGTGCACGGCCTGGGCATGACCGAACATCGCTGGGGGAGCCATGGGGTGATGGCGCTGGTGAATCTGGCGCTGGCCACCGGCAACCTCGGTAAGCCGGGCACCGGTATCAATCCGCTGCGCGGGCAGAATAATGTACAGGGCGCATCGGATGTCGGTTGCCTGCCGACGTATTTCGCCGGTTATCAACCGTTCGACAGTCCCGAATTGGCGGCTGCGCATCTGGCTATCACGGGGCGACCCTTGCCGGCGAAGCGTGGGATGAAGACGCCGGACATGTGGGATGCGGCGTTAGCCGGCACACTGAAGAGCCTCTGGATCATCGGGTATGACGTAGCCCAGACGGACCCGAATCTCAAGAAGGTGCATGCGGCGCTCAAGAATCTGGAGTTCCTCATCGTGCAGGATCTGTTTCTTAGCGAGACGGCGAAGCTGGCCCACCTGGTGATTCCGGGCGCCTCTTTCCTGGAGAAAGACGGGACCTTCACCAACCTGGAGCGGCGTATCCAGCGCATCAGAAAAGTGGTCGAACCACCGGACGGCGTCCTGCCCGATTGGCAGGTGGTCTGTGAAGTCTCGGCGCGGATGGGTTATCCCATGTGGTACGGACATCCCTCCGCCATCATGGATGAGATAGCGCAGCTGGCGCCGATGTTTGCCGGCGTCTCGTATGATCGCTTGGAGGCGCCGGAGGGGCTGCAGTGGCCGGTGCCGTCAAAGGAGCATCCCGGCACCTCATTGATGCACGAGCGATCGTTTCCGAAGGGGAAGGCCCAGTTTGTGGCCGTCGAGTATCTGCCACCGGGGGAGTCGCCGACGGAGACCTATCCGCTGGTGCTGATCACCGGGCGCATCCTGCAGCATTATAATTGCGGTGCGCAGACCAGGCGGACGGGGATTATGCAGGTCGTCGATACCGATGTGTTGGAAATACACGCGTCCGATGCGTCCCGGCTGGATCTTCACGAGGGCGACATCGTCCGGCTCGTGAGCGCACGCGGCGAAGCCAGACTGCCCGTCATGGTCAGCCAGCGGGTGCAGCCGGGTGAACTGTTCACGAGTTTCCACTTTCCGGGTACGGATTTGAACGTGTTGCTCTCCTCCAGCGCGGATGAGAGTTCCAAATGCCCCGAGTACAAAGTCTCGACGGTGCGAATCGAGAAAGTCCGGCCCACTGGGACTCCCTCCATCCCCATGCGTGTGATGTTGATCACATGAACGCAGAGCCCATTCCCGTGACGACGAATCCCGTCGCCGACGCGTATCCGCCGCCTGAAATTGCCGCGCGGGTCTGCAAGGTCGGGCTCGCCAAAGTCACCACGCCCGTGCCGACCATGATTGCATTGGCAGTGCTGGCAGGCGCATTCATCTCGTTGGGTGCGCTCTTTTACATCGTGACGGTGACGACCGGGAAGGGCGGGCCGATGCTTCCGTTCGGCCTGTTGCGTCTGGCCGGCGGCATCACATTTAGTTTGGGCTTGATTCTGGTGGTTGTCGGAGGCGCGGAACTCTTCACCGGGAACAATCTTATCGCGATGGCCTGGGCCGTCGGTTGTGTGCAGACGCGGCAAGTGGTGCGGAATTGGTTCTGGGTTTACCTGGGGAACCTTCTCGGCGCCGGCGGGACGGCACTGCTGGTCCTGCTCGCGGGCGTGCAGACGTTGGCAGACGGGGCCGTCGGGGAAACCATGGTGCAGATCGCGCGCAGTAAAATCGCGTTGGATCCGGTTTCAGCATTTGCGCGCGGCGTTCTATGCAACGTGCTGGTCTGTCTTGCGGTCTGGTTGTGCATGGGAGCGCGGAGCGTGGCGGATAAAATCCTCGCCATTGTGTTCCCCATCGCGGCCTTCGTGGCTTGCGGGCTCGAACATTCCGTGGCCAACATGTTTTTTCTGCCGCTGGGCATCGCACTGGCCGCCGGTGGGGTCGCGCCCTTATCCGTGATGGGTGCTGTGAGCAATCTGCTGTTGGTGACCCTCGGCAACATCATCGGCGGGACAGTGCTGGTCGCGCTGGTCTATTGGTTCGTGTACCTCAGGATCGATTCGCAGTCGCGATGAGCGGCCGGAGCAGGGGCGGCCGCCTCTTCACCAGCCAAGTAGAGGTTCAGCGGGATTCCAGCCCGTCCTTGATGGCCTTGGCCACGTCTCCGCATTCCGTCACCACTTCGACGCGGTACTGGGGACCGAGATTCCTGGGGGTGCGGTTCGCGACGCAGGATTCGAAATCTTTGATGGCGCCGTTTTCGAAGGTGCGGCTCCAGATGTCAGAGACACGCGTGCGCTGGTCCTGCTGGCGTTGATCGAGGATCAGCCACCCGACCAGTGCTGCCACTGAAACCAACAGACCGATCCCGAGCAATTTGACGGGCCGGCTTTGCAGGACTTTGAGCAGCACATACAAGATCGCCCCTCCTACCAGGATCACCGCGGCTCCGGCTATCGCCAGTTCCGTCGGCTGAAGCTCTAAGTAGCGCGAGTTCCAGGAGAGGCCTAAGTTGGTCGTGTTCATGTCGTTCCTCGCCGTATGGCTTCTTATACCAGGTCAGTGATGCAAAAGCCTCCTCTGAAATACTTCGCAGGATGTTTGCCAGAGGCAAGCAGGCGAACGATGTTCCGTCTTTCGGCGAGTGGGCGAATGCGTACCGATGCCTCCCGGCCTCCAGGAGGGGGATTCACGATTCTGATGCGCAGGAGAGGCGCGGCGGTGGTATGCTGCACTTCGTGATCTTCCGGTCTTCTTCAATCTCATGAACAGAGCGACTCTGCGCGCCGTCCTCACGCCACGCCTCGGCATCATGCTGCCCCTGGGCTTCGCCTCCGGGTTGCCGCTGGCCCTCACAGGCGGAACGCTTCAGGCCTGGCTCACGGAAGCCGGCCTGGATCTGACCACGATCGGCCTGTTCGCCTATGTCGGTCTTCCTTATACGTTGAAGTTTCTCTGGGCGCCGGTCATGGACCGTATCGTGCCGCCCTGGCTCGGGCACCGCCGAGGCTGGATGATCGTGACGCAGACCGGTCTGGCACTGGCGTTAACATTGATGGCCTTCATCGGTCCCAATTCCGGGGCGCAGATCTTTGCGGCGCTCGCCCTGGGTGTCGCTTTTCTCTCTGCTTCACAAGATATCGTGTTCGATGCCTACCGCACCGATTTGCTGAAACCGGATGAGCGCGGATTGGGCGCGGCCACCTGGGTCATGGGTTATCGCATCGCCATGATTGCGTCCGGATCGCTGGCCTTGATCGTCGCAGCGCGTCTGGGATGGTCCTCGGCCTATCTCTGTATGGCCGGGTTGATGGCGCTGGGCATTGTGACCATTCTGATGATTCCGGAACCGGAAGCGGCGAAGGCTGCACCGCAGTCGATGGCGGAGGCGGTCTGGGGACCTTTGTCCGAATTTTTGTCTCGTCCCATGGCGCTGGCGCTGCTGGGATTGATCGTGCTCTACAAGCTGGGCGACGCCTTCGCCGGCGCGTTGACCACTTCCTTCCTGTTGCGCGGGATGGAATTTTCGTCGGAGGACATCGGCCTGGTCCGGGCGTTCGGCATCGGCGCGACGATTCTCGGGGCGTTCATCGGCGGCGGCTTAATGCCGCAGCTAGGCCTCTTTCGTTCACTGATGGTCTTCGGAATATTGCAGGCGCTGTCGAACCTGTCGTTCTTGTGGCTGGCCTGGGCGGGGAAGAGTTACGCCGTGATGGCGTTCGCAGTCGGATTTGAAAACCTCACCGGCGGCATGGGTACGGCGGCCTTTGTGGCGCTGGTTATGTCGCTCTGCAATCATCGCTACACCGCGACGCAATTTGCCTTACTGTCTTCCGTTGAAGCCCTCGGCCGGGTCTTTCTCGGCTGGCCCGCGGCGAAGCTGGTAGGGCTCGCCGGATGGGGGTCCTTCTTCTTCGTGACCTTCCTCGCCGCGCTGCCGGGTCTGTGGCTCTTGTGGATACTGCGCAAGCCGGTGGTCCGGCATGCGGAACTCACTGAAGAGAAAGGAGGAGCTGAGGTGTCCTGCTGACAGCTGGTTACTACGATCAGTACGACATCCCAAGGTCATCAACGTGCTTCCTTCTGCTTCACCTTCTTCTGCAAAAACAAAATGAACAGCATCAGGCTCGGGAGAGGTGCCAGCGCGAACGGCAGGAGCCAGAGCAGCACGTTTTTCCCCCGCACGCGGGCTTGATCGAACATCCAGATGAAGATCCACACGACCAGGCCGATGTAGTTGACGGCCATCCAGCGTGTGGTGTGAATCTTCAGCCCGCTGACCGATTCCGGTTCTCCTTGAAACAGAAAAATTCCGATCAACAGGACGAACCCAGCCAGGAGAGCTGTCACCAGGCGTTTACTCCACACAAACATAGTCGCTCCTTCCGTTACCGTCGAACCGGTATGATGGCATCACCAGATGGCCTTGCCGAGGCAGTTGAAAGTCGAATCTCACGGGGGCTGTTTGCAGGCTCCGGGCGAGGGTTCCATTCCTCGGAAATCGGGCGTAAGCTAAACGGACTGGGTCTGATCTGTCAAACCGCCAGGCTCTGGTCACGACGGACAGGTAGCCTGTGCGTGCTACCCTCGACAAAGGGACATGATGAGTAACCTGACGTTGGCCTGGTTGGTGGGAGGACTGCTGGTTGCCGTGGGCTTGGCCGCGACCAATCCCACGATGGATGCCTACGTGCACTTCGTTGAAGCTCGCCTGGTGGCTGAAATCGAAAAGATGGACCAGTCCGGGCCGCGTCACGATCGCGACCTCATTAAAGCCGTCTTTCGCGCGCAAGGCCCCAAACTCGTGGAGGGCGTTGTTCGGCCGAACACCACGAGGAATAACTGGGGCCTGCTCAGTTTGTTCGAAACCAATGTGCTGGACCAGCCGGTGCTGGTGCTGGGCGTGGCCGGTGAATTTGTGCCCTTACGAGGGGTCGAGGAGGCGACGTTGAAGGTTGGGCGGTTGGCTTTTTAAGCTGTGCCAGAAATTTTCTCGCCTCCCTGTAGAAAACCTCCTCCCACAGCCTCTTGATCGCTGTGGATAACCCTGTGGAAAATGAATAAAACCGGCATCAAATCTGGCGTCGGCGCTATCACCAGCTTATCCCCATTAATCACAGGTGTGCCACAACATTTTGTTTGACAAAAAAATGTGATCACTATATCTAGTAGGTAACGCGGTTATGGATGAGATTGACTCCGTTGAGAAACCGTCTTTTTCAGTCAC
>JBEIQG010000211.1:0-6391 GCA_040376625.1 Nitrospira sp. | reverse complement strand
TCCCCGCTCGCTCTTCTTCAGATTCGGTACGGCCTCACACACCCCCACGAATAGTCTGCCGCCTCGGACTCACGGAGACCGGGGACGATGCAGGAAATCTTCTCCAAAGGAGACGCGCCCCCGCTATCCGTGTACAATCCCCAGCCAGACAAGCGGGTGAAAAAAACGGATCCCAGTCGAATCGGGAGGCAACATGATAAAGATCAGTCGGTCGCTCAGCCTCGTCATCATCTCCATGCTGATCGCGGCATGCAGCCATTTTCAGAACCGGGAAGCGATCTATCTGGATTCTGCCAAGGGGTGGGCCACTCAAGCCCAGGTGCGGGAGAAACTAGGCGCTCCCAAGACAGTTCGACAAGATGAGGGCGGAGCCACCGTGTGGGTCTATGAATTGCGCGAGCAGCAGTCCGGGAACCGGCTGACCGCACCCGGAATGTGGTGCGAACAGTATCTCCTCAGCTTCGACGACAAAACCGTGCTCCAGAAATGGAGACAGGTCTCTCATTTCCACGGCGGCGAACTCATGCCGCAGGAATGTATTCCGGGGACTGAGTTGGAGAAATAGTAAAGAGCCCACCCTGCCGGCTCTAAACAAGCTTTCTTCTGCGAATGTCTACTGAATGGTCCCTACCGCATTCTGTTCAAGAATGTGCCTGGCTGTAGAGTGTATGACCGTAATTAACCCCCGTTTCCCTGGATTTTCGACCCTGGACTCATTCTCCACATGGTACGGCCCTTGCTGAGTATTGGGCGATGATACTCGGAGGGTTCATTATGACGACACACAGAACGAAACACCTTGCCGCTATCCTAGCCTTCAGTTTTATTGGAGGGCTTTGGATTTCATTTGCGGGGCCCCCGTCGGTCGATGCACAGTCGTGGAACTATCGGAAACGGCAGCGGCAAACACAAACCATCACACCCCCTGTGAGCCAAGCGACGACGCAGAGAGATTATTCGATGCTTAAGATCGTGCCGGCCCCCGCAGGAGGGCTCTACATGGGTCAATACGAGTGGGTCCAGAACGATATCTCGACGTTTGAATCGTCCAGCGGAAGAAAAACTGCGCTCTGGTCGAAATACCGAGGATCCTGGGGCAATGGATATGATGCTTCGGGACAGCCCCATTTCGACGTGCAAGCGGCCAATCTGGCCTGGCAGGAAGGAAAAGTCATCGTAGTCCAGGCTTATAACACGCACCCAGCACCGGGTGAGTCGGAGGCTCCTGAAGGATTCACGGTCGACAAACTGCTTAACGGAGTCTACGACTCCGAACTCCGGCGATTTGCCGGCGAGCTCAGGCAATACGGCAAACCGGTCTTTTTTATCGCGGGACGCGAACCAAACGGAGTCGGAGCGGACTACTTCGGCGGCTTCGGACCAGCAGGCGACAAGTCTCTACGATGGGCCATCGAAAACAAGCGTGGATTTACAGAATTTAATCCCTCCACCCTTCCGTACGCTTCGCTCTACAGCGACATCGGAACCCCTCAAGTGTGCGACGGGGCGGAACGTCTCAAAGCCGCACAACGTTACTACTATGATTATTTTGTCCGTCGTGAAGGCCTGAAGTTTCTGACCTTCGACACGATGGGATGGTCGGTGAATCAGTTGAACCAGATCGAGTACGATGTAAACGACCTTCCCTCTACCATCGACAAAGTCTATGCGAAGCAACTCTTACAGAGCTGCCACTCCTTCGCAAATTTCTATCCGGGTGATCAATACGTGGATTGGGTCAGCCTCAACTTCTATATGATCGACTACTATGCGAAGGATTGGCCGGGACTCACGCAAGACCATGTCATCCCGATCGACAACCATTTCGCGGCATTGGATGCGGTACTGCGTGAAGTGCAGACCGTGGCACAGAACAAACCGGTATTTTTTATGGAATTGGGGTTCCCTGATGGGCTCAGTCAAAATTCGACGTGGGCGGCGCAGAAAATTTCAACAGGCCTATCACGCATCATAACGGGGTATCCGCAAATCAACGGCTTCGCCATGTGGTCCGGCCATCCCTCCTGGACGATGGCTGGGGTGTTCCCCTTCGACTGCCTGATCCGTCCAGGAACACTGCAGGGCACGGCGCTCAGAAATACGGTCGGCGCGAACCCAACAAAGTTTCTCTCATGTGTCTATTTGTCCGATGGGAAGCTTCACCCGAACTGTACAAATTAGCGTGCGGGGGGGGCGTCACACCGCCCCCCGTTTTCGCTGACTCCTATCACCTGTGGCTAAAACACCACCTCTCGGATCTGTTCTCGATTGGCTCGAAACCACAAGATGGTCTTGAGAATGCCCTCTGAGAATCCGGTGGCAGCCTCAAATCCAAAATATTGCTTCGCGCGGCTGACCTCCAGGCAGCGACGTGGCTGTCCGTTAGGCTTTGCGGTATCCCAGACGATCTCACCGGTAAACCCAACGGCATCGGCAATCACATGGGCCAATGCCTGGATGGCAATCTCATGCCCGGTTCCCAGATTGATCGGCTCACTCCCGTTGTAATGCTCGGCGGCCAGCAAAATGGCGCGAGCGGCGTCATCGACGTACAGGAACTCACGGGACGGTGAGCCGTCACCCCACAATACAACCCGACCGTCACCTCGCTCCTTTGCTTCCACACATTTCCTGATCAAGGCCGGGATCACATGCGAGGTCTGCATGTCGAAATTGTCCCCCGGGCCATATAAGTTTACCGGAAACAAAACGATCGCATTGAATCCATATTGCTGCCGATAGGCCTGGGCCTGGACGAGCATCATCTTCTTGGCCATTCCATAGGGGGCATTGGTCTCTTCCGGATACCCCGTCCAGAGTTCCTCCTCACGAAACGGTACCGGCGTATATTTGGGGTAAGAACAGATGGTCGCCAACGCCACAAATTTCTCCAAGTTCCGTTGGCGCCCAACCTCCATTAACTGAGTTCCCATCATCAGGTTGTCATAAAAGAACTGACCGGCATGGGTAAGATTCGCCCCGATCCCACCGACGCGGGCAGCGAGGTGCAACACCAAATCAGGGGATGCGTCCGCATACAGCCGCCTGACGGCTCCCATGTCCACAAGATCATAGTCGCAGCTCCGCGGAACCACGATGTTGCGACAGCCCTGCTGCCGAAGCTGTGCCACCACCACCGACCCTAAAAACCCGGCCCCACCTGTCACGACGACTCGTTTGTCCGTCCAATACGACATGATCAGCGTGCCCCCCTGGTGCCGTCGAGAATGCCCCGTTCGGCGCGTAGGTCACCCTCGACCATCATCACAATGAGCTCCTCGAAAGACACCTTCGGCTCCCAGCCCAAGACCCGTTTCGCCTTCGTGGCATCGCCGATCAACAGATCGACCTCCGTCGGACGATAATAACGCGGATCGATTTTCACATATTGCTTCCAATCCAGGTCGAGATAGCTGAAGGTACGGTCGAGAAATTCCCGCACCGTATGCGTTTCGCCGGTCGCGATCACGTAGTCATCCGGTTGATCCGCTTGCAACATCATCCACATTGCCTGCACGTAATCGCCGGCGAACCCCCAGTCGCGCTTGGCATCGAGGTTCCCGAGATACAACTCCTGCTGCACCCCCAGCTTGATCCGGGCCGCCGCGCGCGTAATTTTCCGGGTGACAAAGGTCTCTCCTCGCCGGGGCGATTCATGGTTGAAGAGAATACCGCTGCAGGCGAACAGGTTGTACGCCTCACGATAGTTGACCGTAATCCAGTGCGCATAGACCTTGGCTGCGCCATAGGGGCTCCGCGGATAAAACGGGGTGCTCTCCCGTTGCGGAATCTCCTGCACCTTGCCGAACATCTCGCTGGAAGAGGCCTGATAAAACTTGGGTTGAATGCCTGATTCCCGGATGGCCTCCAATAGGCGGACGGTCCCCAATGCCGTCACCTCGGCGGTATATTCAGGCACATCGAAACTTACGCGCACGTGGCTCTGCGCGCCCAGGTTGTAGATCTCATCCGGCTGAATCATGCGCAGAATCTTATTGAGCGAACTGGCGTCGTTCAGGTCCCCATAGACCAGCCGCAATCTCGGTTCGGCAACATGCGGATCCTGATAGATCGCATCGATGCGGCCGGTATTAAAGGAACTGGAGCGCCGGATAATGCCGTGAACTTCATAACCCTTCGCCAACAATAACTCTGCGAGATACGACCCATCCTGCCCGCTGATGCCGGTGATCAATGCTTTCTTCACGGTGTTGCCTCACTTCGTTGTTACAACTGGGATACTCGGGCCCATCCAGCCTGGGCCACCACCTATTCAGTTCACTGGATCTACCTGAGTTAGAAACCGCTGCCTCATCACCGCCCGACGCCTTGAAAGACCTGCCGTTCACACCAGGCATAGGTCCGTTCAAGTCCTTCCTGTATACTCGTCTTGGGCGACCAATCGAGGATCTCGCGCGCCCTGGTCCAATCGGCCGCCCGATCGACGTCACCTTCAGGCTTGCTGGTGTCGAACCGGATATCGATCCGCTTTCCTGAAATGGCACAGACCAGCTCCGCGATCTCCTTGATCGACGTGCTGTAATCAGGGCCAATCTGGATGACCCCCTGATTCATGCCCTTCGTGGCCACCGAAACCAACGCGTCTACGATATCGCTCACGAACACGAACGCGCGGCGCTGCTTTCCAGACCCCCACACGACGAACTCCTCGTCCGGATGCCGGACAGCCTTACGGATCAGCGACGGAATGACCTGCGATTTCTCGGGAGACATTTCACAGTGGGGCCCATAGACGTTGTGGAACCGAAGGATCCCGATATCCAGCAACTTCTCTTTACGGGCCAAATCACATCCCATTTCCCCCATCAGCTTGCTCCACCCGTAGGATGATTCCGGTGAGGCCGGATACGCATCGTCTTCCTTGAAAGGCGGGGGATTCAATTTGCTTTGGCGTTCGGCCGGATAACTGCATGCGGTGCCCACATACACATAGGACGACACCTTATTGGCGATGGCCGCCCGCAGCATGTTGGAATCGATGATCAGGTTCGTATTGAACAGTGAGAACTGGTTGCCGAACACATAGTTGATGCCGGCGACTACGTCGGCCAGGTGATAGACGATATCCTGTCCCTCCGTCGCCCGCTCGCAGTTCCGATAGTCGCAAAGGTCCAGTTCCAGGAACCGACGCTCCAAGTCGATCACCGGAACTCCGTCCTCACCGAGCAGATTCGACTTCTTCCCACGCCACAGATTGTCCGCCACGGTCACTTGCGCGCCTGCTGCGGCGAGACGTGCCACGAGATGGGACCCGATCTGACCGGCGCCCCCAGTGACAAGCACGCGTTTGTTCTTCCAATACATAGTGTTCCCCTTTCCCGCAAAAATAATTTCTCAGACTCGCGTGCCCTTGGAATGTGTCGCCTTAAGATGATCGGCAAGGCGCAGGGCCATAGCCACGATCGTCAACGTCGGATTGGCGTGGCTGGATGTCGGAAACACCGAACTGCTGGCGACAAACAGATTCGCCATCCCGTGCACACGGCACTGTTCGTCGACCACCCCCTGCGAGGGGTCTGCGGACATACGGGTGGTTCCGATGTGATGACCCAGCACCGCCTTCACGTCACACATCAACTGCGACACATCGTTCCCCAAATAAGTCAGGTACCCGCAATTCTGCCGGCGCAGTTCCCGATCGATCAGCTCATGCGCCCGTTGTACGCTCTCCCGATCCTGCTCGGTGACTTGGAAATGAAGCCGCAGCCGCGGCATGCCGAATTCGTCACGCACATCATCCAACGTCACACGGTTATCCCGATGAGGTACCTGTTCGCTCTGAAAGTAGAGGTAATAGGTGTTTGAGCGGGAGCGCATGAGCAACGAAGGAATCCTCCTCCGCTGGAGCAGCCGCTTGCGACCGAACTTTGGGAGCACCGACAGGGCCTGGGGCGAACCAGCCAGAACATTTTTGATATGCCTCCAATAGAGGGCATACTTCCCCTTCCCTAATTGCTCCTGCTGCCGTCCTCCCAAGAGGCGTTTGAGCAGGAACGCCGCGGAAAGCACCGCATTACCGTGGCCCGGGTCCCCTACCAAGGGTCGATCCAACAACATGTACAGGTTCAAGAGACGGTGACGGCGCTGCGCATCTTCCGAAAATGCAATGCGACGCCGGCAGAACACACCTTGCGGATCGGCCTCGTATCCAAACATGACATCCTGCCCGGCCGTGAGCGTGACACTCGCGATGACGCCGTGAATATGGGACATGTACCCGCGACCCAACCAATCCGAATGGTTACCGATCCCCTCCCGATGCACACGTCGAGATGCCAAGAGGAGTCGCGTCGTTTCCAGCCCACCGCCTGCCAACACCGTGATGTGCGCACGAACGGTAAAACGAGGGCCGCTGAAGGTCGCCACGTCG
>JBEIQG010000232.1:0-5491 GCA_040376625.1 Nitrospira sp. | reverse complement strand
TATCTCTCGGAAGATTTTCTGGGAAAGGGCACCGTCTGGGATATGTCATCGGGAGGATGGCGTATCCAAGGCGATCATCAGGTCACGGTCGGAATGCTACTCACACTGCGCATGGAGATGCCTGGGGAGAGAATGCCACTGGAAATCGAGCAGGCCGTTGTTCAGTGGGTCAGCGGAAAAGACTTTGGAGTCCGCATCAAGAAAATCCATCGGGCGGCTGCCATTAAATTGGAACGTCTTATAGGGCAGCACCTGTGCATACCTCGCCTGTCGGGCACTAGACATCCTTGACCTCTTCCCTCGCTTCTTCCAAATCAGTAAGATCAAGATCTGTACGCTCCTTCAGCATGGAGGGATGCAGCCCATACTTCTTCAGCATCTTGTAAAAATCAGCCCGATATCTCCCGGCGAATTGTGCCGCCCTCGAAATGTTCCCACCCGTCATTTGCAGCACGTTGCGCAAATAGGATCGTTCAAACTCTTCCTTCGCCTCGGTTAACGGCTTCAGACCGATATCTGACGCCATACCAGCCGTCGGAAGTAGCTCTGGCACCACCATATCTTGTCGAGACATTACGACAGCCTTTTCGACAGCATTTTCGAGCTCTCGCACATTCCCTGGCCATGGATACGCCATAAGTCGATGCATGGCTGCAGGGGTAAATCCGCGAACATCCTTGTTCGAACGTTTTGCGCTCTGTTTCAAAAAATGCTGCGCAAGAAGCGGAATATCGTCTTTCCGTTCCCGCAGTGGGGGGACAGCCAGGGGGACTACAGATACGCGGTAATAGAGGTCATGACGGAAAGTTCCGGCTTTTACGCATTCTGCCAGGTCCTTGTTCGTGGCGGTAATGATACGCACATCTACCTTGGTTGCGTACTCCGCTCCCACCTCCCGCACTTCCCGCTCCTGTACCGCCCGCAGTAGTTTCACTTGCATAGGTAAAGACATTTCGGCAATCTCGTCGAGAAACAGAGTCCCTCCGTTCGCACTTTGGAAGAGGCCTCGCTTGGCCGCCACCGCATTGGTGAATGCCCCGCGAATATGTCCGAATAATTCGCTCTCAAAGAGGGTCTCGTTTATTGCCGCACAGTTTAGGGCCACAAATGGCCCTTTGGAACGACGACTATTGGCATGAAGTACGCGTGCGAGCACTTCCTTCCCTGTTCCTGTCTCCCCGGTCAAGAGAATGGTCGCATCTGAATCCGCAATCTGGGCAACTTGCTGGAACAATCGCTGCATTGCGAGACTTCTGGCGACCACGTTTTCCAGGCCGTATAGTTCCTTAACTAAAGATTTGAGTCGCTGAATCTCACGCGTCATCCGTAACTGAATGAGCGCCTTGTCAAGGGTCGCCTTTAGCTCTTTATCATCGAACGGTTTCGTCAGGTATCCGAAGGCCCCGCGTTGCAGCGCTTCAACAGCATTGGGTATGCTCCCATGAGCCGTAAGAATGATGACCGGTAGACCCGGCTGAATCTGCATAAGCTCCTCGGCCAAGGCCAACCCATCTTCGGCTCGCAGCCTCAAGTCCGTAATAGCGATGTCAAAGGTTTCCTGTCGAGCAGCTGTGAGCGCATCCCGACCATCGGTGCACGGTGTCACAGAAAACCCCAGCGCCGACAACCGCATCCTTAACAGATGCAACAATCCTTCGTCATCATCTACTACGAGAATGCGTTCCTGCTCCATGAGGTCCCCTAAGGTTTGGAGGATTCCGGCTGTTGAGGCGAAAAAACATTCGACGGAGGTTTGATCGAGCGGGTCTTTCCCCTCATTTCCTGATCGATGCGCTTGAGGGCTTCCAGCTGACTCGTTAGCTCTTCAATTTTTTTATCCCGATCACTGACTTGTCGCTGCAAGCTTTGGAGCGTAGCCGGCTCGACCGGCATACGCGAGTGTTCTCTTCTGGAATTGAACAGTTCCGCCTTACGCTCCTGGTCTTGAAGTTCCCGTTGCAACGCCTCGAGCGACTGCGCCTCACTATCCTGCAACGCCCGCAATTGCTGAATTGTGAGTTCGCGATCAAGCAAGTCGTGCACGGTCCGCTCCATTGCCTGAAACAGAAGTCCCTGTGTATGTGCAGTGGCCTGCGCATTCCAGACGGAACGGATCCAAGTCGGATCGGCAGGCACTTCTTCTGACTGCAATAATTGCAGCCAGAGACGACTCGAGGTCGCCAGCTGACTCTTCGGTGCGGCAGCAATGACCTTCTCAAAATACTGTATTGCTGACTCCCGACTTTCATACAGAGACGCCAAAGCGCGCGTGAAGAATACATGATCGCAGGTATTTTTACTAGCGCATTTGGGTAGTAACTGGGTTTCTTTACGTATAATGGCCTGCAACGCCTTTCCGTCGCCCCCATCGCCATAGAAATAAGGGGTCTGGCCTGATGGAGGAGCCACAGTGCTGCAGGCTGACAAGAGACCTAGGCCCAGCAGGGCTGCCATGTTTCGCAGAAGCCACACTATGCCAGGACCCCGGGTTTTGTTAGACACAAAATAAACCGCACGGTCGTTCCCTTTCCTACTTCACTTTCGACCCAGATGCGCCCACCGTGGGCATCCACGACCTTTTTTGCCAGCGCAAGCCCCAATCCACTACCCACCGAGACGTGCCGTGTTTTACTGCGGCCCTGGTAAAAGCGCTCGAAAATATGCGGGACTTCGTCCCTCGGTATACCAGGTCCACAGTCTGTCACATCGACGAATAGCAACCCTTCGTCACGCCGCGGCTCCATATGCAACTTCACGGTCGCCGCCTCCGGGCTGTACTTCAACGCATTCGAGAGTAGATTGTCCAGCACTTGTTCGATGCGCGCGCTGTCCGCCCTCACCCAATGGCGTTCAGCCGGAGCTTCGACGACTAGTCGCACTTGTTTTGCATCTGCCAACAACCTGATTTTATTGACGGATATTTCAGCGACCCGCCTCAGGTCTGTCGGAGCAAATCGGTACTCCATCATGCCCGACTCCATTTTTGACAGGTCAAGAATGGTCGAAATGAGATACATCAATCGCCGACTACTGTCGGACATGATCCGTAATGTCGTCCTCTGGTCCTGCGTCAGTGGGCCGGGAATTTCATCCAGGAGTAGATGAGTCCCCTCCTGAATCGAAGCCATTGGCGTGCGAAGTTCATGCGACACATGGGCTAGAAACTCGCTCTTGATATCGTCGAGTTGTTGCAGCCTGGCTCCCATCCACTTCACCGTATCACCCAATTCTCGCAGTTCACGGGGTGCCTGACCATCCATTGTCGCGCGGAAATTTCCCTGCCCCATTTCCTGGATCGTGGACTGCAATCGACGCAACGGTCGCAGGATGTTGTAGCTGGCCACTGCAGCCAGGCCGAGCCCGAACACCACTGCCACCAATACCAGTTGCCGGGTGACCTCTTCCGCATGAACGGAGCTCGCATGCGACTCATTCATCCCCACCGCGATCCGGGCCTCATGGAGCCCGATGTACCGCTGTAAAGTCGACGCCATCTTCCCAGCCAGAGCGTTTCTCCGTTCATCATAGGCAGCGTTCGTTTCCGGCGGCTGCCCAATGCCCTCGTCGAGTTGAGACTGGAACAGCGACAAATGCGCCTGCTGGATCCGCTCGACCTCCCTCACCAATCGGATCTCCGCCTCGGAGGTGTCTTGCATGAGTAAGCCTTGCAAGACCAGTTGGAAATCTTTGCTTTCGGCGTCGAAGTGTTCGAGAAACGTGGCGGCCGGCACAGCTATATACTTTTTTTCGCTCTGAACTTGCTCGTAAAACGAGGTCAACAGACGTCTTGCCGACTCAATCTCAGGATGATGATGGGAACCAAGCTCAGTATTGAGCCCAGCCAATGTTCGAATTTGCAGCAAAGCATAGACGTTGACGGATGTCATCACCGCGATGATGACCACATACGTCAGAATCAATCGCCAGAAAATTGAGAGGCGCACGACGGCGCATACTCCCTGGTGAACCGAATAAGACCTAGAGGAATCGGCACTGTAGGCTTAGCCATACACCACTTCGTGCAAGCTCTCAACAAGTTCTCCATATTGTGCGGCGTATACGGATCGAGCTGGGTGGCCGGTATGCCTCCTATCGGGCGGAATCGTGAAACTGAGATTGGTACAAACGTTGTCGTCTGGAGGTTGCGGATAGGGCAACAAATAGGTGGCCTCGAAAAATAAGCATGCAGACCAGGAGCGGTGGGGTCAGGAGCAGCGCGATCATGCCGGTCAGTTCGGCCGAAATACCGAAATCTGTGAGCCAGGCGCTTAGGACGGTGAACGGTACAAATACCAGTTGAATGAAATCCAATCCGGCGCCTCGCCCGAGCTGACTCGATAGTTTAAAGAAAAGGGAAAGTCCAAGAGGCGCCAGCACCAAGGCCATAGGCAAGAACCATTCAATCCAGTTATCGAGCACGAAATCGTAACTTCGCTTCAGGACCTCAAGGGGCGAGTCATGACGAGTGAGATAAATTACTTCAGGAGCTGGATTCAGAAGAATAAACACGAGCAGCAGGCAGGCGGTGACGAGAAATTGGCTGTCAGGGTTCGCCCGCAGACTTGTATCTAGCAACATCGTGGGGATCCACAACACAAACCCAACACTGATTACGTCCCAGAAATAGTGCCCCATACTCTCGATCACGTCGCCGATAGTAACGGCTCGCATGCCTTTAATCGCCTGCTCGATCAAGCTGAGGATAGCCCCGATCAGGCAGGCGTTGACGGCGCCCAGCAGAAACCCACCCAACATCCCCAGAGGGCGGGCGATCTGGTGAGCCAGCAACATGAGTAACGTAAATACGATCACGGCGGGTATGGCCAGCCATCCACGGACTAGAGAACGACTGGTCGCGCGCAGGGCATCCCGATAGAGATGCAGGATGGAGGTTACGACCGTCAGCATGGATCAATCGAAAGGAGGTAGATGTTCATGTCGGGATTGCCGCCACTAGAGAACTGTTCCATCTATCGGAGGCGGACAATAAGCCGTATACCCCCGACAGGTCAAGTCAATCTGCCCCACCCTTGGATCTCAAGATGTCGCAAGACCCCACCTGTCCTGCGCTATTGACTTGCGCATCGCTATGATTATGTTCTTTCAGTAGATACACCCACCCAGGAGTCAGCCATATGGATATGAACAGGATGACCGTAAAGCTGCAAGAGTCCTTGCAAAGCGCATCTGCCCTTGCCATGCGCCGGGGGCACCAGGGCATTGATGTCGAACATCTGCTCTTGGCCTTAATGGAGCAAGAGGGCGGAATTGCGGGCGCCTTGTTCGAGCAGGCACAGACGCTGGCCGAAGGGCTCGACTACGACTGCGCGTGCAAGGCGCACACCTTGATCTGGCTGTCGTGGTACCAGTTGCGCGTGGGTCAGGCCGAAGCCGCGCTGGCCGGTTACCAGCGCGCGCTCGACCTCTACCGCGAGGCGCAGTCGAAGGACGTCAATCTGGCCTATGCGCAGGGCGGCAGGGCCGAAGCCCT
>JBEIQG010000155.1:0-8848 GCA_040376625.1 Nitrospira sp. | reverse complement strand
GACTCTGGCAGTCCGATCGTTACTTGGCAGCTCATCCCGCCAAACCAATGGCACATTCGTCCCGTTCTCCAGATTGACTGTCACGATACTGCGGATGTAGCGATAGGCCTGTCCTGCCCATCCCTCAATGAGGAAACTGGAGAAGAACTAGTGGACGTCCGGACGCGTCTGACAATAAGGCCACATATACCTGGTGATGTCATAGCTACCTTCGCATATCCGAGTACGATCATTGAAGCAACGGAGAGCGGACAAATTCTCTCCTTTAATCCTGACTTCTATGAAGGACGAATCGTTGAGTACCTATCGAACGGACGGGACAGAGTGATGCTCCCGGGTCCCTGCTATCACACGGATATGGTCATTCATCATGGAGCTAGCGGTGGGCCGGTGGCTGGCCCTTCGGGAAGAGTCTTCGGAATAAACTCTACAGGTTTTGATGGGACGAATGATTTTTATATTTCACGTATCAACGAGATCTTCTCTTTAGAAATTGAGACAGGCGAGAGTGACAGGCTCACCATTCAGCACCTTGTAAATCAGGGCGTCGTAACCGTAGATCCATAACTATAGCGCGATCTCGTTGTACTCCAGATCATGCGAATGGTGCTGAGTTCTTCGATCCGGCGACGGGGATTACTTTCGCTTACCGATCTGAGCCCGAAGCCACTGCGTCAATGCTTCCTTGCTCAACTCCCCTGCGGCAACCTGTCGCGTCTTGATTTCCAGCGCGTGAGGAGCGGGTAATTTCTCAATGTCGTTGACATGAAGGGAAACCAGTGCAGCCATGACCGCTGCCCGCTTATTTCCGTCTACGAAGGGATGATTCTGAGCGATGTGGAAGAGATACGCAGCGGCCATGGCAGCGAGGTCTCGGTGCAGAAACGTGCCGCCAAACTGCTGACGAGGCATCGCAACAGCCGCGTCCAACAAACCATGATCTCTCACTCCCGGCGATCCCCCGTCGATTGCAATCGTATCGGTATGGACAAACAGCACATCCTCCACGCTGAGAAAGATGAACTCTTTCACAGGCTAATCCGCCAGCCGCTTCAACATGGGCCCGTATCGTTCGCGCAGTTCCTTTGTGATAGCTTTCATCTGCTCAGGACCGACTCCCACGTTCGCAGGTGTAACCACAAGCGCATTCCCGCTCACCGTCACCTGGAGCGGTGTCTCTTCCGTGATACCGAGCGCTTCCATCATCGGCTTTTCGATGACCAGGGCCAGGCTGTTTCCATGCCGCTTCAATGTTTTAATCACGGCGCACCTCCCGTATGAACAATGTTAGAACATGCCTGGTCGGTTGTCCAGCGTGAGACCTCGCCAAGCTCGGCAGAATGTGCGACGTGTGCAAACGCAGCCACCTGGCAGGACACGAACCAAGACACCCACAACGTATCAACTCAACAACCTTCCGCTACCAGGATAGTGATGGCTGCGAGACAGATTGGTTCTCGTGGTGTGGTCTCTCAGGAGACAGGCAGCAACAACATTCAGTCGTTGTTGAATGCGTCTACATCAAAGCCCCGCTTATCGTATCCACTTAGATACTCATCGTATCTTGTTGGATACGATGAATAAGACCATCACAGAACAATCTGTTCGAGTCACGTTCATCCTGCGGCAGTGGAAAATTGCATCCTTCCACTGAACTGTCGTGCCAGGAACGGTACGGCGTGGCAACAACCATGACAGCACTTACACTAAATTGAACGTCTCTCGTGCGCGAGCCAATTCGGCTCGATGGCGGCGTAAGGCAGGACCAAACGACGACCGGCTCACATCTTTCTCATGTGGCAATACCTGCCGTTCAATGTGTGCCAGCGCGTCGGCCAATTGCTCCACCACTCGCATCCCTCCACGAGTCAGCCATTTGAAATGGCTGCCCGCAAGGTCGAGATCCTTCAACGAATACCGCACCGACTCGATTTCTTCGAGGCAGCGATAGCGGGCCCGCTCAAGATCGCGGGGGCTGAGGCCAGCCTTTTTCCATCGTGCATTCCCTGCCCGACCGGACCCCCAGGTCACCAGCCTCTCGAACAGCATCGCCCCCATGGTGAAGGTGAAAGTCGCGTGAAGAATACCTCTCAGCGGTCGCAGGCTGCGCCGCCAGGGTGAATAAAAAATCTCCTGGTTGTGATCGTGCTGATATAGCACGTCTTCGCGCAGGAGCAGATTGAGATGATGATGACTATTCTCGTGAATCAGGTCATCGATCAAGTCGAGCTGGTCGCGGTCAAAACAATTGATAGCAGACAGGCCGGGGCGATGGCGATAGCTGAAGCTCACGACCCCGGCGGCCTTGAGTGGCACGACCCGCGAAGTCAGCAGTGCGAGCAACCTGTCCCCCTCCGGCCAGGCCGAGGCAATAGCGGATAGTGCCCGTCTCATCCGTGCGGCAATCTCCGGCCTCGTCGGCCGCACCGCCACCGGCGTCCGGTCCTTTCCATAGACCAGTGTCGGCCCGAGTACAAGCGCGCCATATTGGCTCTCCCTGATGCACAGGGGCTCGATACGCCGCCAATGCCACCGCACCTTCTTGCCGCATGCAACCATGGGATAGTTCTGATCGCCGACCAGCAGAGTGATCCCGCATGGTTTGATCAGAAATTCTCCCTGCCCTGCTGCCCGTTTGAGCGCTGATCGAACCGGACTGGGGGCGACGTAGGACAAGCCCGCCGTGCCGACCGCACAGCCCCAGGGCAATTCGATGCGCTCCATATTCGCCTTCAAATCACACGGCACCAGCCACGCGTCCTGCCCCTGTCCGGCTACCCACGCGCAAGCCAGCTGGGGAGCAAGGCAGACCGACTCTTGGGTGATTTCCCGCGCCAATCGCTGGCAAAATGCGGTCAACCGGGAAAGAAGGACGCGAGGCTCAGGTTTGCCGTTGGGGAAAATCTCATCGGCATACCCGTGCTCGTAGAACTTTTCTCTGAACTCCGCGCGGAGCTGCGCGGCGATCTCTCCGCGAGATCGCTCCTGCCGAACCTGGACCAGGATGTCGACGAAATACAGCAGGTCGTTTAGCGACTCGATCCACCCGACCACCTTCCAATTACTGTAATCCTCCGGCGCGAACGACTGTCCCAACGCACGGAACCAATCGACCCGCAACCCGAACGTGCAGACAGCGTCGGCATAATTCCGTTCAAAATCCTGACATACATCGTTGAGCAATCCGCTCATCGAGCACCGGAATTCCGATATCAGCCGTTCGAGTACCCGCGCATCTAATAACGTCATCAGCTGCAACCTTTCCGGATCACATACGGTGTCGCGCGCGCACTCTACGCGAGTACCCGACGACTGACAAGCCAACGGCGTGACAAACGATTGCGGGAATGAGGTCACCTGCGAGGAAGCGGTGCGACAACCGGGTGCAGAACAGTCGGGAGAGCGGGCATGCCTGGTGGAGGACGATTCGTCGAAGTTGCTGCGTCGGCGGAACAACCCCGCGAAACCGGCGCCGGTTTTGCGGGGGAAAGCCTATGCCGTCAGCTTGATCAGATCAAAGAGGAACGGCTTCTCGGGAGCCGAGGCCGGAACAGGATGGAGATGAGACTGCTGCACCATCCGATGGCGCTGGATCATCGTATCGACCACATTGCCGCAACTCAGGCACCGGTGCGCACTGAGCCGCATGGGGTGATAACTTTCCTGCAGGTCGATCAAATCATCCGTCACCATCAAACCTTCACAGCGCGTGCACGTCATGAGTCGCCTCCCTTCGAACAGCTGGTGAGGTCTCCTGTCCTGTCCGGAAAGACCTCGTGCCTCAAAAGAAGCAATGTGGATGCCACTGATCGCGCTGGCCGTTTCTTCACCTGGCCGAGGATGCGATCACACCAAAACCGATCCTCTCGCGACAAATTGACTGGGCTGTGACCGAATTGGTCTCATGGGACCAAAATGGGTAGAATCGATTAACTCCGCTGAAAACCTATCTGCCCCTGCGGGATCAGGGTTCAGGTCTATAACTTCGGGCCGGAAGGAACGTACCGAGTATGGCGCTTAGCGCGACAGAAATTGGTTCCATTGTTCAGGAACTGGCGCCGGCCCTGGCGGACGGGTGGATCCAGAAGATCTCCCAACCGCTACCAGACTGCCTGTTGTTGGAGGTTCGTGTGCCCGGCCACACCCGTCGGCTGTTCTGTTCTCTGCGCGACGGAACGGCGCGGATACACCTTGTTCACGAGAGCCTTCCCAACCCGCCGACTCCGCCCTCCTTCTGCCAACTACTGCGGGCACGCGTACAGGGCGCGCGTATCGACGGCATCACACAGCTCCCCGGCGATCGGATCGTTCGACTAAACCTGACAAGCAGGGACGGACCAGTGGCTCTCGTCGCAGAATTGTTCGGTCGAAACGCAGACCTGCTATTTGTGGATGGAGAGACACGCGTGCTCGCGACGCTTCTACACGATAGAGACCGGGTGGGCCAGATCTACCAGGCACCGGCCTCGCTACCGTTACGATCATCGCCCTTAGAAACAGGGACTCCCGCGCTGGAGCCTCAGCCTCCGACTGAGGCTAATCCATTCCCGCTCTCATCCAGACTGGAAATTCTCTACCGTGAGCGTGAAGCAGATCTGTCGCACCTCGCGCTGGTTCGACAGCGTGAATCGGCAATACGAAAAGCTCTCAAAAAGCTTCTGCGTCGGATGGAGGGGCTGCGTCATGATCTCGAACAGGCTGGACGATACGAGCCCTACGCGCGATACGGCGAATTGTTGAAAGCTAATCTCGGTTTACTGAAGAAAGGAATGACCGCCGTCTCACTGGTGGACTATTACGATGAGCGCCTATCGGAATTGACGATTCCGCTCGATCCCACCAAGGGGCCACAGGCCAACATGGATGCGTATTTCGCAAAGTATCGGAAGTTCGTCTCTGCCCAGCGTGAAATCGCGCCTCGCGTGGCGACCATCGAGAGGGAAGTCCAGCAGCTCCAGGCCGAATTAGAGACTATTAAGAATGAAACCTGGCAGGCTCCGAGTACCGAGCCAGGGGCCACACCCGGGGACCTGCTTGGGCATGTCCGGAAGCGAGGAGTAGCCGAGGAACGCCGGGGCCCGTTTCGACGCTTCATCTCCTCGGACGGCCATCCGATCTTTGTCGGGCGCAACGCCCGCGAAAATGATGAACTCACGTTCCGTCTCGCCAAGAGCGAGGACCTCTGGCTGCATGCACGCGGCACGCCGGGATCACATGTCGTCGTGCGCTTGGAGAAGGGTACCGATCCACCGCCTGAGACGATACGGGACGCAGCCGCACTCGCCCTACTCTATAGCGATTTAAAAAAAAGCGGGAAAGGCGAGGTCATTTACACCCGACGCAAATGGGTGAAGAAAGCCAAGGGCCAGGCACCCGGCGCGGTGACCGTCACCCAAGAGAAAACCATCTACATCACCCTCGACAAATCTCGTCTCGCGGCGCTCAAAGCGAGAAACACCGAACGAAGGCCCTAGACAACACACTTCACCCCACTCCGCGCTGCCTTCCCTCAATGTTCGAGAAGTGGTAGAGTGCCCATATATGGGCACTAGCACAGACGAGCGAGATGGATTTCGTATTCTCAACGCGCTGCTGCAGGCTAAAACGCTTCGGCAGTTCGATCAACATCTCCAGCAAGAACTCGCGCCTCTGCTGGGCTGCGAGATCATCGGCCTCTATCTGTACAGTGAAAGTACGGCGGCCTTCTCGCCCGTCTCGGAAAGCCTCCGCACACCGGCATCGCCGGCTTATCCGATCGATCAGTTGCCAGCCGCCGGCACCATCAAGGAAGCAGCCGTGCTTGCCGGGCACGCTATCTTCACAAACGACTTGGGCGCCTCGCCCTGGGCCGAGGCGCAGGCCATCGACCCCACGACCCGCCGAGCCACCTCGACTCTGGTGTCCCCGATCAGGATACCGGCCGAATCCCGGCCCTGCGCAACTGCCAAGACGTTGGCCGTGATGGTCGCCGTCTCAACTGGAAGGCCCTGCCTCTTTTCCGAAGAGGACCGGGTGTTTCTCGACATGCTCGGCCTTCACATCGCACCGGTCCTGACAGCTGTTCTGGCAGCCGAAGAACGCGACACCCTCGTCGCTATCAACAGCCAGGTTGTACTGGGCACCATAACTCTGGACAATCTCCTGACCTCGATAGAGCCCATTCTCCGTGAGGTCATCCCCCACGACACAACCGGCCTCGTGAGGTTCATCGGTGCCCCCCACGGCCCCTGGTTCGAGATCGTGTCCTGTGAAGGCGTCGCCGTCGACCAGGAGGCGTTGAGACAATTTCCCTTCGAGCGAATGGCGCCGGCCGAAATCCTGGCCACCGGAAAACCACTGTTGCTCACCGGATACAACCAGGAACGATTTGCGGAGCATACATATTTTGAGTCACTCGGCCTGTTCTCCGCCATGCTTTGCCCGTTGCTCGTTCGCGGAGCGTCATACGGCTTTCTAGCGATCGGCAGCAGACGGCGGAACGCCTTCTCCGAACGCGACCTGGCGCTGGCCGAACAGATCGGTTTTCACTTGTCGCACGCCATCGCCAATCTCTCAGCCTACGAGCAGATCCGTCACCTCAAAGATCAGCTGGAACAGGAAAATGTCTATCTGCGTGAGGAGATGGGCGCCTCCCTCGACCTGAAAAGCCTGATCGGCAACAGCCCGGCCCTGCAGAAATCGCTGAAGGCCATTGAGCAAGTCGCACCGACCGATTCCACCGTGCTTATCACCGGAGAAACCGGCACAGGCAAGGAATTGGTGGCTCAAGCCATTCATCGACTCTCGCCGCGCCAACACAAGGCGCTGATTACCGTGAACTGCGCCGCGCTTCCCCCCACGCTGATCGAATCGGAACTTTTCGGTCACGAGCGAGGCGCCTTCACCAATGCGACCGTCCGTAAATTGGGCCGCTTTGAACTAGCGCACGGGGGTACGATTTTCCTTGATGAAGTGGGTGAACTCCCGATCGACCTACAAATGAAACTTCTCCGCGTACTGGAGGCCCAGGAATTCAACCGGGTCGGGGGAAGCCACACCATTCGAGTCGATGTACGAGTGCTCGCCGCCACCAACGTCGATCTGAATCAGGCCATCAAACGTGGCTCGTTTCGCGCCGATCTCTTCTATCGTCTCAACGTGTTCCCGCTTCGGCTGCCGACCTTACGCGAACGCCGCGAGGACATCCCGCTGTTGGCCCGCCACTTTGTGAAGAAATACAGCCTGCGCCACCGGAAACCGGTCTCGCGAATCAACAGCAGGGCACTGAACGCCCTGTCCGGTTATGACTGGCCCGGGAATGTCCGGGAACTGGAACATGTGATCGAGCGCGCCGTGATCGTGAGCCAGGGCTCGACGATCACCGTCGATGGACTTGATGGATTGGGCCGTGGAGAAGCAGCCCCATCCGAGCCGCAAACACTCGCAGAAGCCGAACGGGCCCATATCGTTGAGACCCTCTCCCGGACCAATTGGGTCCTGGCGGGTAAGCAAGGAGCGGCAGAGAAATTGGGATTGAAACGGTCCACCCTCCAACACCGCATGAAAAAGCTGGACATCAGTCGCCCGCCTCGCCATGCCTCATGAGTGCCCATATGTGGGCACATATACACGGGTTTGCCGAACTCTCGGCACTTCTCCCTAATCATCTACTCCTGTTATGTTTGTCGATTACTCTCTACTATCCTTATCTTTCAGTAACTTGTTCGCAAAAGTGATTCCGCCATCCCCGCTGGCATTACCCCTGCTCTAGCCCTGCGTCATGAAGAACCTCGCTTCGAGACTGACACCCGCAACCATCAGCCGTGAGATCGAGGCCTATGTCGCGTCGAGACAGACAGAATTACTCCCATCGGGCGAAGCGAGCAAAGACGGGCGGCGATTCACCTGGTGCGGGGAAATTCTGGACTTTCTGACCGAAGGACTTGCGGAACGATTTGCCGCCCAAGGTATTACCTTCACCGATGCCTTTCCAGGCCCCTTGCGTCTGATGGACGAAGACCAACAACCGAACGGACAACATGTACGGCGTTTCTGGAACGTCGCCCTGCACCATGGATGCCCCATTGCCAGGATCTGCACTTATTTTTTCCATCGACATGATCAAGTGCGCCTTCCGCAATTACCGCGCGTGGCGGCCTATGCCCCGACCGGCCCGGTTCAGGAAGAGCAGGAATGAATTACGTCGCCCTCAGAATGCTCTTCGGGGACCGGGCGAAATACCTCATGCTGCTGTGCGGTCTCACCTTTGCGGTCATGTTGATCGTCCAGCAAGGCTCGATTTTTTGGGGACTCATGATCTGGTCTCAATCGAGTATCAGCAATCTCAACGTACCGATCTGGGTGACGGATCCCGGCATTGCGCAGGTCGATGAAGTCAAACCGATCGCCGACACCACGGTGGATCGCGTTCGCAGCATCCCCGGTGTAGAATGGGCCGTTCCCCTGTATAAGGGACTCTTACGGGCGAGGCTTGCGAATGGCGAGTATCACCAGATCACCTTGACCGGCCTGGACTCTGCCACCTTGATCGGCCGCCCGGCGGAAGTGCTGGAGGGACGATTTGAAGACCTCCGACAACCTGACGCCGTGGCCCTCGATCAATGGGCCGTCGAACGCATGGGTGGGCCGAAGGTCATCACGGTCGGCACCGTCTTCGAACTCAACGACAAGGTGGCCCGCGTCGTGGCCATTGCCAAAACGCAGAAAACCTTCACTAACATTCCCGTCGTCTACACCACCTACGAACGGGCGTTGCGGTATGTGCCATGGGAACGCCGCACCCTCTCCTACGTTCTCGCGAAAGCTAAAGACGGCGCGCCGGTGGACGAGGTGATCCAACGTATCCGCG
>JBEIQG010000053.1:0-17769 GCA_040376625.1 Nitrospira sp. | reverse complement strand
CGCTGATCGCGCCCTTCATGATCAAAGACGCAATCAATACATTGGCCGAACGGTCGGACCTCACCGAACAAGAGGCTGAGACCGTGATGGGAGAGATCATGGACGGTGCGGCGACCTCCGCCCAGATTGCCGCGTACCTCATGGGATTGCGGATGAAGGGGGAGACCGTGGCTGAGATCGCCGGCTCCGTCCAGGCCATGCGGGCTCGCGCGACCAAAATTCTGGTGCGGGACTCCCAGGTCGTAGACACTTGCGGGACCGGGGGCGATCGGGCGCATACCTTCAATATTTCGACTACGGCGGCATTCGTGGCGGCGGGCGCCGGGCTGACGGTGGCAAAGCATGGCAACCGGTCGGTCTCATCCAAATCGGGCAGTGCCGATGTGTTGGCGGCGCTGGGCGTGGCGATCGATTTACCGCCTGAGCGGGTCGCCGATTGTGTGAACGAGGTGGGGATCGGGTTTCTCTTCGCTCCGCTTTATCATAGTGCGATGAAACACTGTGCCCAGCCGCGGCAGGAACTGGGGATTCGAACGCTGCTGAATATTCTTGGCCCCCTGACCAACCCGGCCGGTGCCCGCATACAGGTTGTCGGTGTATTCGATGCCGGCTTGACGGAGTTATTGGCCAAGGTGCTGCTCCATCTGGGCGCCCAACATTGTTTCGTGGTGCACGGCATGGACGGATTGGATGAAGTCACCGTCACGGACCGGACGCGAATTTCGGAGGGTAAAGCCGGCGTGGTATCGACTTACACGATCGATCCGACGGAATTCGGGCTCACGCGTGTCAGGCCGAAGGAGCTGGTCGGCGGGAGTGCGGAAGACAATGCCGCCATCACGCTCGATATCTTCAGGGGACGGAAAGGGCCGAAGCGAGATATCGTATGTCTGAATGCCGCCCCCGCCCTCGTGGCGGGACGCAAGGCGAGGACGCTGCAGGAAGGTTTTCAACTGGCCCAGCAGACGATCGGTTCGGGTGCAGCGATGGAGAAACTGGATCAGCTCATTGCATTTACGAAGAAGGCGTCGTGACATCGTGATTCTCGAACGTATCCTCGAACATAAAAAAGCGGAAATTCGCCACAAGAACAGCCGCGGCTACCTTGCGGATTTGAAAACCAGAATTCGCGATGCCGGCCCGACGCTGGGGTTTGCGGTGAACCTCGACGCGCGACGGACTCCGTCCAGGCCCGCGCTTATTGCGGAGGTCAAGAAGGCCTCGCCGAGCCTCGGTCTGTTGCGGCCGGAGTTCGAGCAGCGCTTCGAACCGGTAACCATCGCCGAAGCCTATCGGGAGCATGGGGCTGCGGCTGTCTCGGTGCTGACGGATAAGGATTTTTTTCAGGGCAGCCTGGAGTATCTCTCCGATGTGAAACGGAAAGTCGGCCTGCCTGCGCTGAATAAAGAGTTCATGGTGGCGGATATACAATTTTACGAAGCCAGGGCTTATGGCGCAGATGCCGTCCTGTTGATTGTGGCCGGTTTGGAAAAACGCCAATTGATCGACTTCTTCGCCCTGGCAAAGGAGTTGTCGCTCGATGTGCTGGTGGAGACGCATCATGAGCGCGAACTCGACATCGTGTTGGAATGGCTCCCGGATGTCCGTCTAATCGGCATCAACAATCGTGATCTTAAAACCTTCTCGACGGATCTTGGCGTGACCCTGCGGTTGGCCAAGCGTATTCCCGGCGACAAGCTGATCGTGAGTGAGAGCGGGATTCACAAGCGGGAGGATGTCACGCGGTTGGTGGAGGCCGGTGTCCATGCCATGCTGATCGGCGAGTCGCTGATCCGGGCGAAGGATATCGGCGTGAAAATCCGTGACTTGCTGGGCGATGAATCCAACAAGGAGAAGCCATGAAGATGCGACTCTCTTCCGGTGTGATGGCCGGGCTGTTGATAATGGGCGGCTGTCTGAACCAGGAGATCCATGAATTTAGTCCGAAGTGGGACTCCTGGATGGGCAGCAGCAAAGACGATCGCATCAAGGACATGGGCATTCCGACGAAGTGCCATTCCTTCAAGGATGGCGGCGAAGTGTGCGAGTGGTCTGTCCCTCAGCAGGACGGTCGGCAAGATCTGATCGGCCTGACCTTCAACCCCAAGGGGCAGGTCTGCCAGTGGTCCTATCGCGGGTTCTACGGCATGCAGAAGAGCAAGCAGAGTTGCTGACGTGATGGATGTGAAAGTCAAGATCTGCGGTCTGACGAATGCCGAGGATGCGGCGGTGGCGGTGGAGGCCGGTGCCGATGCGGTCGGGTTCGTGTTTCATAAGAAGAGCCCTCGGTGCGCGGAAGCGGCGGCGGTAAAGGCCATCGTGAAGGAACTGCCCCCGTTTGTGTTGCCGATCGGCGTATTCGTGAATGAGGACGCCAAGGTGGTGCGCGACATCATGGACAGTTGCGGGCTTGCCCTTGCACAGCTGCATGGCGATGAGACGGCGGCCTATTGTGAGATGCTGGGGCGGCCGGTGCTCAAGGCGATTCGCCTCCGGGATCGACGTTCGTTTCTGGCCCTGGCTGAGTTTCAAGGGCGTGCCGGCGTGCGGGGATTTCTGGTGGATGCCTTTTCACCCGCCGCATACGGCGGGACGGGACAGGTGGCCGATTGGTCGCTGGCTTCGGAAGCGGCAGCGGTGGCGCGTATTCTTCTGGCGGGAGGACTGACTCCGGGAAATGTCGCGCAAGCCATCGATCAGGTGCGGCCCTACGGCGTCGATGTCAGCAGTGGAGTCGAAGCCTCGCCGGGCAGGAAAGATCATGACAAAGTCCGGGCCTTTGTGCAGGCCGTCAGGCTTGTCTCCCGCTAGGCCAGCGTCTATACTTTCATTTTTCACGACTAGCTGAAGGAATTCACATGGCGATACCAGATCGACATGGGCGGTTCGGCCCTTACGGCGGACGGTATGTCCCTGAGACTCTCATGCCGGCCTTGCTGGAACTGGAAGAGGTATACGAGCAGACTCGTCGGGATAAGGGGTTTCAAGCCGAACTCAAGCACTATTTGAAAGAATATGTCGGGCGGCCGACGCCGCTGTATTTCGCCCAGCGTCTGACGAAGCGATTGGGTGGTGCCAAGATTTATCTCAAGCGCGAAGACCTGTGCCATACCGGCGCCCACAAGATCAACAATGCGATCGGGCAGGCGCTGCTCGCCCGGCGCATGAAAAAACCACGCCTTATTGCGGAGACCGGCGCGGGTCAGCACGGTGTGGCCACGGCCACTGTCGCTGCCATGTTCGGCCTGGAATGTGAAATCTACATGGGCACGGAAGATATGCAGCGGCAGGCGCTGAACGTGTTCCGGATGCGGCTTCTGGGTTCGACGGTCACCGGCGTAGATGCCGGCAGCCGGACGTTGAAGGATGCCATCAGTGAAGCGATGCGGGATTGGACGACCAATGTGCGGACGACCCACTACGTGCTCGGTTCCGTCCTCGGCGCGCATCCCTATCCGATGATGATCCGTGATTTTCAATCCGTGATCGGCCGTGAAGCCCGCAAACAGATTCTGGCTGCGGAAGGGCGCCTTCCCGATTGTCTGATCGCCTGTGTCGGCGGCGGCAGCAATGCGATGGGGCTGTTCCATGCCTTCGTTCCGGATAAAAAGGTCAAGATGGTGGGAGTCGAAGCGGGTGGTCTCGGTGTCGAGAGCGGCAAACATGCGGCCCGGTTTGCGGGCGGTCGCCCCGGCGTATTGCAAGGGACCATGACCTATCTACTGCAGGACGAGAACGGCCAGGTGAATCTCACGCATTCCGTCTCAGCAGGTTTGGACTATGCGGCCGTGGGGCCGGAGCACAGCTACTACAAGGAAACGAATCGTGCTCAGTATACGTCGGTCACGGATGACGAGGCTCTGGAGGCGTTCGATCTGCTCGCGCGGGAGGAGGGGATCATGCCCGCGCTGGAAAGTGCCCATGCCATCGCCGAAGTGGTGAAGTGCGCGCCGAAAATGAAGAAGAGCCAGATCCTGATCGTGAACCTGTCCGGGCGCGGCGACAAGGATGTGCAGCAGGTGGCGAGAATCAAGGGCGTGACGCTGTAGCAGGAGGTTGAAAACGGCGTCCAGCTTTGTTCTCGCGGCGCGCAGAAGTTTGACATACTGCAGGAGTACGCCTCACTTCCGCCCTTGCTGCGCGCGCCGGATGATCGGTTTGAACCTCCTGTGATTGGTTTTCAAGGACGATCGAGAGTTAGAGGTATACCCATATGAATCGTTTGGATCACAGATTAAGTCAGTTGAAGGCGAAGGGGGAGAAGGCGCTGATCACCTACATCATGGCGGGAGACCCGTCGTTGCAGGAGACGGAGCAGCTGGTGCTCGAATTGGAGCGGGCGGGCGCCGACGTCATCGAATTGGGGGTGCCCTTTTCCGATCCCATCGCCGATGGACCGGTGATCCAGAAAGCAGCCGAACGTGGTCTCCAAAGCGGTACGTCCCTTCGAAGGATTCTGGAATCGGTGCGGCATCTTCGGACCTCAACCCAGATCCCTATCGTCTTGATGGCCTATTACAACAATATTCACGCGTTCGGTGAGGCTGAATTCTGCCGGATTGCTGCGGATGCGGGTGTGGATGGATTGATCGTGCCGGATATGCCGCCGGATGAGGCGGGGCCGTTGCGTGGTCCGGCTGGTGAGGCCGGACTCCATCTGATCTTTCTGTTGGCTCCGACCAGCACTGCGTCGCGGCGGGCTTATGTGGCGAAGGAGTCCGGCGGTTTTGTCTATTATGTTTCCATCACTGGCATTACTGGGGCTAAACTACAGGACGTGGAGGGCGTACGCGAGAACGTCGCCAAGATCAGAAAGCACACCAAGACTCCGGTGGCTGTGGGATTCGGCGTGGCGACTCCGGAGGATGCCGCGCGGGTTGCTCAGGTCGCCGATGGCGTGATTGTGGGCAGCGCCATTGTACGTCGTGTTGGAGAGCATGGGCAGGATGGCCGACTCGTTCAAGAAGTGGGTGCGTTCGTGCGATCCCTCAAGGAGGCGATGCAGCCGGCCTAACCGGCAGTCCTTCTCCCCCCTCAGTCTTCTAGTCAACGCTTCAGCCGACATCTTCGTACGTTATTCCTTTAGAGCCCTGTACGTCTGGTCAGTCGGACCAGGACGGCGGCTCCTGGTTGCGTATTGTCCTGACCCAAAGAATTCGTGGCAGCGGAGACATTCCCTGCCCTGCGCTGCTTGACGCTTCATATGAGGAGATGCCATGGCCGTAGCTCATCGTGAAGCCACCCGAACCAACCGCAAGACGGCATCGAAAACCGCATCGGTCGCGCCACGCCGCAAAGCTGCGAGCCGCGTACCGCTTGCGCTGGATGCAGATCGCCTTATTCGAAGCCTGCAGCGGGGACTGTTCGAAACCCTGTCCGGGTCTGAAGGGGAGGGACGGTCGCCTATCAGTGTATCGGCGGCGTTTGTCCAATCGTTCCAGCAACTGACCAAAGTTCGGGCGATCGCCGTGTACGCTCGTGATGAGCAGACCCGCGAAATGACTTGTCTCGCGGAAGCGGGGAGCAGCGATGCATCCGTGGCCGGAAAATGGCGTGAGGGGCTGGCCAGGGCGGAGCAGAATTCGCAGGTCAGCAGCGGCGACCTGTATGGCGTGCGGCTGCACCGGATCGGTCGGATGGACGGGGTCGCGATGTTCCTGACCGGGAAGTCTCAGCGGTTGCCCTCGCGGAAGTTGCTGGCGGTGCTTGAAGCGGTCGAGCCATGGTTGGCGGTTTTGCTGGATCATGCGCGACTCACCGTCAAGTACGCGGCGAAAATCCTTCGAATCCAGCATATGGAGCAGGTGAGCGATCTTTTGAATTCGTCGCTGGCCGAAGAGGAGAAGTTGCGCCGGGCGCTGGATGCCGCGGTTCGCCTGGTAGAAGCGGAAGCCGGGGCGTTGTTCCTCAGTGCCGGTGATGGAGCATTGACACTCTGCACGGTCGCCGGCGAGCGCGCAGCGGGTCTCTCGGCCCTTCACTCACCCATCGCGACCGGCGTGCATCGCACGGGTCAGGCGGTGTTGATCACGCGAGGAGAGCAGGATACCCGATTGGTTGCCGGTCAAGGATGGCAAGCCGCCTTGCCGGTGGCGTCCCTCGTCTCTGTGCCTGTCCGTATGGGAACGCAGGCCGTGGGCGTCTTGGAGGTGGTGAATCGGCGAAGCGGCAAGCCCTTCAGCAACTGGGATGTGCTGGAACTGGCGAGTCTCTCGAATCAATTCGGGTTGGCGATCGACAATTTGCGCAGAGGAATCGTCGGGGAGGGCGGTCCGAGACGGGCCGGCTAAGGCTATCGTTTTTCAGGCGGCATGTACTTAATCATGTCCGTCGCCAGCTTCGTGGCAAGATCCCGCATGTCCGGACGGATGAAGAGGTAACTTTCCTGCACCTGGTGACGCGCTTTCCAGACAATGGCGCCGTTCACGGCATCAACCAGCCTCATGCTCAGGCCCACGCGGGCGATGTTATCGCCTTCCTCTCTCGTATACTCCCAGGCATTCACCTTGACCACCAGTAGAGAGTCGGCGCCCAATGCGTGCCCGATCTTGATCGCGGAATTCTTATCGGATTGGCCTGTCGTCTCCATGCGTGAGAAGTAGGTCACGAGCGCATCAAACGCATCTTTCGTAGTCTGAAAGGTGTCGGTGACCTGGTCGGGGGGGACAACTTTCTCGACGCGACGGCTCTTGATCAGCACTTTGGCCACCACTTCCTCCACGTCTTCCCTGGCGCTGTCGTAGGTGCCGGAAATCGGGAGAATGGCCATGGTCTTGGGGTAGAACCCGCGCGCGGCCGGTCCTTCCCACATCTCTTGCAAGCCCCCGCAGCCGGTCAGGAGGCCGGCCAGCACGAGGCAGAAAACAACACTGATGGTGCGCACTGTGTGTGGTGTCATGGTTGATATAACTAGTGTAGCAGATTGATTAAGTGCGAAGGTAACCTTAGAAGGTCAAGGCTACGGACCCGGATGCCAGAGCCGCCTGGTCTCTGAAATCATACCCGCCGGCAATATCGATGCGCAAGGCAAGGATGCGAAGCCCGAAGCCGGCCGTCGGAATAAACGGTGTCTTAGCATCCTGCATATTCTTAAATGCTCCGACCCTGAAAGACAGGAGTTCGGACAGGATCGTTTGCTCCGCCCCCAGACTCAGGACCTGACTGTACACTCCGGGGGTGAGCGTATTGTTCTTGGTGATATCCACATCGGCAGAGAGCGTCAACGAGTTATAGGGGTTAACGGCCACGCCCGTGCGGATCTGCGGGAGCAATTTGAATTTGTCCCCGTTTGGCGCATCGCAGGTCGGCGCGTTGATGTCCTTTGCCACGATCCCCATCCGCAGCCAGGACGAAGGCCGGAACATCGCTCCCACGTCGATCCCGATCGCGGTCGAGATCTTCGCGCGCCCGATGTCCTCGAATACCCTCACGTCGTCGCTGGCGCCACGGATGTTGGTGGACCCGGTATACGCCGCGCCCTGAATTACTTTGCCCGTCACGCCGATCGAAAACATCCGGTCCATGAAGGCATAGGCATAGGAGAGGGCGGCTTGGCGGACTTCCAGCCCGTTCATGGCGAATTGCCCGTTCACGCTGAGGTTGGTGCCATTATTCGTAAATCCGACCGGGCCGCGCAGGAAGCCTCCGGCGGTGGCGACGTCGGAAACGTTGAACCCCAGGGCGTGTTCGCCGAAGTTGCCTTTGACATAGAAGCCGCCTGAGGCAGCTGCGGTGAGATTGGTGCCGGGACGGTTAATGCGATCGATCTGTTGCTGGAGGCGGGCGATGTTGCCGGCCGACGTATCGTTCAAGTTCAGGTTGTTGATGTCCTTCAGTGAATCGAACACGTCGCCGCGATCGACGACCTGGCCGCCGCCCTGAAACCGGATATCGAACTTCTTGCTCATCGCCATGCCGGCCGGATTCCAGTAGGTGGCGAGGGAGTCTGACGTGGTGGCCACTCCGGCGCCGCCCATGCCCATTTGGCGTGACCCGACGAATACAAATTCCACCGCTGCCGCCTGAAGCGGAAGCAGGATGGCCATGCAAATGGTCGTGAAACGGACGTACGGTGCGAAGGATGTCTTCATAAAATAAATCGAACTCCCACTTGAATGCGAGGATGGGGCAGTCTACGAAAAGATGCTGACGCCGTCAAGAAATCCCAATCACTGCCGGACGATTCAGCCGTGTCGCGTGGGGCGGCGGTGGCCATCGACGGAGCGTATCGAGTTATGAGGACACGATCATTCCGTCCTGCATGGAGACGATGCGGTCGGCTTGGGATGAGAGTTTGTCGTTGTGGGTGACAATGACGAACGTCGTTCCCCGTGAGCGATTCAATTGACGGAGCAAGGCGAAGAGGGCGTCCCCGGTATGGGAGTCAAGGTTGCCTGTCGGTTCATCAGCCAACACCAGATCGGGCTGTTGCATCAAAGCGCGCGCGACGGAGACTCGCTGCTGCTCGCCGCCTGAGAGTTCGCCCGGTTTGTGGTGGAGTCGATCAGCCAGACCGACCTCGCCAAGGAGTTTGGTCGCTTCGCCGACGACATCGGCGATATCGCGTTTTTGAATCATCGCCGGAAGGCACGCGTTTTCGAGGGCGGAGAATTCAGGCAGCAGGTGATGGAACTGAAACACGAATCCGACACGTTTATTGCGAAACTCAGCCTGCTGCTGCTCCGTGAGAGCAAACAGATTCTGACCGTCGAACGACACCGTGCCCTTAGTCGGGCGATCCAGGGTTCCGAGGATTTGCAGCAGGGTGCTCTTGCCCGCTCCGGAGGCGCCCATGATCGCGATCAGTTCGCCCCGCGAGATGTGCAGGTTGATATTATTCAGTACGACGAGCTCACGCCCGCCCATCGGAAACGATTTGTAGAGATCGACGACGTCAATCATGTCGGTGCTGCAACTCGTAATGGGTCACGTTCAATCGTGCCGCTCGGAGGTCCCGTAGTGCCCGGACTCTTTTATTCATAGCGCAAGGCGGCCGCCGGATCGAGTTTGGCCGCCTGGAGCGACGGATAGAGCGTGGCCACAAAGCTGATCAGGATCGCGGATCCGGCGACCAGTAAGACATCCGAACCGAGCACATGGACCGGAATGCGGGAGATGTAATACACGGTCGGGTCGAAGGTCCAAAAGGTCTGGATCAGCCACAAAAATGTATACCCTAACGGGACGCCGATCGCTGCACCCGAACAGCCGATGATCAGGCCGTTGAGCATGAATATACGCATGATGCCTTTGCGCGTCGCACCCATCGCCTTGAGAATGGCGATCTCGCGCTGCTTTTCCGTGACGATCATGGTGAGGGTACTGACGATATTGAAGGAGGCCACGATGGTGATCAAGACCAGCAGGAGGAACATCATCGTCTTTTCCAGCTTGAGCGCCGAAAACAGATTACGATTCATCTGCATCCAGTCCCTGGCCCAGAAAGCGAATCCCAGATGCTGCTCGATGGCGCGGGCAATATCTGCGGCACGAAACACATCCGTTACTTTGACTTCGATACCCGTCACGCTGGCGCCCATGTTAAAAAACTTCTGTGCTTCACCCAGCTCGATGTAGGCGAGGGAGGAATCGTATTCATACATGCCTGACTGAAAGATGCCGACGACGACAAATTGCCGGATCTTCGGGGTCATGCTGGCGCCGGTGACCGGGCCGACGGGGGAGACCACATTCAGGGTGTCGCCGGGGAAGGCGCTGAGCCGCATGGAGAGTTCTTTCCCCAGAATGATGCCCGGCCGCATGGCTGTGTCGGGGCCCTTCGGCTCCCGTTCTTTTTCGGGAATGACCACTTTATTCTGGCGCGCGAGGTCGTCGAGGTTGCCGTTGACGAGATTGCGGGCCAACTCAGTGACGGTGCCTTCCCGCGCGGGATCGATGCCGCGAAGAATAATACCCTGGACCCCGGACGGAGAGGTGAGCAGCACCTGACGGAAGATGAACGGGGTGGCCGCGAGGACCTCCGGGACCGCCGCGACTTTCTTCACCTGATCTTCGTAGTCGACCATCGATTCCTTCATGCGGTCGTTCACCAGGATGTGCGCAGTGGTGCCGAGAATCTTGGCCTGCACATCCTCCTTGAACCCGGTCATGATCCCCACCGTGCCGATCAAGGCGGCGACGCCGAGGGTAATCCCTGCAATCGAGACGATCGTGTTAAAGGAAATGGTGCGGTTGCGTCGCTTCGCGCGCAGGTACCGCAATCCGATGAAGATCTCGTAGGGCAGCGCCATGTCTACTTTTCAGGCCTCAGCTGCGGGAAGAGGACGACATCCCGGATGGAGGACTGATTGGTGAAGAGCATGACGAGGCGATCGATGCCGATGCCTTCGCCAGCAGTCGGCGGCATGCCGTATTCGAGGGCGCGCAGGAAGTCTTCATCGACGCGGTGGGCCTCCTCGTCGCCGGCTGCATGTTTCGCCGCCTGAGCCTCGAAGCGCTCGCGCTGATCGAGCGGATCGTTCAACTCGGAGAAGGCGTTGGCGATTTCACGTCCCGCGATGTATAGCTCGAACCGGTCGGTGAGCGACGGATCGGAGTCTTTCCTGCGTGCGAGGGGAGAAATTTCGATCGGGTAGTCGGTGATGAAGGTCGGCTGTTGGAGGCGCGGTTCGACGGTCTCTTCGAAGATCTCGTTGAGGATATTCACCAGTGATTCCTTGGGAGAGACTTCGACACCGAGGCGCTGGGCCGCCGCAAGGGCCTCATCGCGACTCGTGAGGACCGAGGGCGAGAGGTTATTCACCTCCAGAATCGATTGGTGATACGACCATCGGCGCCACGGCGACCCGAGGTTGATCTGAGTGCCTTGATAGTCGATCGTCGTGGTGCCGAGAATGTCCTGAGCCAGCCGGCCGAAGAGCTCCTCGGTCAGCACGATCAAATCGTGGTAATCGGCATAGGAGACGTAAAACTCTAACATGGTGAATTCGGGATTGTGAATCGTCGAGATGCCTTCGTTCCTGAAATTCCGGTTGATCTCGAACACGCGCGGGAAGCCGCCGACGATCAGCCGCTTGAGATAGAGCTCCGGCGCGATGCGAAGATAGAGCTCGGCACCCAGGGCATTGTGATGGGTGACGAAGGGTTTTGCGGCGGCGCCGCCGGGTATCGGGTGCATCATCGGCGTTTCGACTTCGAGAAAGCCGCGTTCAATCAGAAAGGCGCGGATCCCGGACACAATGCGACTGCGTAGCGCGAAGATCTGGTGTACCTGGGGATTGGCAATGAGATCCACGTAGCGCTGCCGATACCGGGTTTCGACATCGGTGAGGCCGTGCCATTTTTCGGGTAACGGGCGCAATGCTTTGCTCAGAAACGTGAGAGTTTTCGCTTCGACCGTGAACTCGTTGGTCTTCGTGCGGAACAGAACGCCGGTCACCCCGATCCAGTCACCCAGATCCAGTCCCTCGGAAATCTGGTGAGCCTGCTCGCCAAGCGTGTCCTTCTTCAGATACACCTGCAAACGGTCCGATCCGTCCTGTAATACGGCGAACGCTGCCTTTCCAAACCGGCGCAGTCCGACGATGCGGCCGGCAATGGTGCAGCTGATCTGTTCCTGCTCGAGCACCTCTTTGGATTTTTCACCGTGCAGGCGAGAGAGTTGACCGGCCCGGTCCTTGACCTCAAAGCGCGTGCCATACGGCGCCACGCCAAGTTGCCGAAGGTGGTCGAGTTTTTTGATGCGTTGTTGGCGTTGATCGTTCAGTTCATCCATGATCACACGGAGCAAATGTCTATTGGCGAACAGCTGATGGTCCGGAACCGGTTCCGTGTTCTGCTATCCGCTATAGGCCATAGGCTGTCAGCTCCCGTTCTTTACAGGTCGTCATCCTTCGTGGCGACCGGCTCCGGGGCTTTCCCGCCGGTCATCTTTCGTTGGAGATAGGCTTCGATGAAACCGTCCAGCTCACCATCCATGACGGCGGAGACCTGGCCGACTTCATATCCCGTCCGATGGTCTTTGACCATCTGATAGGGCTGGAAGACATACGACCGGATCTGACTGCCCCAGGCGATGTCTTTCTTTTCGCCGACGATGGCATTGAACTCGGCTTCTTTTTTCCGCTGCTCCACTTCAAAGAGGCGCGCCTTTAAAATTTTCATGGCGCCGTTGCGATTTTGCAGTTGAGACCGCTCGTTCTGACATTGCACCACGATGCCGGTCGGAATGTGGGTGATACGGATGGCGGTTTCGACCTTATTTACATTCTGACCGCCGGCGCCGCCGGCTCGAAACGTATCGACTCGCAGGTCTTTGTCGTCAATCACCACTTGCACGTCGTCTTCGAGCTCGGGATACACAAACACCGATGCGAAGGACGTGTGCCGACGTTTGTTGGCGTCAAACGGGGAGATCCGGACGAGACGATGGACGCCGGCTTCTGCCTTGAGATAGCCGTAGGCATAGGGCCCGCTGACGGACAGCGTGGCACTCTTAATGCCCGCTTCGTCTCCTGCGAGCAGATCCAACGTCTCTACCTTAAATCCCTTTTGCTCGGCCCATCGCACATACATGCGGAGCAGCATCTGCGCCCAGTCCTGTGACTCGGTTCCGCCGGCCCCGGGGTGGATGGCGAAAATCGCGTTGCTCGAATCCAATTCGCCGGAGAGCAGCAACTCGATACGAAATTGGGCGACGGCTTTTTCGAACGGGTCGAGTTCGGCCAGGAGTTCCTGCTCCAGCCCGGCATCGCCAGATTCCAGCGCCAGTTCGAGAAGCGCCTCGATATCGCTCTGTCTGCGTTCGGTCTCTCGCCACCGGGACAGTTCCCGATCGAGGCCGGCCTTCCGGCGGTTCACCTTGGCGGCCGCCTGCGTATCTTTCCAGAAATCAGGCTGAGAGGTTTTGACTTCGATGTCGTTGAGTTCAGCGGTCATCCGAGCCAGGTCAAAGATGCCCCCGTAGTTGAGCCAACTGTTCGCCGAGGGTACGCACACGGGTTCGGACATCGTCTAACATGGCACGGTCCTTTCTCGCTCAGGCTGGTCGCCCCGCTGGTTCACCACCGGCGGGTTCTGTGTCGTGTGAGAAGTAGCCGGTCAGGCACAAAAGCGCGATGAGTATAGCACAGGCATATGCAAAGAGATCACCGTATTGCGAGTAAAAGGTCTGCTGATGGCTGATGGCAATCGTTCCTCTGAGCGCTTCCTGTGTGAAGATCGGTGATTGTTGCACGACACGCCCGTAAGGGTCGATGAACCCGGAGATGCCGGTATTGGCCGCCCGTGCGAAAGCCACATGATTTTCCACGGCACGAAAAACCACCATGCCGAAATGTTGATAGGGCGCCGACGAGGGACCGAACCAGGCATCGTTCGTGACCGTGACCATGAAATCGGCTCCGTTCGCCGCAAACTGCCGCACGAGGTTGGGGAAGATCACTTCGTAACAGATGACGACGCCGAACTTTACATGGAAATCGGTGAGGGCGGCCGCCGTCGCCGTGGGTGGGGTCTTCTCTCGGGGTTTGAACATCAACAACGTCGATCCCGGTCCTGCCTCGAAGTCGCCTATGCCTTCGACGAGTTTGTCCAGGAAGAACAAGAATGAATTGTGAAATGGAATGTATTCGCCGAAGGGGACCAGATGTTGCTTGTCGTAGCGACCGAGGATCTGGCCGTCGGTTGCGAGCAGGTACGCGCTATTAAGCAAGAAGGGGCGACCGTCCGGATGGCGCCTCAAGGCGGGACTGCCGAACAGTAGTGGCGCTCCGGCGCGGCGGGCCATGTCACCAACCAGTGCGCGGTACTGCGGCTCCATTTCAAATACAAACGGTGTGGCTGCTTCCGGCCAGACGATGAGATCCAGGTTATCGCCCAGTCCCGCGGTGAGCCGATCGTAACGGGCCATCGTTTCCTGGCGAAACGCCACATCCCATTTTTGCGCCTGTTCGACATTCGGTTGGACGACACCCACCGACAAGGTGCGGGTTGGAATGTGCTGGGAAGAAGCCAGGAGTGTGGTGCCATAAAAGAGCGCGACGCCGAATCCGGCTGTAGCCGCGACGGTTGAGGGCCAGGGAAACGAACGAATCTGAAATCCGCGATAGGCCTTGAAGCCCCAGATAATCGTTTCAGCCAGCGCAGCGTTGACCAACACGAGGAGAAAGGAGACGCCGTACACCCCGAAATGGTCGGCCAGCTGAATGATCGGGAGCCATTGGTATTGAGAATATCCGAAAAGCGCCCAGGGCAAGCCCGAGAGAAAGTAGGTCCGGATCAGTTCCAATGTCACCCAGAGAAACGGCGCGGGCAAGAAGCCAAGGGTCGGGAATACTGTCCGGATCCATGACAGTCCGCCTGCGTAGACGGCCATGTAGAGGCCGAGGTAGACCGTGAGCAGCAACATCACCAGGGCGGCAATCGGAAACGGAACCTTCCCGTAGACGTTCATGGCCGTAATGACCCAGAACATGGACCCCGTGAAGGCCAGCGTGCCGGAGAGCCAGCCGGTACGGAACGCGCGACCCGGCGGGAGATATTCCACCGCGATGTGTAGCGGCACCAGTGCAAACCAGGCCAATAGGCCGAAGTCGAACGCGGGAAAGGAAAGGGGATAGAGAAGACCGCTCGCGCAGGCAAGCAGGATGAGGCGTGCGCGGGAGATGGTCATTGTTCGTAACTTAACGAAAAACCTGAAGAGATTCAACCGTACTCTTTGGAGGATGGACTTGGGAGAGGCAGCTGTCTGCTGATCGTCGACCGGTCACCGCCCCGATTGCCCGCCGAAGCGGCTGTATCCGCCTGGCCTGCCGGTTGATGCGGGAGGCTGTGGGTATGGAGTCGCCATACCTCTCGGTTGGAGCGGCAGCACCGGCGCCGGTGTGATCAGGTTCGGCGGTGTTGATGTTCCGAACGGTGTGACCGATCCGGGCGCTCCACCATGGGGAGAACTGAAGGTGTGTGACGGAAGCCCCGACCCCAGATGGGTGACGCCTTTGTTTCCATGCGCGTCGGAGTAAATGGCGTCTTGCTCACCCAGCGGAGTCAGGGTGCCGGTGGTCCCGTCCCGCTGTTGAAGGATCGATGGCTGGGAGCCGGCGATGGAAACCGGGCCTAGTAGCGTCCATGCGGCAAGTAGCATCAGCAGGCTGGTGGTTGGCATAGGACACTCCTCTGTAGGTACGCGCAGAGATCTCTGTCCACATTGTACTGCATGTCTTTTGCGAGAGGTGAATCACTCTATTCAAATGTTGAATGATGCGAGAGAGTACATGCCCGGCAACCCGCCCCTGCTCTAGGTTCTTGCTGTATTGACTGCTTTTTGCGCGAGGCATAGACTGATTGTGTCATTCAGTGCCACCATTTCTGCAGGTGGTCGCATGGTCTTCCGTGGCGAACATGACCGCCGCTCTGACCAAACCAGCCTTGTCCCGTCTCCTCCGGCCGGTATCCTTCGTCAACGATTTTCCGCATCTAGGTCTGCCGACTGCGCGTTGTCCGTCGCCAGTCCAAGAATACACTTCCGTTCTGCAAGTGTTCCCTCACACCAAGGAGGATGTCTGTATGCGTAGTCGACAGCGATCTGGTGCGGCTCAGTTTCCGGCGCGGCGGCATCCTGCCTGTTTGCCGGGCGCCGAATTACCCGAGGCAGGATAGGAGGATATCATGCGACGAAAATATGATCTCGTTGATGTCGTGGCCGCCATTGGATTGGTGGCTACGCTGTTCGGCGGGTACTTATTGGTGACGGCTGCTGACGGTTTCTGGCAGGCTCCGGTCGCTTCCTCTGCGAACAGGACCATCGCGACCCAGGATCCTTCCACCGGAATGCAGTACCTCCAGCCGGTGTTAGGGAGCGCGATTCTTCAGGATGTGTTGCTAGACCGGAAGGCTGGTGCCGCGCTCTCTACATCCGCTATGGAGTTAAACCGAGCGGTGACTGAGTCCTGGATCCTCTCAACGACGTTACTAAGCCCGCTGGTGTTGGCGGAGTTGCGCGCGTTTGGGCAGGACGCCGATCATCGTGCGCGGATGCAGTATGTCATGGGCAAGTCGATCGTCAATCAGACTCGCCGCGGCCTTGCAAGCGGAGTCCTCTCCGCCGATCAGTATGCCGGTGAATTCAACGCGAGTCTGATTCAGAGGGCCGAAGCGATCGGTCAGCGCATGCACGACCAGTTTGAATCAACCAGGCAGGCGACCCTTGGCCGTTCGATCGTCGAGGCGATTCAGGAGGAGGACCGTATGGCGGCGGGGGTCCAGGAGCGAATCGGACGGGCTATCGTTCAGGTGACGCAGGCGCAGGAAGGGTTTGCGGAGGCGAAGGCCGCGGGTCAGATTCAACTCGCCAGTGCGATGGGTGCGGCCGCTCGAACGGATGCCCTGATGGATCGGTTGACGCTGCCGGAGGTGGTACCTGTCGGACCGAGTCAGGTCGCATACCACTCAACTGCCACCGCTGATATTTCGCGCGGGGCATTGGTTCTGGCCTGTATGGGGCTTATTGCGTTGTTCGTCCTCGGATTGGCTTTCAGCAACAAGAGGGAGGCGGACAGTATTCCGTTGTGGAAGTTGGAGACGTTGCTGCAATTGCACCGTGCCGGTAGGTAAGGCCCTTCCTGGAAATCGTTCGATGATTCCCAGGGGCAAGAGGAGGTCAGACATGTCGTGGGAAAACTGGGCCGTCGCCATTGGGTTGGGGGCACTCCTCATGATGTTTTTTGTGTTGATGGAGTTGTTCTTCGCCGGTCCGCGGCAGCCATTGGATCACGGGCGAAGAAAATGAAGCTGCGGAGGCCTCCGGGATCAAGCGAGGGAGCGACCTGGCGCTTCCATTCAGTGCGACGGAGGACCTTCCGAGCTGGTAAAGCCTGCTAATTGAGACAGGACCAGAGGCCGGGCAGCATCACCTTGGCCATGGCTTTGAGCTCGGATTCGGACTGCGGGGGGACGTCTGAGAGGGCGATCCCGAAGTCATGGCCTTTTGACCAGCGTACGGTGGCCCGTCGGACAAGCATGGGCGTTTCAGGGGTCGGTTGGATGACAATTACCACCAGTTCCATTCCCGTCGTAACGTATTCTTTCCCGCGAATGCGCCCGCCGGAGGAGTTGAAGTCCTCGGTGACGCCGATGGTTTGGAAAGTGCCGTTTGAATAGTAAATCGGATATTGAACGGGAATGCGCCTGGCGCCGCGTTTACGATAGGCAGTGTTCATCTCGGCGACGTTCCTTTCCTCAGGTGGCGTTGGTTCGTTCGCAGCACCGGTACGAACCGATGGCTTCGTACGAAGGTGCTGTGTTGCCAGAGCATCAGGGCTCCGGCCGTCAGGGCACCCAATAGATCCTTTACCAAATCGTGAAGCGAGGCCTCCCGTCCGGGCGCCGATCCTTGTGCCACCTCCGTCCATAATCCGAAAACCACAGAAAAGCCGATTCCTATGAGCAGAGCGTAGCGGATCGGCCACCCGCGCAGGCGGAAGCCCACCATCGTCAGCCAGGCCAGGAGGCCATAGGCCGGTATGTGTGCCCAATCACGCCAGTCATCCGGCACGAGGCGTAGGAGCGATCCTGTGAAGCCGATGCCGGGCGAAGCGACGGCAACGCCCACCAGCAATGACATATAGCCGACGATCACGGCGACGAGGAGCAACATCCAGGAAGTCCTTTCGGTAAGTTCACGTGACCTTGCGCAGAGTACTGTGCAGGATCCGTAAACCACCATTGGTCCTAAGTCCGAGGGGCTAGTGCTTTGGAGGGACGGAGAGTACGCGCTCGTAGACTAGGCGTCTGATGCAGTGACGGCAGCGG
>JBEIQG010000244.1:0-5059 GCA_040376625.1 Nitrospira sp. | reverse complement strand
GACTGGTGGGAGAGCCTTTGTGGGGGCCTTCGTCGGCCCTTCCGACCTGACTCGTCATTCCCACCACAGCCACTACCATGCACGCATATGTGAAACATTTCGACATGTCAGCCCCTCCCGTTGTGAGTCGTCTGTAAGATCTCCCTACGACATACTCAGTAGAGCGGAGCATATCGGCTTCCTACGGATCGATGCACTAGGAGAAGCCCTGGTGAATGGAGAGAGCACACAACGATCTGGCTCGCAGTGCCAGGAATGCCCACGAGACCCGGATAATTCATAAACGCCCTCGCGAAGCATTTGAGACCGAAACCCGCCGGAGATTCTCGCAAGCCAGCCCGCCAAGGCATATTGTCCCTCCGTCGAGCAGGCCGAACGGAACAGCCACGCCGCGCGAGGGAATCAGACAACGGAGCAGGGATGCATGAATACTTCGCGCTAGGGATATTCCCATTTCTAATGCACATCGAACTCATCCATGATTCATGGCCGAGGCTCACGATCTTGGACAAGAACCTTCAAATGGAACAGGACCTGCCGTTCCAATATCGCCAATGGCGATGGGAACGCACAGGGCAGGTCTTGATCGCCTGCTGCATCGGGGCCGCGCTGCTCGGTCTCTTTGGACATCACCCGTTGGGCTCAGTGACGCAGCAGACGACGGACGGAACGTTTTCAATTCACTATGACCGTTTTGCGCGCGTTGGACGGGCCGACAGTTTGCTGATGAGGCTCGAGCCGGGTGCACAGGGAGACGGGCTGGCGAGTATATGGCTGGATCGTGAGTATCTTGACGCACTGACGCTCACCACCGTTTCACCGACACCGATTCGGACCGAGGCGCGCAAGAACGGCCAAGCCTTTATTTTTCAGACTGACGGCAATCCGTTTACAGCCACGTTCTCAGTTCAATTCCAAACAGCGGGGACCGCACGTGGCCGCATCAGGGCCGACGACGGCGATGCGCTCATCGTGCAGCATTTCGTCTGGCCTTAGTCTGGCCTAAAAGGAGACACCTATGGATGCCATTGTCCGAGGTCTGGTGGTGTATCTGTTTCTGCTCGTGCTGTTTCGCATCGCAGGCCGGCGTACTCTTGGCAGCATCACAAACTTCGATTTCGTACTCCTCTTGATCATCAGCGAGGCCACGCAAAATGCCATGATCGGCAACGATTATTCCGTGACGAACGGCTTCCTCGTCATCCTCACACTAGTCGGGCTCGATATTGCCTTCTCGTATATGAAGCAACAATTCCCTGCGATGGAGCGATACCTGGATGGGCTGCCGTTGATTCTGGTCGATCAGGGCCGGCCACTAAAGGAACTCATGCACCGGGCACGCGTGGATGAACAGGACATTCTCGCGGCCGCGCGAGAGAAGCATGGTTTGGAACGGATGGAGCAGATCAAGTATGCGATTCTCGAAACGAACGGCATGATTTCCATCGTGCCGAAGGCGGGGTAGCCGATGTGCACCCTGCGGTCACAGCGTCTCTCGCGATGGAGTTGCCTCGTCTGGCTCGGCCCTCTCACGCTTCTGGGCTGTGTCCAAGCCCAACAGAGGGCCGACGACGAGTTGGCCAGTCGCATCGATCAGGCGTTGCTGGCCTCCGATGAGTTGAACCTCAGCCGGATTGAGGTGAGCGTTGAATCAGGACTGGTCTATCTGAGCGGGATGTCAGACGATCACGCCAGCAAGGTGCATGCGGAAGAGACCGCGCAGGCCATCCCAGGAGTCGCAACCGTCATCAACAAAATCGAAGTTGATTTTTAGACTCTTACGTCGCCGCGAGTCCAATACCGGCGTTTCCCCTATGCAAGAAGAGACCGTCACAACCTCCGCTCTGACGAAGCAGATCTGCGACGAGCGGGTACTACTACAGTGGAGGGTTACCCTCTATATCCTGATCTGCGTGTGGACGCCTGAAGCCGCACGAGCGGCAGACCTTTGGCAACACGGGGGATTTGTCGATGTCGGCTACCTGCACAACTCTAACCACCCCGACAATCATCGCTGGCGAAGCCGGCAAACATCGCCTCGCACCACTGAGTTGGCTCCCAATATGGGCCTTGCATACGTACGCAAAGATCCAGCCGAACAGTCTCGCTGGGGAGTAGAGCTGGCATTACAGGCCGGTTATGACACTAACGACCTTTTGCCCGATCCCCAACCGGGCGGTACCCAGCCGATTTCAGGCGCGGACACCCTTCGACACCTTGCGCGCGCGAATGTCAGCTATCTCGCACCCATCGGGGAGGGCGTCACCTTGACGGCCGGATTGTTTAAGGGCGCCAAGTCCTACGAAGAGTTCTATGCAAAGTACAACCTCAATTACACGCGCGCCTACCTCACCGATTACAATCCAAACTTTCTGGTCGGGTTCGGGGCGTCATACCCGGTGACCAAGTCTCTGGAACTCGGGCTGTATGTGGTGACGGAGTATCTGCATCTTTCGCATGCCAACGATCTCCCGAGTTATCTCTCCAAGCTGGAGTGGCGAGCGAGCGACCATGTGACGGTGTATCAAAGCGTCTATTACGGTCCGGACCAACAGGACACCGCAATGCAATATTGGCGGACGTTTGCCGATTCGACCGTGGAGTGGCGTACACCGGACTGGCGGGTGGCGCTATCGTACGATGTCGGGTCGGAGAAAGTTGCGGATGTAGGAGGCGTGCGAGCAACCTGGATGGGAGCCGCCCTCTTCACGCACCGTCACCTGACGGGTCCCTGGAGCGTGGCGGTCCGGCCTGAATTCTATTGGGACCCTCAAGGACGGATGACCGAGCACAAGCAACTCATCTGGGCGAATACGACGACCCTCGAGTACAAAAAACATCTAGGCCGGCAGCTGGTCACTGTCCGGTTAGAGCATCGATACGATCGTTCCACCGGCGCCCAAGGCGGATTTTTTCGCGACGGCTCCACCTCATCGGGTACGGCGGGGCTGACAGCGAGCCAACATCTGGCCATCTTGGGAGTGGTCTGGGCGTTTGACTCGGCGTAGGCTCAGGCGAGGCTGCCTTGGCCCGCAGCGTGGGCAGACCTGAGGGTCGAATGATGTGGCCTGGGGAAAGCGAACGGCGAAGGAAGCCTGAGTCCATGGCTAAAATCCGAGTTCTTTTTCCAGATCCGCTTTCTTTTTGTCGAACGTCTTCTGCTCCGCCTGGCTCTGCTCCGCAAATGCTCCCTTCACTTTCTCGCCGGTCTTTTCCAACGCACGACTGGACTCTTCCATCTTCTTCTTCGCCTGCGCCAGTTTGTCTTTTGACTTCGGGGAACCGGCGAACTCGTAATACATCAGGGCATTCGCCTGGGTGAACGTGGAGTCCGGACGCGCCGCAATCGCATCGCCGCGCTGCTCGGCCCGTTCCCGCACTGCCTTGTCGCCGACCGGTAAAAACTTCATCCACGCGGCGGCGGCTCTCAGTTTTTCGAGAGATTTCATCGCGGAGGTGGCCACTTCCACCGCGCTGCCCGAGAGCCCCTTCGCATCCTGCTCCTCCGCTTTCATCAGCCGATCGGCCGTCGCCGTTGCCATCTTCTGCAACTCCTGACGATAGGCCTTGGGCGATGCATAGGGCTGCCGCTCACCGGTTGTCTGATCCGGCACGACCCAACGATTTTCATCCACCGCCCATGCTGCGCTGAAAAGCGCGAGATCGTCCGGTTTCGTCTGCACCGCTTTCATCATCACTCGATTGGCTTCGGCATAGTCGCCGATGGCCTCGAAATAGCGAAACGCCGAGGTCTTCCCATCGCCCCGAACCGGATCGGCAGAATACAAAAGGCCGTTCGTCTCAGCCGTCTTCGCCAAATTCCGGCCCAGTTTCGGCAGGCCGGCTCTGGCGCGTGACAAGGCGGTCTTGTCGTAACGATCGAGACAGTCGTTGCCGAGGATGAATCGATAGGCCATGAACAGTCCGGCAGGGCGCCCGGCCTGTTCCGCCTTCGTCAGAGCGGCAACGGCCGCCTTGGCGCTCTTCTCCTCCTCATCTCCCAAACAGGGATCGTCCGCGCGAACCGGGGACGCCGTCGCGGCAAGCAGCAGCAGGGCACAGCTCAGGATTCTGACCGTAGGCATCGCGCACCTCCCCTATCGGCCGAAAAGACCTTTGAGCATCTTGTTCACCTCGCCGGCCGGCGTCTCACTTTCCTGGCTCTTGTTCCCGCTGTTGCTCCTGGACGAGCGTTTTTCCCTCGCCCGGTCCTGCCCGGCGTTCTTCATCATCTCTTCCATGTTCGGCATGCCGCCCTGCCCCATCATCGCCCCCATATCGTTCTTTGTCGCACCGGCGGGCACTTCGAACAACGCGGGGTCCTGCTTCTCGATTTTCACATTGGTCAACTCACTGGCCATGCGCATCTTTCTGTCGCCCTCCTTCGAGAGCAGATCCATTTTCACCGTGACCCCCTCTTTGGTGGTCCAGAAGAAGCCGCCGAACTTCGCCCCGTCCGGCTTGGTCGCGATGATTTTCGTCTTCGTGGTCTTCAAGCCGTTGACCGTCTCTTCACCGACCTCAGTCTGTTCCTGAATGTCGAAGCCGCCCATGTCCGGCGCATTGGACTGATCCAGCGGCATCTCCATATACATATCGCCCATCACCTGCCACATCACCTTCTTGTCCTTGCGGATGATGGTCACACTGCCGTCCGCCCCGCCCATTTCCATCCGCTGTTTTGTGGGTGTGTGATAGACGCGAGACTTCATCGTCATGCCGCCTTCGGTTTGCATCGTGCTGTCCGCCGAATATTCCACCGTCGGCTCCGGCGGCGGCGCAGCCGCAACCGTCAGAGGCACAAGGAGCAACGAAAGCAGCATGGCAGCAGATCGAAAGAGCGTCATGGCCTAACCTCCTGGTAAACCGGGTAATTGTCCGAGGGCGCTAGAGGCTAGCGGGGATTGAGGGGGGAGTCAATATAGGGGGAGAGCTAGCCCGTCGCGAATCTCACGAACCGATTCCACGGATGATGAGGCTTCGGCTTGACCAACGCCGTGGCCCACGGTCCGGGCGTGCCCTCTTGGTCAGCACACCAGTGCTGACCAAGAGGTGTGCG
>JBEIQG010000197.1:0-7085 GCA_040376625.1 Nitrospira sp. | reverse complement strand
GCGTATGGCTGTAAAGCGCTTTACTTTGAGCTGCGATCTAAGCTGCCTGTAAGAGGATAAAGTGAACAATGTAGAAGTCATCCCTTTGAGGGCGAACTATGACTGACCCTTCCACACAATTCGATAAATACTGTTCTACGGGAATAGACGGCCTGGATGAAATACTCGGTGAGGGCTTACCCGCTAACTGCTTATATTTAGTGCAGGGAGACCCCGGGTCAGGCAAGACGACGTTAGCGCTTCAATTTCTCCTTGAAGGCGTGCAGCTGGGAGAAAAAACTCTCTATATCACCCTCTCAGAGACAAAAGAAGAGTTACTGAAGGTCTCCCGTTCGCATGGCTGGTCACTGGACTCCATTGCGCTATTTGAACTGTCGGCTATCGATTCTCTTATACGACCAGAGGCACGAACCACGGTGTTCCACCCTTCGGAAATCGAGCTGACAAGAGTGAGCGAATTATTGATCGAGGAAATTCAACGAATCCAGCCGACTCGGATCGTATTCGATTCACTTTCCGAGTTCCGACTGATGGCTGAAACCGCTTTACGCTATCGGCGACAGCTCATGAACCTGAAACAAGAACTCACCAAGTACAACATCACGGCGCTGCTGTTGGATGACAGAATGGAGAATAGCCGGATTGGCGGAGACCCTCATGTGCTGAGCCTCACGCATGGCGTCATCGAAATGGAACAGTTGTCACCCGACTACGGGCGGTCCAGACGAAGGCTGCGTGTCTTGAAGATGCGCGGGAAGAGATTCCGTGAAGGCTATCACGATTACAGCATTGAGACGGGGGGGTTGCGAGTGTTTCCTCGGATTACTGCATCTGATCATCGAGTGGATTTTGTGCCGCAAGCTGTCTCAAGTGGCAACCAAGAGTTCGATAATCTTCTCGGTGGCGGGCTCGATCGGGGAACAACAACCCTGATCATGGGTCCAGCCGGAACGGGAAAATCAACGCTGGCGATACAATATGCGGCACAGATGGCCCAAGGAGGCGAATCGAGCATCCTGTTTGCCTTCGACGAAATTCGCGGCATCGTCCTCGCGCGTGCGACAGCTGTCGGGTTGGACATTACGCGGCATGTTCAGACGGGCACCATAGATGTGCAGCAGGTGGACCCGGCCGAACTCTCTCCCGGGGAATTCGGAATGCGTATTCGTCGGGCAGTGGAAGGCGGTTGTAAGCTAGTCATCATCGACAGTCTCAATGGCTACTTAAATGCGATGCCCGGTGACCAGTATCTCATCAACCAACTGCACGAAATGTCCTCGTACCTCAATCAGAAAGGCGTCGTCACCGTTCTTATAATGGCTCAATATGGGCTCCTTGGTCAGGCTGAGGCCCCGTTAAACCTGAGTTATTTAGCGGACACCGTGGTGAGCGTGCGCTTTTTCGAAGCAGGCGGGGCGGTCCGACAGGCCCTATCGGTGATGAAGAAGCGGAGTGGCCGCCATGAAAAGACCATTAGAGAATATCAGCTGGTGTCAGAGGGCGGTTTGCATATCGGCCCACCCCTGAAGCAGTTTCAAGGCGTCCTGACCGGAACCCCTGCCTTTCATGGCGCCATCGAGCAGATTATGGAGTGCCCCGATAGTGCGAAATAAGGTCGATGAGCGCATCATCATCCTCGCCCCCATCGGTCAGGACGCTCCCGCCATGGCCTCGGTGGTCACCTCCAAAGGGCTGGACGCGATGGTATGTGCAACAGCTCTAGACACATGCCACCAACTGAATGAGGGGGGAGCCGTCTTGCTCGTGACCGAAGAATCGTTGGAACTCCCGTACATTTCCCGTTTGCTCCACCATCTGAAGGCGCAACCGCCGTGGAGCGAACTGCCGATGATTGTGTTGACTCGTGGGGGAGAGTCCCGATTGGCACGACTCCTCAACCTGGTCGCCGAGGCAGCCGGCAGTATCACGTTGCTGGAAAGGCCGATAGGAGAAGCGACTCTGATGCGCTCTATCGAAGTCGGGTTGCGTTCGCGGCGGCGTCAGTATCAGGTGCGTGACTTACTGGAACAGCAGGCATTGTCGCAGGCTCAGCTGCGTGAATCTGAACAGCAATATCGAACCCTGTTCGAGTCAATCGATCAAGGCTTCTGCACGATAGAAGTATTGTTTGACCAACAGCACGAGCCCATCGATTACCGCTACCTCCTCGTCAACCCGGCTTTTTCAGCGCAGACGGGACTGAAAAACGTTGTGGGCCGCCACATGCGGGAGCTCGTTCCACAACATGAAGATCAGTGGTTTCGGATTTACGGAAAGATCGCCACCACGGGTGAGCCGTTGCGGTTCGAGAAAGAGGCGAAAGAACTAGGTCGCCATTACGAGATCTATGCCTGGCGGATCGGCGCGAAGTCGGAGCGAAAAGTGGCGATCTTATTCAACGATATCACTCAACGAAAAGTTTCGCAGGCACGATTGGAGCAATTCGCTGAAGAACTGGAGCGAAAGGTCTCTGAGCGGACGTATGAATTGGTCACTTCTCAGGAGCAGCTGCGGGCACTGGCCACCCAGCTAAATCTGGCTGAGCAACGTGAGCGCACACGGCTCGCCGCCGAACTCCATGATCACCTGGCTCAAATGCTGGTACTGGTGCGATTAAGGTTAGGCCAGGCCAAAGTCGGACCCCTCTCCTATTCCCTTCAAATGATTAAGCAGGCTGAAGAGGTTGTGGATGAATCTCTGACCTACACGCGCAATCTGGTGGCGGAACTCAGTCCGCCTGTTCTCCATGAATTCGGACTGTTCACTGCCCTGCGCTGGCTCGGCGAGCAGATGCAACGATATCATCTGAATGTCACTGTGCGCATCGACGCGCCAGAAGAGGTGAAACTACCTGAAAATCAGGCCGTGCTCGTGTTCCAATCAGTCCGAGAGCTTCTTCTTAACGCGGTGAAACACGCTGGATCCAACACAGCGTCGGTAGTGGTCGCAGTCGGAGCAGGGGTGCTCAAAATCGTAGTTGTTGACACAGGTGTGGGTTTTGATCCGATCACCTTGTCCTCTCAAAAGCTGGCTGCAATGTCATCCAAATTCGGCCTGTTCAGTATTCGACAGCGCATGGAAGCCTTGGGCGGGCGCTTAGAGCTGCATTCAAAACGTGGCGAAGGAACTCGAGCGACTCTGCTGTTGCCGATATCTAACACCTTGGAACAGGTGAAAACTGTGTCCTCGCCAAAAGGTTCACCGGCTGAAAATGTAGAATGTCTGGCCAGCACCAGTGGGTTTAAGTCGGGCCCCTATCGAGTCCTTGTTGCAGATGATCATGCGATGGTTCGGCAAGGATTATGTCTGATGCTGGATGCCTGTCCAGATATTGAGGTGATCGCTGAGGCATCAAATGGACGGGAAGCCCTAGAAATAGCGCAGAAACTCAAACCGTCCGTGGTGGTCATAGACATCAACATGCCCTTGATGAATGGGATTGAGGCCACTGCGCAAATAAGGGCAGCGCTCCCGGATACCATCGTCATTGGTATGTCCGTCAATGCCTCAGCAGATAATCAGGATGCCATGCGAACAGCCGGGGCGTCTGTTCTGTTGCCCAAAGAGGCCGCAGGTGATCAACTTTATGGCGCAATTCAGGCCGCGATGAAGAGACCATTCGAGCAGAAAAGGGCTTTCATCGGCCCCACATAAGATCGAAAGCTGCGTTCTCTTCAATGCGGAACTACCTGCCCCATTCCGTAAGATTCGCCTACCGTACGTTATTCACCACTTTTCGACCCATGATAATTGATGTGCTCCTCGGTTCGAGTCGAGTTCAAGAGTGGCTTAATGAGTCAATAAGCCAGACAGCGGGCCTTGGCGCCAGTTCCCGGGGTATGTTCATAGATTTGAAGGCAGAATTAGTCGGAAGGAGAAGAAGAAGCCCTGTACCACCCGGTATGATCTGACTCAGAAGGATTAAGGTCCCAACTCGGCGATTCGCCGTTCCTGTGTTTTCACTGTCCGGCTTGCTGCCAGCGTATCAGGATTCAGCAGGCCATGGAGAATCTCCTGTCTCAGTTGCATGAACAGCGGCTCGTGCCTGGCGGATGCCGGCTGCCCGCCTTGCAGTAGGGTGAGCCAGCGGGTGCTGGAGGTCGCATAGCGGCCGTCGGGGACGGTGGTGCGTAATTCCTGAAAGGCGTGGATCGCATCCTCGCGATTCTCGAATAACGCGACCAAGCCCCTCGTGTAAGTGACCTCCTCACAGCTGGCGTTCTGCTGGCAATTCGCCCGCCGCGCTTCCTGGGTGCGGCTGACGACCTGCAATGCCTCACGCTCTTTGGCGTCGGTTTCAAAAAAAGCGCTGCTCGGCAGCGTGACAAACGACGCCGCGCCGGCACAACCAAAGAAACCACTGATAAGCATTACCCAGAGTGAACCGTGTGCAACCCTTCTTCCATTCATACAACACCTCCAGGTAGTGACGAGTCGAGCACTCAATATACGTGTCCTTGGCTCTGTCCGGTGACCGTCGGCCTGCCTGTCCGGTTACCCAGCGAGGCCCAGCAGTCGATGTGAAGGGCTTGCGGGCTGAGTCCCGTTTGCGCGGATATCCGGCTCAGATTACCCGATGGTCTCTAAGGAAAGACTCGATGCAAGGGAGGGTGACTTCGCGGAGATGACCAGAGGACAATTACGGCACCTGAGTCGTCAGGGACGTTGTGTGCAGAGATCAGCACGGGGAGCCGCCTTTCGAACGTTGTCGGCGGTGGCAGGCCGCAGGCAGTTGGGGGCAGAGTGTGGAGGATAGCCACCTGTCACCTTACGCCTTCTGGCCGGCAATAGCAAAGTCGGCTGTGACCCAGAGTCTGCCGACGGCCGTTTGGTACTGTGGGAGGGCACCTTGAACTTAGCTGTTAGGTGGGGATCCGTGCCCGGACTGGAGGTTGGGGGAATCGTTCTACCGGGCAAGTCACCGGGGCTATCGTCCGAAATGGAAGGCCACTCCGAACATGAAGAGGTTGGCGCGGTAGTCAGCGGTGATACTGCTGCGACTGAAGCTGAAATGGGCGAAATTGTACTTGTATTCAATGAAGGGGGCGATCTTCGGGGTCATGAAATATTTGATGCCGGCTAACACGTTAAAGCTGGGGGCAAACGACGCTTCCGGCCTGAAGTTTCCATCAGAGATATTTCCCACATTGAGGCCGATGCCAAGGCCTGCATAGGGCTCAACTTTGTATTGATAGCCGGTCACGCGGACCAGCGCGTTGAATGCGAGCGAATGCACGAGGAAATCCGCGCCGGGAACTTTTTGTGACAGAAAGCGATTGGTGGATCCGGGAACGTTTTGCTGCTTAATGTCGGGCGCCGACCGATACATGTCGACTTCAAGGCCGAACCAGTTGAAGCCACGATCGTCGAAATAGTGCCCGAATTTCGCACCGTAAGCCAGATTGTTTGCAAGGTCGAGTTTGCCGACGTCTGTGGTATCGAGGGTGGCGATATTCGGTCCGATGGCGAATGCAGCATAGTTTTCGGCATGAGCAAGCGAAGGGAGGCAAAGCGCCACGATTCCTAACAAAACCGCCAACTTCCTGCGAAGCATACACCCTCCACCATGAACGAAACATCTGCCTGCCGCCTGTCGCTGGTGCTACTGTAACGGGCTTGATGCGGGGTGGCAAGAGAGAAAGTGTGTCTCAAGGCCGGTTGCACGATGACTCGCTTCGATGCAGTAACGTCGGTCGCAAGCAGAACCCGCGCCAGGGTGATTGATCCCAGGACCAGTTCAGTAACGCATACCCGGTATGGGTCACGCGATTTTCGATCACGCGCCCGAACCCGCCGACCCGCAAGGAGAAGCCGGCCGGCAAGGAAAAATCGCGCAATAGCCCGAACTCCGTGAAGTTTCCGGCGTAGTAGGCCGGGTCGCCCTGTTCGTTCACGAAATGCTCGCCTCGCCAGATCGTCACGTAGGGCCGCCAACCGTCCAGATTCACTCCGGCGGTCAGTTGATAGCCGCGTCCGCGCACAATCGGCGACCCTGCTTGCGTAGGCTCGTTCTGGCTAGTGAGATAGAGCGCCATCACGTCGATTTCGTGAAACCACGACAGGGCGGGCAAGTAGCGATTGGGCTGGAACGTGAATTGTGGTCCGATGGCCGTCAGGAAATTGTTAGAGGCCGGCCGGTCTCTCGGCAGGCCGACTCCGAAAAACGTGCGGGATTCCGAGTATTGGGCCCCGCCGCTGTGCGTCCAGTAGACCTGGCCGTTCAAGGAGAAGAACCCGGCGCTCGCGCGCCCTGCGTATCCCACGTCGAATCGCTCCGCCTTTTGAAACGTCTCGATCTGGTTCCAGTTGATGAACAGATCCTGCTGGTAATGTTCCCGGTCGACCAGGAGTTGGAATCCTTGTTCCAGAGGGCGTGAAAACAGGGAGGCGTCATTGAACAGTGCATCCACGAAGGGGTGATTACGCTTGATCGTGCCGGCGATCAGCGACACCATAGGCCAGATTTCATACTCCGCTGAGAGGATCGGCTGCACCGTGTGGAATCGCTGCGTATCCCCGACGGGAAACCCTGCAAAGACGCCGATGTCCAGATTCAACCTGGACGAAGGGCTGTATCTGAGCACAGGCGCAAGGTATTGACCGGCGAGGGTATTGTTCGCGACCGGTCGTCCTCCGATTTGCCGGAGGCCGGAATAGTCGATGTTGTACACGTACGTCAGGGTGTCGAGTTTGGCCGTGAATCGAGGCGTGGAATCTGAGGGTTCGGCGGCGGCCGGGGTGCTCTGTGCGGGAAACAAGTCTCTCATGAACCGGCCATTTGCGGTATCCCAGTTCCAATTGAAGACGAGATATTGCTGGTTCACCCATTTGGTCCCTTGCGGGATAAATTCATTGACCGCATTGCGCAGGCGCCTCGCTTGCACCCCGAACTCGATAGAGGCATTCTCCCCGAGCGCATACACTTTGGAGAGCCCCACTTCCATGAAATTTCCTGCGACGAATTCGGGATCTCCCTGTTGGCCAAGGAAGTTCACGCCGCGCCAGAATCCTATGCGCGGCCGCCAGCCTGCGATATCCAGCCAGGCTTGAACGTCGTAGCCGCGTCCCTGATCATAGGGGGTGGC
>JBEIQG010000061.1:0-16212 GCA_040376625.1 Nitrospira sp. | reverse complement strand
GGGCCTGAGATGTCACTCCAGTCCGGCGGCCGTTCTTGTCACCATCCATGATTCAACTTTTTCACGTCTCAAAATATTACGACCGCCGTCTGGCGCTGTCCGATGTGACCCTTGAAATCGAGAAGGGCGAGTTTGTGCTCTTGATGGGGCCAAGCGGTGCCGGAAAATCGACATTGTTGAAATTGCTGATCGGCGCAGAGCGCCCTGAGGAAGGACAGATCCTGGTGCAGGGCCGCAGCTTGTCCAAATTGCGACCGTCTGAGATTCCCTTGCTGCGTCGAAAGATCGGTGTGGTGCTGCAGGATTTCCGACTGCTGTCGAAGAAGACCGTGTTCGACAATGTGTCCTTGCCCTTGCTGGTACAGGGGGCCTCGGCTGTGGAAATCAGGCGGAAAGTGACAGACGCGTTACGGTCGGTTGGGTTGGATCACAAGAAGGATCTCTTTCCGCCTGGTCTCTCCACCGGCGAACAGCAACGGATTTGCATCGCCCGCGCTGTCGTCAATGGTCCCATCATGCTGTTGGCCGATGAGCCGACGGGGAATCTGGATCCGGAGCTGACCAGCGAAATCATCGAACTGTTCAAGTCGATCAATGCCAGGGGCACGACGATCATTGTGGCAACCCACGACCCCAACGTCTTGGCGCAGGTCAATCGTCGCGTGATCACATTGGACCAGGGCAAGGTCGTATCGCGCGAACCGGTGTGCCCGTGAGGCGCCTGTCATACCTGCTGCGGGAAGCGGTCGCCAATGTGCTGACCAATCGAACGACCACGGTGGTGGCGGTGGCCACCACGGCGTTCACGTTCGCTTGTGTCGGGGTGTTTTTGCTGCTCTACGTCAATTTGAAAACCCTGGCCTCCTCGCTTGAGCAGGATATCCAGGTTATGGTGTATCTGCAGGATGACCTGACAGAGCAGACGAGAAGTGAAATCGAACTCCAACTGAAAGCTGATCGCGCCGTCGGGGCATTGACCTATGTGTCCAAGGAGCGGGCGTTGGCGGATTTTCAGAATCAATTCCCGGCGGAGTCCCATCTGCTGCAGGGCCTCGGGCAGAACCCGCTGCCGGCCTCATTTGTCGTGACACTTGCTGCGGAGTCCCGTTCATCGGATGCGATGCGACGGTGGGCCAATCGCGCCCGGTCAATTACGGGAGTTTCCCAGGTGCAATACAATCAGGAATGGGTCGAGGCCTTGGCCGGCATTGTCCGGTATATCGAGGTGGCTGCCATCATTGTCGGCATCATTTTATCGGCGGCATCGGTCACGATCATCGCGAACACGATTCGCCTGGCGCTGTATTCACGCCGGGAGGAAATCGAAATTCTGGGGTTGATCGGGGCGAGTACGGCCTTTATCCGTGTCCCCTATTTGCTCGAAGGTGCGGCGCTTGGGTTGCTCGGCAGTGCTCTCTCTCTGGTGATCCTCAAAGCTGGGTTTGAGTTGTTCCGTCATGAAATCCGGTCTGCCAGCCGGTTCCTGGGCGTGGATGCGCTGCTGACATTTTTCCCCTTCCAAATGTGTGTGGTGCTGGTTTGCGTGGGGCTCTTTCTGGGTTGTGCCGGCAGTTTTCTCTCGTTGCTCAGGTTCGGAGAGGGACGGGCATGAAGTGGGCACAATGGGGATATGTTGTGGTAGCGGTTTACCTGGTCATGTGGACGGTTCCGGTCTGGGCGGAGCGCAAGGATTCCTATGCAGACAAGATCGAACAGGAAAAGAAGACGCTGGAAAAGCTGCGCGGCACTATCGTCGAGAAACGCAAAAAGGCGGATGAGGCGGAAAGAAAGCGGGAATCGGTTCTGCAGGGATTGCAATCTTTGGACGAGCGTCTGGTGCGCTACCGGCAGGAACATCAAGACGTCGTCAGGAAGCTCAAGAAAAAGGATGTGGAAATTGAACAGATGAGCGTGCAGTTGAGCCGCCTGTCGGAACGGATCGATGAGCGGCAGGATGCCATCGCCGCCCGCCTACGGGTGCAATACGTCGAAGGGCGGTTTTGGCACCTGAGAACCTTGTTGGCGGCCAGTTCTTCCGGAGATTTTCAGCGGCGGTTTCGGTATCTCTCGGCGGTGACGCAGCGGGAGTATGAGATCATGGAAACCTACCGGAAAGATGCTGAGCGTATAGCCGAGGTCGAGCGGAGTCGAGAAGAGGCGCGACAGGGCATCCTGGCCTATAAGGCCAGTACAGAGGAAAAGCTAGCTCAGATCCAGGGGTTGAAAAAACAGAAACGGGTGTATCTCGCGAAAATAACTCAAGAAAAGGAGTCGCATGACCGGGCCGTAGAGGAACTGGAGCGGTCTGCCAGTCGGGTCGATAGCTTGCTGAAGGAACTCGAAACCAGACGTCGGGCGGCGCTGGCGACTCGCCCACCTTCCGCGACTGGAGGCCTCCGGGCATTACGCGGGACGCTCCTCTGGCCGACTGAAGGGCAAGTGGTGTCCTACTTCGGACGGCAGAAGCATCCGACGTTCAACACCTACATCCAGCGAAAAGGGATTGAGATTCGAGCCGCGGAAGGGAGTAATATACGGTCGGTACTTGCTGGCCAGGTTGTCTACGCGGACTGGTTGAAAGGGTACGGACTCGTTATAATTATTGATCACGCGAATGGCGTCTTTTCGTTATATGCCCATGCGTCGAAAATATTGACGTCGGTCGGTGCCCGGATTGAAGCCGGCGAAGCGATCGGTGAAACGGGTGACACCGGGATGACGGGAGAGAATACGCTCTATTTTGAGTTACGCGAGGGGGCGGAACCGGTGGACCCCCTGGCGTGGCTGTCGAAGCGATAGGCCTCGGAAGGAAGGAAACCTACGTTATGGAACAGCGGCGAAGCCGACGGTGGTTATATCTTTTGCTGATGGTGACGGTAGCCCTGGGTATCGGCATTGTGTTGGAAAAAGGCTTGGAGCGGACCGGCCACGCTTCCGAGACCTATGAAGAGCTGCGGACCTTCTCCGAGGTTTTGACGCAAGTGCAGAAGCACTACGTCGATGATACAAAGGTGAAAGACCTCGTACAAGGTGCGATTCGCGGCATGCTCTCCACGTTGGATCCGCACTCGGCCTATATGACGCCTGAGATGTATAAGGAAATGCAGGTCGAAACGAAAGGCGAATTCGGCGGGGTGGGGATTCAGATCGGTGTGAAGGAGAACCGCCTCGCCGTCATCTCCCCGATTGAAGGCACGCCTGCGCATCGAGCCGGGATCAAGGCGGGTGATTTCATCACGAAGGTGAACGACGAACCTACCAAGGATCTGACGCTGATGGATGCCGTGCAAAAAATGCGCGGTCCCAAGGGCACCAAGGTTAATCTCACCATCCAGCGAGACGGCACGACGGACCCGTTGGCCTTTTCTCTGGTGCGGGACACCATCAAGATTGAAAGCGTGAAGTACAAGGTGCTCGACAATACGATTGGGTATGTGCGCTTGACGCAGTTCCAGGAGGCCACGGGGCGAGACCTCAGCCGGGCGCTCAAGCAGTTCAAGGAGCAGAAGGTTCAGGGGACGATTCTCGACTTGCGGAACAATCCCGGTGGCCTGTTGACTGCGGCTGTCGATGTGTCCGAACAGTTTGTGGGGAACGGGAAGTTGATCGTCTACACCAAAGGCCGTGAGGGGAAGAAGGATGAGTGGTTCTCCAAGACCAAGGAGACGCTGGAAGATTCACCGATGATCATCCTGGTGAACGAAGGGTCGGCCAGCGCATCGGAAATTGTGGCCGGTGCCTTGCAGGATTGGGGACGGGCCGTCATTGTCGGGACCACGTCATTCGGCAAGGGCTCCGTCCAGACGATTCTGCCGCTGGGTGACGGGTCGGGACTTCGTCTTACGACTGCCAAGTACTACACCCCGAAGGGGCGTTCGATTCAGTCCACCGGCATTACGCCCGATATTGTGGTCAAGCTCCAGACGCAGGCTGTCGCAAAGGTCGGCGAGAAGGACGGCAAAGAGTCTGAGCAGAAGGTGGCCAAAGCGCCTGCAGCCGGAAAAGATCCATCGCCTTCGACCAGGCCGGGTGAGGAGCCGGCACATAAGAATGGTGCCGTGCCGGCGGGGGATGCGGCCGGGGATATTTCGGTGGAGGATGACGTGCAGCTTCAAAAGGCCGTTGAATTGTTGAAAACCTGGAAGATCTTCAAGGAGCTGCGTCCGGCGGCATAGTCGGCACCGCTCCGATCCGTTCGCGGATGGCGGCGAGCAGCATATCCTCAGACCCGGCAAAGCCTGGTTGTGTTCGTAAGAGATGGGACGCAACCAGGCTTTCCAGATCGGCTAACGTGCGGATGTTCAACCGATAATACAAGTAACTCACCAGCGCATCGGAGAGGCCCGGCAGCGAAGCCCAACCGGCCACTTCTGCCGGTAGCGGGGTCTTCAGTTCTTCATAGGCGCGAATCGTTCCGGTCGCCATAAACTCTGCTATCTTCACTGCCAAGTCTCTCCCGATTCCGGGGATCTCTTCCAGTCGATGTTGAGCAGCTAAAGCAGGCAGGTCTCCGGTGAACGCCAGAATAGAATCGGCCGCTTTCCGATATGCGCGGACACGGTAAGGATTGGCCCGCTGGCTTGCCAACAGGTTGGCCATCGCACGAAAGATTTGCGCAAGTTGATGGGTACGGTCGTCCATAGTCATGTGCAGTTCGATCCCTTTCGCGGCTATTGTGCGAGTTTCGAATTATAAACGGCAAGGCCTGACCAGGCTTGGTTGACAACCGGTTTTCCCGTTGCATAGGATGATCCGAAGAATTGAGGTGTTCGGTGTTCATTCACGTGAACGGTGAGTCTCGCGGAATCGTCGATGGGCAAACGGTCGCAGCGTTGTTGCACGAGTTGGAGATTCGCGCCGATCGCGTCGCCGTCGAACTCAATTTGGAGATTCTGGATCGAAAGGATTTTGAAACCCGTGGGCTCCGCGAGGGGGATCGGGTAGAGATATTGAGCTTTATTGGTGGCGGAGCGAGGTAACCACACTTATGGATACGATCAACGATCGCTTAGTGATTGCCGGCCGTGAATTTAAGTCTCGCCTCTGGGTTGGAACCGGTAAGTATAAAGACTTTGTCGAGACCAAGAAGGCTATCGAAGCGTCCGGTGCGGACGTGGTGACCGTGGCGGTTCGTCGTGTGAACATCACGGATCGGTCCAAGGAGAATCTCCTGGACTATCTCGATCCGAAGAAATACATCATTCTGCCGAACACCGCCGGTTGTTATACTGTGGAAGAGGCTGTCCGGTATGCCCGCCTGGCTCGCGCGGCCGGCGTGTCCGATCTGGTCAAACTGGAAGTCCTGGGCGATGAAAAGACTCTTTTCCCTGATACGGCCGGATTGATCGAGGCGGCCAAGATCCTCATCAAAGAGGGATTCATCGTCCTGCCCTATACGAACGATGACCCGATCGTTGCCAAGAAGCTGGTAGACATCGGCTGTCCCGCAGTGATGCCGCTGGCTGCGCCGATCGGCTCGGGGCTCGGCATCCGTAATCCCTACAATCTCAGGATCATCATGGAAACCGTCAAGGTGCCCATCATCGTGGATGCCGGTGTTGGCACGGCATCCGATGCCGCGCTGGCGATGGAGTACGGTGCGGATGCGGTGCTGATGAACACCGCGATCGCTGGCGCGAAAGACCCCATCGCAATGGCCGAGGCGATGAAGTATGGCGTCTGGGCCGGCCGATTGGCGTACAAAGCGGGACGTATTCCGCGCAAGCTCTATGCAACGGCCAGCAGTCCCATCGAGGGCATGCTCTAAAATGCGGTGACCGTGAATTGGCGCGTGGGGTGGACCGGACTGAGTTTGCTCCGGGTCGATCCGCCTCCCACCCGCATCGGGCATCGTACATTTCCCGGCATCATTCAGCATCCAGATAATTTCGCGCATGCCGTCCGTTGATTTCCGCCTGTATTTAGTGACTGATCGACATCAGACCGCCGGACGCCCGCTCATGTCGGTCGTCGGACGGGCGGTGCGTGCGGGTGCACGCGCGGTGCAATTGCGTGAACGTGATCTTCCGGTCCGTGAATTACTCGCGCTGGCGCTCGATCTGCAGCGCGAATTGCCTGACGCGCAACTATTTATCAATGACCGTGTCGATCTGGCAGTGGCTCTGGGGTGTCGGGGGGCGCATTTGCGCGAGAGTAGTTTGCCCGTCCCGGTGGTGCGGAGGCTCTTGCAGCCCTCACAGCTGCTGGGGTTGTCTGTCCATTCAATTCAGGGTGCCGTGGCGGCAGAGCGGTACGGTGCGGATTTTGTGGTGTTGGGCCCGATTTACGATACGCCGTCAAAGCGGGAGTATGGGGCGCCGCTCGGTCTCCAAGTCCTCGAGCAGGCTGCGCGCGCGGTCACCATTCCGATTTTTTCCATCGGAGGGATGACCGCCTTGCGCACACGTGAGGTACTGCAGGCGGGAGCGTTCGGTGTGGCGGTGTTGTCCTCAATTTTGAGTGCGTCGAATGTCGAAACTGCGACCGAGAAATTTTTGTCGTCGATCGAGCGCGAAGCATGAAGAGGATTGCCGCAGTGCCAGCCTCACGCATCGACACCCGTCACGCTGCGCCGGTGTCTGCTGCTGTTGACCACCCCATAGGCGGGTGATAGAATCCGAAGCAGTGTTGATGACCGTCACTAACAGGGATTGTAAGCGATCCAACGAGTGGGGCGATGGCCGAATCAAAAGGGAGTTCAGGCCGACTCCGGTCCTTCCGTGATTCCGTCAAGCGCCTGACCAAGTCACTTTCTGACGGAGATGGAGTCGTGACACACAAGAACGACGAACATGCCCGCGAGGTGGAAAAGCTTCGCATCCAAATCCAGTCCATGGAGGAGGAGATTCGGCGGCTCTACCAGTCACGCTATCAGCTCGAACAAACGACGAAGCAGAACGAGAAGCTCGTCGCCACTCTCCAAGAAGCCAAATCTCAAATCGAAACGTTGCGGGCTGAAGTGGAGAAGTTGACCGCTCCCCCCTCGACCTACGGCATTTTCTCCAGCCTCGATACCGATGGCACGGGGAATGTCTACGTATCCGGCCGTAAGATGAAGGTCAGTCTTCATCCCTCCATCAAAGCGAAGTCTCTCCGCAAAGGGCAAGAGGTCATTCTCAACGAGGCCCTCAATGTCATCGAAGTGCGTGGATTCGACGTGCAGGGCGAAGTCGTCCGGTTGAAGGACGTGCTGGAGGGCAATCGGGCGCTGGTGACCCTGCATTTCGACGAAGAAAAAGTCGCGGAGCTCGGCGAGCCTTTGCTCAGCGAACGCCTCAGCGTCGGCGACCATCTGCTCTACGATCCGCGGTCCGGCTGCGTCATCGAAAAGCTGCCGAAATCGGAAGCCGAGGAACTGGTGCTCGAGGAGGTCCCCGATGTGGACTACGAACATATCGGCGGGCTCCAGAAGGAAATCGAGCAGGTTCGTGATGCGGTGGAGTTACCCTTCCTGTATCCGCACATTTTTGCGAACTACAAACTCAGCGCCCCGAAGGGCGTGTTGCTCTATGGCCCGCCGGGTTGCGGCAAGACGTTGATCGCCAAGGCCGTGGCCAGTTCGATCGCCAAAAAACTGGGGCATCTCAAAGACAAACAGCTGCGCAGCTACTTCCTCCATGTGAAGGGGCCTGAACTGCTGAATAAGTATGTCGGCGAGTCGGAGCGGCAGGTGCGCGAGGTGTTCAAAAAGGCCAAGGAACGAGCCGACGACGGTCATCCCGTGATTGTGTTTTTCGACGAGATGGACGCCCTGTTCCGCACCCGCGGCACCGGTATCTCATCGGACATCGAATCGACCATCGTGCCGCAATTCCTCTCGGAAATCGACGGCGTGGAGCGCCTGACCAATGTCATCGTCATCGGCGCAAGCAACCGGCAGGATTTGATCGATCCAGCTGTCCTCCGAGCGGGTCGCCTCGATGTGAAGGTAAAAGTCGGTCGTCCGGACGCCACGGCGGCGCGGGATATTTTCTCCAAATATGTCTCGACCGATTTGCCGTTTGCCGAGGAAGATCTGAAGCGGCATGGCGGCGATTCCCGCGCGCTGGTGGATTCCTTGATGAACATGACCGTCGATGCCATGTATGCGACGACGGACGAGAACAAATTTATTGAAGTAACCTATGCCAACGGCGAGAAGGAAGTGCTGTACTTCAAGGACTTTGCCAGCGGTGCATTGATCGAGGGCATCGTGTCGCGCGCCAAGAAATTCGCGGTGAAGCGGGCAATTGCGCAAGAAGGAACCGGTCTGCGCGCCGAGGATCTGATCCGTGCGATCCGTGAAGAATTTAAAGAGCACGAAGATTTGCCCAACACCACGAATCCTGACGATTGGGCAAAGGTCGCCGGCAAGAAAGGCGAGAAGATTGTCCACCTCCGGACGATCAGCGGCGGGCCTGCGGAGGCGCGCCAGATCGAAACGGTCAACACCGGTCACTACCTGTAGCGCGATATTTCATGAGCGACAATCCTACGCACAATCCGTCCCGTGTCATCGGCACGGAGACCGAATTCGGTATCGCCAGTCGTGACCCGAATGCGGCCGATCCGGTGGCCAACTCCATTCACCTCATCGGCTACTACCCGAATCTTCCGGCTCCGCATGCGGTGTGGGACTACGAGAACGAAAATCCCCTGCTGGATGCGCGCGGGTTTGAGGTCGACGGCGAGCGGGAACGTCCGGGCCCGGATTACAATCGGCAGCTGAATAAGGTGTTGGCCAATGGCGGTCGCCTGTATGTCGACGGCGCGCACCCTGAATACTCCACACCGGAGTGCCTCAATGCCAGGGAAGTCGTGGCGTTTGAGCGGGTCGGTGAGCGCATTGCCGCGCAGGCCTTAGAAGGGATTACCAAGGCGCGCGGCCGCGACCAGTTCGTGTTGTACAAGAATAATTCAGACGGTAAAGGCAACAGCTACGGGTACCACGAGAATTATCTCGTATCGCGGGCCGTGCCGTTTGAACGCATCACCCAGGTCCTCACGCCGTTTTTTGTGACCCGCTCGATTTATGCCGGGTCCGGGAAGGTCGGCGCAGAAAACCAGACCGGTCCCGTGGACTATCAGATATCGCAGCGGGCGGATTTTTTCGAAACGCTCGTGGATCTGAACACGATGGTCCGGCGGCCGATCATCAATACGCGCGACGAACCGCATTCCGATTCGGCGAAGTACCGGCGGCTCCATGTGATCGTCGGAGACGCCAATATGGCCGAGGTATCGACCTATCTGAAGGTCGGGACCCTCTCGATCGTCCTCGAATTGCTCGAGGCCGGCGCCGATCTTCCTCGAATCAGCCTGGCAGATCCGGTGAATGCCATCAAGCAGGTCTCCCGGGATGTGCAGGTGAAGGAGAGTCTCAAATTGACCGACGGGAGCGCATCGACTGCGATCGCCGTGCAGCGAGCGTATCTCAAGGCCGCCCAGAGCTATTATGCCTGCCACGAACTCAACCAGGTGACGAAGGACGTGCTGGTGCGATGGGAGGATGTGCTTGATCGCCTGGAGCGGGACCCTCGGTCATTGGTGCGTGAGTTGGATTGGGTTGCCAAGCGGTACCTGATTGAATCCTATATGGAACGAAAATCCTGCGGCTGGGACGATCCACGCGTTCGCCTGATGGATTTCCAATATCATGATGTCCGTCCGGACAAGGGACTGTATTACACCCTGGAACGGAATCACCGGATCGAGCGGGTGGTATTGGATCACGAGATTGCGCGGGCGGAATTCAATCCGCCGGTCGGGACCAGGGCCTACTTCAGGGGGCAGTGCGTCAAGAAGTACCCGAACGTCGTCTACGGGGCGAGTTGGACGTCCGTGCTGTTCGATACCGGACAGAACAAGATCAAGAGAATTCCCCTGATGGATCCCTTGCGGGGAACCGAGGCGCTCACGGGGGAACTCTTGGCGCAAGCGGAAACGGCGTCCGCCTTGCTTGAAAAACTCTCCACCTGACTGCGACTATTGAATGAAACAGTCCTCTTTCCTTTCCGATCACGAGGGGTCCAGCTTCTTCGACTTCCTCACCCAGCATCATCCTGAATTGAAACCCGGCTTGAATGACATCTGGATGCAGCGAGCGGCGCTCCCGGTGGACCTTGGACGCCCGGGCACGATTCCGGTGCCGCATGGGACGACGGTCCTGGCGTTGAAATATCGGGATGGGGCGATTATTGCCGGCGATCGACGCGCGACCGAGGGATTTCAGATCGCCGACCGTCGGATTGAAAAGGTCTTCCGGATCGACGACTATTCCGCCATGGCCATCGCCGGCGCTGCGGGACCGTGCATCGAGATGGCCAAATTGTTTCAGACGGAGCTTGAGCATTACGAGAAGCTCGAAGGCGTACAGCTGTCCTGTGAGGGGAAGGCCAACAAGCTGGGACAGATGGTAAAGGCCAACCTCCCGATGGTATTTCAGGGACTGGTCGTCATGCCGCTTTATGTCGGATACGATCTCAAGCGGAACGAAGGTCGCATTTTTAAGTACGACATCACGGGCGGTCGCTACGAGGAATCCGATCACCATTCCATCGGCTCCGGCGGCAAGGACGCCCGCAATACGATGCGCGAACATTACCGATCCGGTCTGCAGGAAGAAGAGGCGCTACGGGTCGGATTATTGGCCCTCTACAATGCGGCGGATGAGGATGTGGGTACCGGCGGCCCTGATTTGGTCCGCGGCATTTATCCCACGGCGAAAATCGTCAGCAGCGCCGGTATCACGGATGTGCCCGAAGACCGTGTACGTGCCTTGTACGAAACCATGATCGCTGAGCGAAGGAGATCCTAGCCGATGCCGTTGCCCTACTACGTCTCGCCTGAACAAATGATGCAGGACAAGGCGGAGTATGCCAAAAAGGGGATCGCCAAAGGACGCTCTATCATTGCCCTGGAATATGTCGACGGTATCCTCCTCGCAGCGGACAATCCCAGCTCCTCCTTGCATAAAGTGTCCGAGGTCTACGACCGGATCGCATTTGCCGGGGCCGGCAAGTACAGCGAGTTCGAGCACCTCCGGAAGGCCGGCATTCGCCATGCGGATCTGACGGGCTACATGTACAGTCGCGAGGATGTGAGCGCGCGGACCTTGTCCAATGCCTACTCGCAGAGCCTGGGCACGGCATTCAGTACCGACGTCAAGCCGCTGGAGGTCGAAATCCTTGTCGTGCAGGTCGGGATGAACGGTCAGGCGAACGAGATTTTCAGGATTTCGTTCGACGGCAGCATCGTCGATGAAAAAAACCTCGCGGTGATCGGGGGGCGGTCGGAAGCCGTTCAGCAATATTTGCGGGAACATGCGACACCGCAGGCACCGACGCTGAGGGATGGCCTCCGGCGTTGCCTTGCCGCTCTGGAGCAGGTGGCCACCCAAAAGCTCCCGTCCGAAAATCTCGAAGTCGCCGTGCTGGACCGGAACCGCCTGGGGCGGAAGTTCAAACGGTTGAGCACCGCCGATATTTCCCAGCTCTTCTCCTGACAACTCCGTTACGCACCCCGCTCCGCTCCGCTCACCGGCTGGTGTCTCTCCGTGCCCCGGTGTCTGTTGAAGCCTTACCCGCCACGGTGTATCCTGAGGTAAGTGGATTCGAGGAAACGAGTCTCCATGCAACAACGTATCTTCGGCTTGGAAAATGAGTATGGTCTGATTTTCTCCCCGAACGGGAAGATTTATCTCCCGATGGAGAAAGTGCTGGGCTACATCTTCGAAGGCCTCATCCCGAACAGCTGGCCGTCGAATGCGTTTTTGGTCAACGGGGCGCGCTTTTATCAGGATACGGGCTGTCATCCGGAGTACTCCACGCCGGAGTGCGACAATATCCTCGATCTCGTTATCCACGATAAGGCTGGCGAGCGCTTGCTGGAAGCCTGCTTGCCGGCGGCTGAAGAGCGCTTGCGCGAAGAAGGGCTATCGGGAGAAATCTATATTTTCAAGAACAATACCGATTCGCTCGGCAACACCTACGGTTGCCATGAAAATTATCTCATGCGCCGGGACGTGGACTTCTGGAAGGTCACCGAGCAGCTCATTCCGTTTTTCGTGACCCGGCAGATCTATTCCGGTGCCGGCAAAGTCCTGAAAGTCTCGGGTAAACCTCAGTACTTCATCTCGCAACGCGCCCAACATATTCATGAGAAGACCTCATCCTCGACGACGTCGTCCCGGAGTATCATCAACACCCGCGATGAGCCCCATGCCGACGCGGAGAAGTACCGTCGGCTGCACATTATCGTGGGCGATTCGAACATGTCGGAATATGCGACTTATTTGAAGGTCGGAACCGCCACGTTGGTGTTGTCCATGATCGAAGCCGGGTACTCGGTGAGCGGGATGGAGCTAGAAGATCCCGTCAAAGCCATCCGTGAAATCTCCCGCGATCCGACCCTCAACAAGAAGGTGAAGCTGGACGACGGCAGGCAGATGACCGCCATTGAAATCCAGCGGGTATACGTCAAGCGTGCGAAAGAGTTCTTGGCGGAGCAGGAGCACGATCCGGTTTTGGACGACGTCTGCCAGAAGTGGGGATCGGTGCTGGACCGTCTGGAAGAGGATCCGATGCAACTCGTGCACGAGGTCGACTGGGTCATGAAAAAGCATCTGATTCAGTCGTATACCGACAAGAAAGATTGCGGCTGGGATGACCCCCGGGTGTTCCTGCTGGATTTGCAATTTCATGACGTGAAACGAACCCGGGGATTGTATTATCTGATGGAGAATCGTGGGATGGCCGCGCGGGTGGTGGAAGAGGAAGCAGTGCAGCGGGCGATGTCCGTGCCGCCTCAAACCACGCGCGCAAAAGTCCGCGGAGACTTTATCCGTTTTGCGCGGGCGAAGAACCGGTCGTACACGGTCGACTGGACATATCTGAAGTTGAACGGATACTGGGAAGAAACTATTCTTTGTATGGATCCCTTCAGCGCGGTGAACCGGCGGGTCGAAGAATTGTTGTCGCAAGTGTCCGGTGCGCGGTTGTATCGATGACGGAGGGGCTCGAACAGAGACGAGATAAAGCCATGTCGTTCCTGGATCGCTTTCTCATCATTTCGGTCGTGCTGCTCACGAGTGTCTTTCCCGTCGAGCTTTTTCCGAACACGGGACCTGTGCCTCGAGGCGGAGACGGGCAATTCAGCGGCAAGCAGGGACAGGTCATCCTCATCAATGTGCCGGACCTTAGGGATGCGGCCAGCGTCAAAGGCCAGTTTTTAGGCCGCAAGATGACGCTCTTTCCGGATCCCACTGCCGGCGCGGGGGCCGGTTATATCGGTTTGCTGGGGATCGACTTACAAGACGAGCCCGGTGCGCATGAGCTGACGATCGATGCTCAGATTGGTGAGCAAACGCGGCATTTTTCTTATCAGGTATTGGTGTTGAAGGAGAAATTCGCCGTCGAGCATCTGAAGTTACCGAAAGACAAAGTTGATCTCGACGAAAAGGGGGCCACCCGCTGGAAGGCCGAACAGGAGCAGGTACGCAAGGCGCTGGCTGAAGAGTCTGCCATGCGGCTCTGGCAAGCCGGGTTCATCGAACCGGTGCAGGGCAAACGGACGGGGATTTTCGGCAGTGTCCGCATTATGAACGGTCAGGCGAGAAACCCGCACAATGGCGAGGATATCGGCGCGCCGATGGGGACCGATGTGTCGGCGAGTAATGACGGAGTCGTCCGGCTCGTTGTGGACCATATCTTTTCAGGTCGCGGCATCTTTGTGGACCATGGTCTCGGCCTCTACTCGATGTACTTTCACCTCTCCGACGTGCTGGTGAAAGAAGGGGATTTGATCAAGGCCGGGCAAATCATCGGCAAAGTCGGCGCCACCGGTCGCGCCACCGGTCCCCATCTCCATTGGGGCATGAAGGTCAACGGGGCGCGCGTGAATCCCTACGCATTGCTCGACTTGCCCTTTCCCCAGAACCCCGCGGTTGCACGGCCTGTACTGGCTGGCCCGACGCCTCCCGCACAGGGAGAATCAAGCGCCCCCGCAGTCGGCAGCGATACGCGATAACGCGCTCAATTCTTACTCGTCGTCCCTCGGGCCGGCGGATGAAGGCTCAAGCTCCGGAGGCCGTTTCTCTCAAATTGGTCTCGGGAATGCTGAGTTGAGCGCGGTGCTTACGGCCTTTATCAATGAATCGGGAGTATAAGGCTTGGGCAGGAATGTGGTTCGCGCATCAAGCTTTTCCAGCCATGATTCATCGCGGTCTGAATATCCGGAGGTGAGGATGATTTTGATCTCTGGTTGTAGCGTCCGGAGTTCAGTGGCGAGTTGCATGCCTCCCATGCCTGGCATCACCATATCCGTAATCAAGAGTGAGATTTTGCCTTTCCGCTCACGAACCATCTGGATCGCTTCCTCGCCGGTTCGCGCGACCATTACCGCATGATACTGGCCGGTCAGTACCGTCTGTGCCAGGCCTCGAACCATGTCATTGTCTTCGACCAGGAGAATAGTTTCCGACGGTTCAGTGATGCTGCTGGATTGAACCGCAGGACGCGGCGATTTGGAATCTTCGTCGATGCAGGGCAGGTAAATCGTGAATGTGGTGCCGCGTCCGGGCTCGCTCTCGATCCCGACCGTCCCTCCGCTCTGCCGGACGATTCCGTAGACCGTGGACAATCCCAGGCCGGTGCCTTTGCCTAGCTCCTTCGTGGTGAAAAACGGTTCAAACACATGAGCGGCCGTGTCGGCATCCATCCCACAGCCTGTGTCCCGGACAGCAAGGGTGACGTACGGGCCCGGGGTGAGGGGATCAGGCCAGAGCGGGTCGGAATGTGCAATCGAGACCGATTTCGTTTCCAGGTCCAGGCGACCACCCTGTGGCATTGCATCGCGGGCGTTGACGACCAGATTCATCACCACCTGCTCAATTTGGCCGGGATCCGCCTTGATTTGTCCGATCGTAGGATCCAGAGCGAGGGTGAGTTGGATGTCTTCGCCGATGACACGTTTCATGAGTTCGATAATGTCGGTCACGCGGTCGTTCAGGTTGAGCGGTTGCCGTTCCACTATTTGGTGCCGTGTGAAGGCCAGCAACTGACGCGTGAGGGCCGTGGCTTTATTGCCGGCTTCCCTGATTTGTGCCACCCCGCGTTGCGTCCGGCTGGTTTGTCCCGTTTCATCCGTCAAGAGTTCGGCCCAACTATTGATAATCGTCAAAAGATTGTTGAAGTCGTGTGCAATTCCTCCTGCCATGCGCCCCAAGGCTTCCATCTTTTGTGCCTGGCGAAGTTGGCGCTCGAGATCCTTTCGATGCAGAAATTGAGTGATCATGGCACCCAGCTCGGAAGCCCGTTCCAATCGGGATGAGCTGGGCCGCAGCCGTTCGTAGGTGAGAAACTCCATGATCCCGAGGATCTCTTTCCCTGTATGAATGGGGAAGGCGATTCCTCCGTGCAGTCCCGCCTCCCGGGCAGCGTGAAGGATCGGGGAGTCGGCCTCGCTGAGAATATCCGGGCAGAGCGTGGCATCCCCTGTCTTCCAGACCTGCCCGGCCAAGCCGGATCCTTGTCGCAGTGCTAGGCCCTGATAGATTCGGGCGAAGTTCTGCGCAGGGAGGCTTGACTGATGCCACAGGGTATTGCAACGCAAAGACTTGTCTTGGCCATGTACCAGCCATAATGCACCCAGCGTCCAGCCTTGGAGCTCGCACATGGTGCGAAGGATTTTGGGGACCGCTTCACTGAGAGAGGCAGATTCTTCAAGCGCTTGGCCGACCGCGAGTTGAACGGCATGCATCGTTTCGGCTTGCCGTCGATCGGTGATGTCGGCCTTCGCGCCGATCATGCGGTAGGGATGGCCTTCATGGTCCCGGAGTATGTATCCATGATCAATGACATAGGCGTAGGTACCGTCGACTCGACGAAATCGATACTCGGCTGTCCAGTGATGTTGATTCGACCGAAGCACTTGTGCGAGGTTGGTGAGGACCAGAGCTTGGTCCTCGCGGTGAATCTGGTCTGCCCAGGGGATGTGGCCTCCCCGAACATTCTCAGTGCCCGGGCCATACACCGATTGATATGCCTCGTTGAACCAGGTCACGCCGGAGGCGATCTCCCAGTCCCAAATGCCGTCGCGGGTGGCGAGGCAGGTCAACTGAAACCGTTCTTCGCTCTTTCGTAAGGCTTGCTCGACACGGTGCCGGCCCATGGCATACCGGATGGCCCGCCGGAGTGCATCGCCGGTCAGACGGCCTTTCACGAGATAGTCCTGCGC
>JBEIQG010000195.1:0-7142 GCA_040376625.1 Nitrospira sp. | reverse complement strand
TGTAACTCCATTGCGAGCCGCCGGCGCTCGCGCTGTTCGGTCAACGTCAGTTCCGAGGCGAGCGCCCGCAGACGTTCCTGGGACAGAACGAGTTCATGCGTGCGCTCCTTGATGCGACGTTCGAGCTCGGCCGCAAACTCCTGCAGCTGGCGTTCCGCGCGTTTCCGTTCCGTGAGGTCCATCAGGACGTCCACCCCGCCGACCAAATCTCCGGCCGCGTTGCGAAGTGGCGTGGGGTGAGGCGCGACCCAGACCCGAGTTCCGTCCGGGCGTTCGATGATCGTCTCAAGGCCGCGTACCGGGCGGTTGTAAGTGAGGCATTGGGCGAGTGGACAATTTGCAGGCGGCATGGGGCGCCCGTCGGGCCAGTATAATCGCCAGGAACCACACCATCTGGTCGTGCCGAGCACGGGCCTCGACCCCCAGAGATCCACGGCCGCCTGATTGCAGCGTGTGATCCGCCCTTGGGCATCGGTCGTATAGACCGCGACCGGAAGCGCTTCAACCAGATTCGCAAGATCACGCTCGCCTTGTTTTCGTTCCGAAATTTCCCGAGCGATTTTCGATGCTCCGACAATTCGGCCCGCACGATCCTTGATGGGTGACACAGACAGCGAGATGTCCACCATCGTTCCATCTTTGCGCAGCCGCACCGTTTCGTAATGGTCGATCCGCTGCCCCAGACGGAGGCGTTCCAGAATTCTCGGTTCTTCATCTAAACGTTCTTTGGGGATCAGGCGATGCACCGGTTGTCCGATCATTTCCTGGGCCGTGTATCCGAAGAGACGTTGCGCCCCCTGGTTCCAACTCATGATGCAGCCATTCAGGTCTTTGGAGATGATGGCGTCATCGGAGGACTCCACGATTGCTGCCAGACGTGACAATAACAGATCAATCTGGAGCGGGGTTTCGGGAGGCGTGGCGTTGTCTCCGTCTGTCGAATACATGTCAGTAGTGCCTCACGACGAGCGAATAGGTCCCGACTCGGGCGCCGACCAGATACTAGGATGGACGGGCCCTTGCGAACAACTAGGCAAACCGCTAGCGTCTTCCCGGCCCGGATCACGGGAAAATCCTAGTAGTTTCGCCGGCAGTATGCCGTAAAGTACCGGCAGAATACAGTGATGTCCCTCAACCTGATGATTGGAGCAAGCATGAAGCATATATTCGGTGGCGAGCTCGAAGGCATGCGGCTGAATGAGTCCCGGCAAGCATCACCACAGAGAACTGTCGGTTCGCCCGGATTCTCGCGTGCTGTTCAGGAGGGTCCCTTGATCGAGGTGCCTGAGTCCGATGGCACCTTCAATGTCTATGCAGACTTTCGATCAATGCCGGACATGTCCGATCCCGAGGACATTGCCGTTGAATTTGCCCGGCAGGGTATCATTCTCAGCAAGGGACCGGTGCAGCGATATGTGCCTCTGCCTACCGATGCGCAGACCGAGCATGCCAGGGTAACCATCGACGCAGGCATCGTACGGATGTCCGTTCCGACCGCGGACTTGGGGCACCGATGGCGCTCCATCGTCATGTGGTGACGGAGGCTTTAGCGTGGCACGCTTTCGTCGGCCAGCGCCTCGCGAATCGCAGCGTAGAGTTCGTCGACTGCCGATTCTTTGGAAAGTAAGGTGGTGGCTCCGGCCTCCAACATGGCCTCCCGTGCCTCGCCGGTGTGTTGGACAGAGAGTCCGATCACAGTCACGTCCGGGTGGCGCGCCTTGATTTCGACCGTCGCATCGATCCCGTTGGTTTCCGGCATATTGATATCCATGACGACCACCGCAGGCCGCAGCCGTTCGACAGACTCGATCGCATCCCGACCGTTCGAGGCCTCGCCGACCACCACAACGTCGTCATAATGTTCCAGCACGCTCCGCAATCCCTGGCGGACCATCGCGTGGTCGTCCACCAGAAGAATGCCGATTTTCGATGTGGGATGACGGGAAAGGCGCTCCACGGCTGTGGACCTGGCCCGTAGCGAGGGCGCCTGTGATTCCGGCTCTACCGCTATGTCGTCGGCCTCCGATTTTTCCCGGCTGTTCCAGCAGGGTGTCCTGAGAATCGCGCGAGTCCCGCCACCGAGGACGGATTCGATGACCAATTGCCCGCCCATCGCGGCCATACGCTCTTGAATGCTGAACAGGCCGAAGCGATTGGCGACGGTTTCGTGCCGGTGTTTCGGCGCAACGACGAATCCACAGCCGTCGTCGGCGACCACCACCTCCAATTGACCATCGTGTCGTACCGAGAGCACGATGGTCGCCTCCGTAGCCTTGGCATGTTTGAGCACGTTAAAAAGTAATTCGCGCACGGATTGAAACAGGAGGACCGCCTGGTCCTCCGGCAGCGACAGGGGCGATGCGTCCTGTCGTACGGTGACGGTGAGGCCGTGGCGATGCATTTGAGCGGCCAGCCAGGTCAGCGCTTGGAGCAGGCCGAATTCCTTGAGGGTGGGAGGCGTCAACTCAGCGACGAGCGAGCGGGTGTAATCAAGCGATTGAGTCAGGGCGTGGTCCGCGTCTTTTAACAGCTCGGAGACTCGTTCCCCCGTGACCAGCGGAATGGTCTGGCATAATTTCATCCGCACGACCACAAGCAGTTGGGCTAAATAATCGTGGAGCTCCGTTGCCAGTCGTTTACGCTCCCGCTGCTCCGTCAGGTTCAACTCCGTCGCCAGCGCACGCAGCTGCTCCTGGGATTGCAGCAACTCCGATGTCTTTTGACTGACCGCCCGTTCAAGGTCGACGCTCCATCGTTGCAGGCGTTCTTCGGCTTCCTTGCTTTCGGTGACGTCGAAACTCGCCCCGATATAACCCAGGACCTCTCCGTCAGCAGAGAGATTCGGCATGCCGACAGAACGGATCCAGCGATAGGCACCGTCCCGTCGCCTGCAGCGCAAGCAAACTTCAAAACGGCTTCGGTCCCCGACCGCCTGCCGGTAGACTGCGGCCGCCTGGTCGCGCTCGTCCGGATGGATGTGGCGAGCCCAGTCGAACACGTCGATCTGGCCCAAGTGATCGATGCCCAGGAAATCGAGGCCGGCCTGGTTGACGAATTCGCAGCCGGACGGTCCATTCATCCAGATGATCACCGGCGCGCTGTCGGCCAATGTCCTGAAGCGCACTTCGCTTTCGCGCAGCCGGCGATTGGCTTCGTCGCGTTCCCGCAGGAGGCGGGCCTTTTCTTCGGCGAGTGTGATGAATGCATCCCGCTGCCGGGCCAGTTCCTCCCGCTGCCGGTACAGGTCCAGGAAAATCCCGGCCTTGCTGCGCAACACGTTCGGCTCAATGGGCTTGTAGAGAAAGTCCACCGCCCCGGCCTGATATCCGCGAAAGCGGCGCAGGTTGTCTTGAGGTCCTGCCGTCAGAAAAATTATCGGTACATGCTGGGTGCGCTGCGACCCACGCATGAGTTCCGCCAGTTCAAAGCCGTCCATAATCGGCATCTGAACGTCGATCACGGCCAGGGCGATGTCGTGCTGGAGCAGCAGTTCGAGGGCTTCCCTCCCGGTCCTGGCGCGTAACATTTCGACGTCGTCACGGGACAGGACGGCGCTCAGGGCCACGAGGTTGGGCTCATGGTCGTCGACTAAGAGGAATTTGGCCTGAGAATCGGTCAACACTGGGCGGTGCCTCCATAGGCGCACAACAGCTCCGCGAGTGTGCTGAGGTTCATGATTCGCGCCTCCGGACAGGCGGTCAGGGCGGACTCCGGCATCATGCGAGCCTCGGCGGAATCCGGGTTTTGCACCACGACGACTCCACCGGCTTCCCCCACGGCGCGGGCTCCTCTGGCTCCGTCCTGGTTCGCGCCGCTGAGAATGATCGCCAGTAAGTCCTTCCCGTATGCGTCCGCGGCCGACTCGAAGAGCACGTCGACCGAGGGGCGGGAGAAGTTCGCCGGTTCCTCGCTGGACAGCGACAGGGATCGATCCTGCTCCACGAGAAGATGATAATCGGGCGGGGCAAAATAGACGGTGCCGGGGACGACGGGTTCTTTATCTTCCGCTTCCTTGATGGCGATCCGGCATTTCGCCTGCAATAAGGCCGGAATACAGTTGGGTTTGTCGGCGGGCACGTGCACCGTGACCAGGATGGCGAGCGGAAAGTCAGCCGCCAGCGGAGGCAGGAGGTGCGACAGTGCGGCGACCGCACCGGTGGACGCGCCGATGACGACGGCGCGAAGTTCGCTCAGGCATTCATGCAGGGGAAGAGCCGTCACTCATCGCCTCGTTTCTGATAAATCCGCTCCCCGGGGAGTAGATCCGTGAACGCCTTGGCGTGGGCGTTGAAGCGCAGGCTTTCTCTGGCACCGATCCCGAGAAACCCTTTCCGGACGAGGGCCTCCTTGAACAGGCCGATTGCGCGGTCTTGCATCGGCCGGTCGAAATAAATCAGCACGTTCCGGCAGGACACCAGATGCACCTCGGCAAAGACCGAGTCCGAGACCAGACTATGATCGGAAAAGACCGTTCGGCGGCGGAGCGTTTTGTCGAACCTGGCCGCCCCGTACGCGGCCGTATAGTAGTCCGATAACGAACCCTTCCCGCCGGCCAGACGGTGGTTCCTCGTAAAGAGCGCGATCCGCTGGAGATCATACACTCCGGCCTCGGCCTTGGCGAGCGCGCCGACATTGATGTCGGTGGCATAAAACATGGTTTTGCTCTCCAGCCCTTCCTCCCGAAACAGAATGGCGAGGGAGTACAATTCCTCCCCCGAACTGCAGCCGGCAACCCAGACCTTCAACGAGGGATAGGTCTTGAGGTGGGGAACGATCTGCTCCCGTAGCGCGCGGAAATAGCCGGGATCGCGGAACATGTCGCTCACCTGCACCGTCAGGTAGTCCAGCAGCTGTGGGAGCACCGAGCTATCGTGCAGCAGCCGTTCTTGCAGGGCGGAAAAGGTGGCGCACCCGATGCGGTTGCGTGCCAGCAGGAGGCGCCGTTTGATCGAAGCCTTGGAGTAGCCTCGAAAATCATAGTGAAACTGTTGATACACGGCCTCGAGGAACAGCTGCAGTTCGATATCTTCTGTTTTCATCGCCGCGTCTGAGGTCATCGGGGCATCCATACGCGCACGAGTGACAGTAATTGATCCACGTCGAGCGGTTTGGCCATGTAGTCGTTCGCCCCGGCCGCCAGCGCCTGCTCCTGGTCGTTTTTCATCGCCTTCGCCGTCAAGGCGATGATGGGAAGCTTGTGCCATTCGGGCCGTTCGCGGATCGCGCGCATGGCGGTGAGGCCGTCCATTTCAGGCATCATGATATCCATCAGCACCAGGTCGATCACCCGGTCGCCGTTCAGAAGCGACTTCTCCAGGATGGCGAGTGCCTCGCGACCGTTGCGCGCGATCTCGATCTTCGCGCCATGGGGCTCCAGAATTGCGCTCAAGGCAAAAATGTTTCGGACGTCGTCTTCGACGATGAGAATACGGCGGCTTTCGAGCACTGCATTCCGGCTGCGCGCTTTCTCCAACATCCGTTGTTGCTCAGGCGGAAGCGCCGTCACGACCTGATGGAGGAACAGGGTGACTTCGTCCAGTAGCCGTTCCGGAGATTTTGCCCCCTTGATGATGATCGAATGCGAATACTTGCGGAGCCGCTGTTCCTCATCGAGAGACAGCTCCCGGCCCGTGTAGACGATCACCGGTGGAAAGGCCAGGTGTTCTTCCCGGCTGAGAGTTTCGAGCAAGGAAAATCCGGACGCATCGGGGAGCGTGAGGTCGAGTACCATGCAATCGAAGGTTCGCTCGGCGAGATAGGCGAGACATTCCGCCGCGCTGTCCGCGCCGATCGTTTCGACTTCATCCGAACCGAGCAGCAGCCGGAGGCTCTCCCGTTGGGCGGGGTCGTCTTCCACGATCAGCACGCGTCGCGGTTTATCCGTCAGCCTGGTCTCGAACTGCCGGAAGGCGTCCATAAGCTGCTCTCGTTTCACCGGTTTGAGCATGTAGCCGACGGCGCCTAAGGACAAGGCGGTTTTCTCATAGTCGTGACCCGACACCACGTGAATCGGAATATGTCGTGTCTTGGGATCGGCTTTCAGCCGGTCGATGACCGAGAGTCCGGAATGGTCCGGCAGTCCGATATCGAGGATGACGGCGCTCGGCAGATAACGCGAGGCGAGCGCCAGGGCATCGGCCGCCGTCGTGCCGACCAAGACCTGAAAACTGAGTTCATGAGCCAGATCGGCGAGAATTTTCGAAAAGGGTTCGTCGTCCTCGACGATCAAAATCACCCGCCGGCTGGCGGAAAGTTGTTCCCGATCATCCTCGATGTGAGCCGGCGCCACCCGGCTCTCAGACGGGATTGCAGGCATGGGGAGTATGTCGCCGGTGTTCCTCGGTTTGGGCGGCGAGTGTGTGCGGAGGGACCGGGAAGGTAGCGCTGTGGAGGATAAGCGCTGGGGGAGGAGCACGGTGAAGGTGCTGCCCTGGCCCGGAATGCTCGACAGCTGAATTTCTCCTCCCAGCAATCGAACGAATTCGCGCGAAATGGAAAGTCCGAGTCCGGTTCCGCCGTATTTTCGGCTGGTGGTGCCATCGCCCTGGCAGAAGGGTTCAAAAATCAGCTCATGCTGCTCTTGCGGAATGCCGATGCCGCTGTCTTGCACGGTGAACGCCAGACGTCCGTCCGGGAGGCTGGAGACTTCCAGCGACACCTGGCCGACCTCGGTGAATTTTATGGCGTTCGATAGGAGATTCTTCAACACCTGTTCGAGCCGTTGTGAGTCGGTTTCAAGCGTGTCGGGTGTGCCCGAACGCTGTTGCATGACGAGCCGGAGGCCGCGCTGTTCCGCGAGTGGTTTGAACATCGAGCCCAAGCTGTCGAGGAGACGCGGGATCGGCACTTGTTGCAGCGTGAGGTCGATGCGTCCGGCCTCCACCTTCGCGAGGTCCAGGACGTCGTCGATCAGCGCCAGCAGATCATGGCCGGAGGATTCGATCGTCGTGAGTGATTTGACCTGGTCGGGGGTGAGATTGCCCTGTGGGTTGTCGGCCAGCAGTTTCGTCAGGATCAGGGTCGAGTTGAGGGGGGTCCGCATTTCGTGCGACATGTTGGCCAGGAACTCGGACTTATAGCGACTGGCCCGCTCTAATTCTCTGGTTTGCGATTCGAGAATCGCCGTCGATTTATTGAGATCT